>JAZDMB010000001.1:0-56939 GCA_043801445.1 Planctomycetota bacterium
GAAGCCTCTGCCACAACATCGGCAGCACCAACTACTCCGCCTACTGCACCTTCAGGTCTTATTGCTACCGCAGTATCTGCTTCCCAGATACGTTTAAACTGGACAGATGAATCTACTAATGAAGAATCTTTCGTAATATCACGTTCAGCAACATCCGGTGGCACATATACTCAGATTGCCACGGTTCTTGCCGGTGTAGAGGTTTATACTGATACCGGCCGTGCCGCAAATAGTACTTGGTATTACCAAGTCTGTGCTAAGAACAGTGTCGGTAACAGCGATTCTTCAAACGAAGCATTTGCGACAACACCGGATGCACCGCCGACTGCCCCTTCAACGTTAGTTGCTACCGCAATATCACCAACCAGAATAGATTTAACATGGGCAGATAATTCAAGCAATGAAACCGGCTTCAAAATTCAACGCTCAACAACGTCAGCAAGTAGCGGCTTTACCGAAATTTATACTCCCGGTGCTGGTATAGAAGCACAGCAGGATAATAGTGTTGGCTCAGCAACTACTTATTGGTACAAAGTCTGTGCTACTAATGCCGGTGGTGATAGTGCTTATACTACTGCAGCCACTGCAACGACACCAGCCGAGCCGGTTTATAGCATCTCAGGTAGTGTAAGTGGTGGAACAACAGGCCGCATTTATATTGAGGTAAATGGGGAGTACAATAGAGGATATGGAACCAGCATTGCTGCCGCAGGGGCATATGAAGTCCGCGGACTTACAGGCGGAGGCGCAACTTATACCCTTACTGCATGGCAAGACACTATAGGACAGGGGGTACCAAATGCCTCTAATTGTACCGGGACCTATAGTAGCACGGTAACTATTGTTGCTGCAAATGCTACAGGTATAAACATCACTTTAAATACACCAGCGGCAGTAACACCGGTTGCACCTCAAGGTGTTGTTGTCGGTCCGTTAAATGGTTCAGCAATGGTTTTCTTGGATACCCCGAAGGATCCTAATGACAACGAAATAGCATCATCTTACAAGATATATTGGAAAGTCGGTTCCCCACCTACCACATCAGTTTATGACGGCGTGCTACCAGTTGTGGCAAATGATAATGATGTCGCTTTTGTCTCAGGTCTTACAGATGGGAATACTGTCTACTTTGCGGTAACCGCATTAGTAGGAGCCACAGAGAGTGCTTTATCACCCCCCACACCGGCTCTTATCGGTGCGCCGACCGGCGGTTACTCGGTTTCCGGCACAGTTTCTTACTCTGGTTCACTAACCGGACCTCTATATGTAGGAGTTTATCTGGAGGGCGAGGGCGGCGAGGAGGGACCCCCAGTTATCACTTGCACACGTATAGCGTCACCGGCAACTAATGGACAGACATTTACTATCACAGGCGTTCCAAACGGGACTTATGGCCTATTTGCCATTTGTGATATGAATAGTAACGGTGCATGGGATATCGGTGACGTTTCAAATGTAGAGAACGAGGGTGTTCAAATTACAGTGACTACCGCTAATCTCACGGGCAAGAATCAGACACTGTCATTAGCAAATGCCATCGCCAACGTAACTACCGACCATTATAAGGATAGTCCACTAACCTACGAGGGTTATAATGTTGACATGGAAGTCTATAACGGCAGGAAATTAGTCGTTGCGGTTAATGTAACAGGTCCCGGTCTTAATGGAATAACTGACCTTCGCAAGAGTGAGTGGGAGGGGTTTAACTATTATCTGAATCGTGAAACCAGCCCGACTGTGGGAGATACCTATACATTTAATGTAACGTATTCAGATGGTACTCCGGGAACTTTAACCGATTCAGTTTCTGGCGTGCTTAATTCTTTTGTCGCAAGTATGTCGGTTGATAGCACAATTCCAAGTGTTCCTATATTCAGTTGGACAGCACCGTCTTCACCACCAGCCTCATATACTTACAGCCTATATATTAATGGACCAGGGGCATGGTGGTACTATCCGGACAGCGGTACCGGTATGCCGAGTTCACAACTTTCAGTCGTGTATAATTTTGACGACAATGCCGAGCCATCTGCATTACCTTCCGGCACTTATAATTGGAATATTAGGGTTGAGGATGCTAATGGCAACAGTGCAACACTACAGAAAGAATACATAGTGCCGTAACTATTGAGGGACTTGCTAAGAGTAAAAAGGGGGACATTTGAGTCCCCCTTTTTTATTGGTACGACTGCTACACTGAATCTGGACGAATCCGCCAAGATTGCTTCATATATTCTCCTTACTCTATAGTTTTAATAGGTTTATGTTAAAATCAGCCCATTGGCGAAACCGTTCCGCCACTTGGCGGAGTCGTTCCGCCACTTAGCGGAGTCGTTCCGCCACTTGGCGGAGTCGTTCCGCTACTTAGCCCGCATTATTCATAAATAGTGGCATAAATGCCACCGCTACAGAAGAATATTGTAGCGGTGCGATTTATCGCACATAGTCTTTCTTAAGAGTAAAAAGGGGGACATTTGAGTCCTCCTTTTTTTATTGGTAATCTGATAATCTGCAACTATAGTATTCGGTATGAATACAACCGTATTCGGCTGGAATAGAGCTCTCTTCGGCTAACTTGCCTTCACTAACCTTATAACATGAGATTGTTGACAAAGTGCCCAAAAGTGTCATTGCGAGGAGGCTGTGTCATAATGTAGCGGTGCGATTTACCCCTCCGGGGTTCTTGCTCAGAGAACCAGTCAGGGTTCGTGGAGTGTGCGTGGTTAAACACAGTGAATATATTCAGCGACTAATTTTTTGATTGCTTCTTTCTTACCGAACAACCTATTGCTTAAATCCTTGTCATTGTAACTCTTGAGTTTCTTTACCAGCCCGTCAATGACAATAGGAGAAAATACACCGTCCTTTTCATAAATTGACCGGTCTTTCAAGAGGTTATCAGCCGATTCCCAGCAGGATGTCGGTAATCTACCGAGATTTTCCTGAACCTTTTTATACTTGTCAGAGAATATGTTTACATCCACATATAATTTGTCAGATAATGTTAGTGCGTTTTTCATCTCCAATCCATACCGGGCAGCTACAGCCAGACCAGCCAGTAATAGATAAATATCAGCCGAGCCGTCAGGTCCACGAAATTCTACGGTCTGATATTTCACTAATTCCTGCATTTTACTTTCCTGCCCGACCCTGCCTGCAGCAGGCAGGCTGGCGACCCCGGTCAGGCGGGTCTCTTTCGGATTGGCATCTTTAGCCATATTCCTTGTATTCAACCATCCTAATGGCACCCGAACTAATACGGAACGATTCCGGTCGCCCCAGCATATATTGGTTGGCGCCTCCTGATACGGCACTAATCGTAAGTAGGAAACAGGAATAGTATTGCCAAATGCGGTCAGAGATGGAGCCAGACTCAGGTAACCGGCAATAATCTTTCTGGCTGTATCACTCAGCGCATTTGCCTTAATCATCATATTCTTGTCATTCTTGATAAATCTGGTATGGATATGAAGACCGCTGCCGGCATACCCGACCATTATTTTAGGAGCAAAGGTAATAGTTACTCCATACTTATAGCCAATCATCCTCAGTATCCATTTGGCAATAGTAACCTGGTCAGCCGCATCTTCTATGGGCATCGGGAATAATTCTATCTCGTGCTGTTCCATATCCTGTTTTGCGCCGGGGATATTGCCGACCTCAGAATGGCTGTATTTCATCTTGCCGCCGGTCTGGGCAATCAATTGCATTGCCTCAATTCTGATATTCTCCCATTTGCAAAACGGGGCTGAGGTTTGATAGCCGCTTTGCGATTTATTAGGATACAAATACTGTTTACCAGATAAAACATAATATTCCAATTCCCCCATCGCCTCAAAGGTCAATCCGGTGCGCTCCTTTAATACCTGATGGGCTTTTCTAACGATGTTTTCAGGAGCACTCGGCAACGGCGCTCCGTCGCTGGTATAATAAGAGCAGAGTATATCCACTGCGGGAATAACAGAAAAAGGATTTATATAAGCGGTCTTATATCGGGGGATAACATATAAGTCGCTTGAACTCGCATCAATATAGGGGAATATACTTGAACCATCCACCCTTTCGCCGGCCGAGAGTAACCTGTCTAATTGTGATTCATTTCTGATTAAGAAATTAAGGGTCTTTAACTTACCGTCGCCGCCCACATAACGAAAGTTGACCATCTCAATCTTATTTTTCTCTATGAATCTAATCAGGTCTTTCTTGGTGAAATCCTGGCGCGGTTTGTTCAGATAAGATGATATCTTATCCTGATTTATTAATGTCTGAATGTTTTTCATAACTTACTCTTTAGATATACTCCACTGTGGCCGGAGGTTTGGGAGTCAGGTCATAGCAGACCCGATTAACACCGGATATCTGGAGTATTCTCTCGGTAATGCGATGGAGTTTCTGCCAGGTTAATTCGGTGACGGTAGCTGTTCTGGCATCAACAGAATTTATGCAACGGACAACGATAATCTGGCCGAATTCCCGTTTGTTATTACGGATGCCCGTAGCGCGGTCATTCATCAACACTGCAAAATATTGGAATGCGCCTGTATCACATAATTCTTCTTCCACAATAGCAGTGGCTTTGCGGACAGTTTCCAGCTTTTCTTCGGTCACCTCGCCGATAACACGGGTTGCCAGAGCCGGTCCGGGGAAAGGAATCCGTTGATGTATTATTTCAGGCATTCCTAAATGTTTGGCTACTTCACGCACCCCGTCCTTGCGCAGTTCTTTTAAGGGTTCGATAATTTTATAACCGTAACTCTTTTCAGTATCAATCCCTATCTGGGTGAGTATATTATGCTGGCGTTTGATACCGGCAACGGTTTCTTCGATATCGGTCAGAATAGTTCCGTGGAATAAGAATTTGGCTTTAGATTTCTTTACCAGGTCTGAAAATACCTTTGCATAGAAAGTATCGGTAATCGCCTGACGCTTCTCTTCCGGGTCGGTTAAACCTTTAAGCGCCCCTAAAAATTCATTCTTCGCATCAATCAATTCCACTTTAACGCCCATTTTCTTAAAGGTATTCACTACTTCTTCAGGTTCGCCCTGCCGCATCAAACCGTTACTCACGAAATAGGTTTTCAGTTGCTCTCCGATTGCCTTATGGCCCAGCATGGTTACTACGGAACTATCCACTCCGCCGGAAAGCGCATTAATGGCTATATTATTACCTACAGCCTGTTTGATTTCCTCAACCTGTCCATCTATAAATTTATTGTAATCCATATTTTACTCCTTTTTTACTGGCTGTTAGACTTTAGTCGTTACGACCGCAGAGAGTCCCATTAGGGACAGCCAGTTATCCCGCCTGTCCCGAATTTATTTCGGGGACAGTATTTGTCGGGACTATGTTTTATTATTTTATAGATAATACCAAAAACTAAATATAAAGCAAGAAAACTTCGTAACTTCTGCCACGAAGACACAAAGGCACTAAGAAGAAATTAACAGGTTGTTTTCCCTGCCCGCCGTCAGGCAGGTTCGTGTCTTGGTGTCTTGGTGGCTACTCTTATACTCTCCTATACTATCAAGAAAAAGGTAATCCAATAACCGAAATCTTTTGACTTAGTAATTGCTTAAGCTATAGTATAAAAAATATGACTAACGATATTTACAAAGGCTACAAAGGCAATGCCAAAGAGAAACTCATCGAGTTCAATGTCAAGGTCTGGAGCGATGTGATTATCAACACGACCAAAGGCGAATTCAAGGGAATAGTTCTGCCCCGCTCTGAAAGCGGCGATGCCGAACACATCGTTATTAAACTCCATTCCGGTTACAATACCGGCATTAATATAAATTCAATCACCTCTATCCAGGAGGTCGGCTACAAAGAAGCTATTTACAAGATACCGGAAAAGAAATTTCCGTATGACCCCAAGAAACATAATGTAACGCTCTTAGGAACCGGCGGGACGATTGCTTCACGGCTTGATTACCGGACGGGCGCGGTTATCCCGGCATTCACGCCGGGTGAACTCTACGGCGCTGTGCCGGAACTGGCTGATATCTGCAATCTGAAGACTCTGAAACTATTCGGCGTATTCAGCGAGAATATGGGACCCGAGCAGTATATCGCCACGGCACAGGCAATCGGCAATGAAATAAAAGCAGGTGTGGACGGCATCGTTATCGGACACGGCACGGATACGATGCATCACACCGCGGCTATATTATCATTTATGGTCCAGGAAACACCTGTTCCGATTGTGATTGTCGGCTCGCAGCGTTCCAGCGACCGGCCTTCCAGCGATGCCGCGCTTAACCTGATAAACGCAGTAACCACTGCGGCTAAGAGCGATATGGCTGAAGTCGTGGTCAGTATGTTCGGACCGACCAGCGATAAATATTGCCTGCTCCACCGCGGAACCCGTGTCAGGAAAATGCACTCCAGTTACCGCAGCACTTTCAGAACCATAGGCGATATCCCGATTGGCTCGGTCTCACCTACCGAATTCAAATTCTTCACCGATGATTACAAAAAGCGCAGGAAAGACCGTAATGTCAAGATAGATACTGCCTTCTGCGAAAAGGTCGCCATAGTTTATTATTATCCGAATATGAAGCCCGATATGATTGAGTCGTTGATTGATAACGGCTATGAGGGAATAGTCATTGCCGGAACCGGATTGGGGCATGTCAATAAACCGCTCTATGCGCCGCTCAAAAAGGCGGTGGATAAAGGTATCACTGTCCTGATGACTGTCCAGACACTCTGGGGTTATGTCCAGATGTATGTCTATGACACAGGCAGAGACCTGATGGATCTCGGCATTATTCCCTGCGAGAATATGCTGCCTGAGGTTGCCTATATGAAACTATGCTGGGTATTGGGGCACACCAAAGAACCGAAGAAAGTAAAAGAAATGATGCTCACTCCGATAGCGCATGAAACAACAGAACGCGAACCGCACGACGGTTATCTGATTCTCCAGGGCGGACTGCCGGAGGTGAATGAGTTTGTTTTGAATCATATGAAATGAACAATAGTAACCGCCATAAATTTAATAATGGGACACAGATAAACGCAGAGCCCCAACGGGCTACGCAGATTAATATTATAAGGAATTCAGTATCTTGGTCTCATGGTCTCTTTATAGAAATTATCAGCGTTAATCTGCGAAAATCAGTGTCCTATTTAACGAAAGGACTATTAAGTGAAAGTCGTATTGTTATCCATTACACCCACTGCCGAAAAATTGATAGAAAGAGCCGGCAGGACTGCCTACCTGTCAACCCGGAAACAGCGCCAGGGCACAGAAAAGAAATTCATAAGAATGCTGGTCAAAAGCGGCCATCATTCTGTCCTGGAACACGCTAATGCCACATTCAGAATCAAGGGTATCTCAAGGGCATCCAGCCACCAATTTGTCAGGCATAGATTCTGCTCCTTCACCCAGAAATCACAACGTTATGTAGCCGAACACAATTTTGAATACATAGAACCGGCCTCGATTCAGGACAACAAAAAAGCCCATTCCCTTTTCAAGGACTTTATGAACAGGGCAAAAAACACCTATGTGGAATTACAGAAGTTAAACATCAAAAAAGAAGATGCCAGATTTGTCCTGCCCAATGCGGTGGAAACCGAATTAGTAGTAACCGCTAATTTCAGGGAATGGCGTCATATCATTGAAACAAGAGGCAGTCTCAAAGCGCAGTGGGAAATCCGCAAACTCGCCATCACCATCTTGAAAATACTCATCAAACACGCTCCGACCGTCTTTAGTGATTATGTCATTGACAAAAAAAGTGATGTCATAAGAAAAGTAAAATCCGAGCCACATTAGAAAGAACCATATATTCTCACCGCAGAGACGCAGAGAACGCAGAGGAATACTAAATAAATACCTATAAGGAATCCAGGAATTCATGAATAATTCTCTTGTTTTCATGGTCTCCTTATAAAAATTATCTGTGTTAATCGGTGTAATCGTCCGACGCCATAGTCCATGGCTATGGACGACGTCTGTCTGTGGCTTATTATTTCTTGACAAACAGCAAGCACCTTGATATAATATTATTGCAATATCGCTATTAAGCAGAATAGGAGAACAAGTTATGAAATTATATGTTAAAATAGAACAGGACGAAAAAGGTTATTTCGTGGCTGAGGTTCCTGCATTACCGGGCTGTTTTTCTCAGGGCAAAACCAAAGATGATGCAATAAAAAATATTAAGGAAGCCATAGCGGGCTGGCTTGAAGTAATGGAAGAGAAGGTAAGATTCAATCATAAGAAGGCAGTAGAGGTTACTGTTTAATGCCTGATAAAATAAAACTCTGTTCCGGAGCCGAGGCAGCCAAGAAATTCCAGCGTCTCGGCTGGTCAATCGCCAGGCAAAAAGGTTCACATCTAATGCTTACTAAAGAGGACTATCTTTATACACTTTCGGTGCCACAACATCGTGAACTCGGACCGGGTATCCTGCGCAAGTTAATCAAACAAGCCGGAATAAGTGTTGAAGAATTTAACTTGTTATAGAAAAATTAGGCAAATAAATATAATCCTTGGTAATTCGGAGGACACCCGCCTACGCCGATAGCTACGGACGGGCAAGCCATACCGAATTAATTGAGCAAGATGTCCACGGGATTGATTAGCTGATATTGCTATGAAGGAAAAAATATATATTAATAATTGGGAGGATAAGCTAGCGCGTTTTATTTTCAGAATAATTCTTAGAGGTAACTTCTCTTATCTTGTTTTAGCTACGCTAGTGTTTATTTATGGAATAGGAGATAAAAAGCAATTGGGCTTAATTTATGCGTTTCTTCTGCCTTTGTTATTAATACCCATTATTTTCTTAAATGCACGCTTCTTTATTATGCTTTTTAAGGGATTTAGAATAGAAGAAGATGTAAAGGCAAATCATTCATTAGAACACGGAACGATTTATTTCCTTAGACAGAATACGCCGAAACGAAAAATCGGCGGGTCGGCATATGAAAATGGGTTTAAACTATATGGCGTCAGAGAAGAAAAAGAGATAAAAGAATCATTTCTAAAATTTATGGAGCATTTTCATAGAGGCGAATCTAAAACAATACTAAGTAAAGGGTGTGGAACAAATAGCGAGGTTTTCTCGGGCATTGCTTTTATAACATTAATATCAACCTTTGTTATTTTTGCTTGCTATTCTTTTAGCTTTAAACAAACTTTAATAATTATACTTTTAAACATATTAATTTATCTATTATTGAAATATCCGTTAGGAAGGCTGTATCAAAAGCAAATAACTACCTCTATAAAATTTAAATACGCATCCATAAAGAGTATCGAAAAGGTTAAACCTACTGATTTCTTTGAGAAGTCGCCTATATTTTTTGTTCATACTATTGTGAATTAAATAATGCATGTAAATCCAAAGACACAATACTGAATTCTTCGTGATCTTTGTGTCTTTGTGGTTGTAGTTGTTATTATGAAAAATAATAAAGATTCGGAAGTCCGCGAAATACCGTTAGACCAAATTATCCCCAACCGTTTCCAGCCACGCAAGGCGATGGAACCGAAATCATTGCAGGAATTAATAGATTCCATCCGGACGGCCGGTGTATTACAGCCCATAGTAGTCCGTCAGGACCCGAAAAATCCTGATATCTACGAGATAATTATGGGTGAGCGGCGCTTCAGGGCTTGCCAGGCGCTCAAGAAAGAAACCATCCCGGCTGTGCTCAAAGAGGCAGACGACCGCCAGATGATGGAATGGGCATTGATAGAAAATACACATCGTAAAGACCTCAACCCGATTGAACGGGCAAAGGCATACAAATTACTGGCAGATACATTCCACCTGACCCACGAAGAGGTTGCCCAGCGGGTGGGCGTGGGCCGGACTACGGTGACCGATTTTATCCGCCTGTTAAGCCTGCCAGCCGAGATACAGGATGATGTCGGACGTCAGACAATTAGGGTCGGGCATGCCATCGCCATCTTAGCCGTGCCTGATTCCACCAGACGCCTGAGCCTCTGGCAGCGGGTCAAGAATGAAGACCTCTCAGTCAGGCATTTACGCATCATCGTTGATGCCTATCTGCATCCGAGGGGAATCAGTACCACCCCGACGGCCCGGTCGCCTCAGTATAAGGAATTTCATTCCGGTATTGACCCGAATCTGCGGGAGCACGAGCAACGGCTCAGACAAAAGTTGGGCCCTAATGCCAATGTGCGTATTCACTACGGTAAGATTGGAGATAAATTCATCTTCGGCACAATTTCTATCGGGTGTTACAGCGAGGCTGACCTCCAACGTATCCTTAAGGTAATGGGGTAGGCACAGGGAGGTGTAGGGGATACCTAATAGATACCACCTACACCTCTACTACCCCCTGCCTACACCTCTATTGGTTCTCTACTACACCTCTATTAGTTCCCTACTACACATCCACTGGTTCCCTACTACACCCCTATTGGTTCCCTACTACACCTCTATTGGTTCCCTACTACACATCTATTGGTTCCCTACTACACATCTACTGGTTCCCTACTACACCTCTATTGGTTCCCTACTACACCTCTACTGGTTCCCTATTACACCTCTACTGGTTCCCTACTACACTCCTATTGGTTATTGCCTGCACATCTACCTGCCTATAGGGTTAGATAGGAATGTCTGACGTCAGACAATTGGTTTGGAGGCAGGACTTATATAAGCCACAGATTTACCACAGAGGCACGAAGACACTATGAAGTACTTTAGTACTAAGTACTCTAGTACTATTTTTCGAGGTCGGTATAAAACTCATATTCCCAGATAGTCTGATTTTGCATGACTTCTTTTCCTCCCATTATCACATACTCTACTTGCTCCGTCATGTTGCCATTCTCATCGTATTTATATTTGTAAGGATTCTTCAATTTTAACTTATCATAGGCGTCATTGCCCCTATTAGCCCCTACGGGATAAACGGGACTGCCTGCGGGCTTGTCACCTGATGAGCAGGATAAGGCGATGGATTCGTCGGAGGGTTGATTATCGCCCATAGAATTATTTTTATTTAGTTAATAATTCAGCATGGTGTCACATGAATTTTGGCAACATTACTTTCCACAACAATATTTATATTTTTTCTTACTTCCACAAGGACAAAACTCATTTCTCCCAATTTTCTTATTCTTTTTTATAATTTTATCGCTTGATAATGGAGTTGATATTCCTACCGTAACCTCTCCAATTATTATGTCAGGAGTTGTCTGAAGTAAGGGTTTTTTACTATATCCTGGCTTGAGCGATTTTAGCAATTCATGAGCAATTTGTCGGATAACAACCTTGTCCCCTCCCTGTAGTTGCTTCCATCCCATAGGTGTTTTCTGGGTCCACCCAAGCGAGTTTTTCCTTGATAAGTCATGATAAGGTTTATCCAACTCTGGATCGATATGTGCACCACCATCTTGATTGGCTGCTGTTAAAATAATTGTTTTTCTGGTTAATTGGTTTCTTTCTCTATCTGTTATTATTGGCATATTCCACCATGTATCGAAGTCAACCCATTTAATAACGTCAGGTGGTAAATCATCTAGCATGGCGACATATTTGCCACTTACCATACCAGTTCCAACAAATCCAGAACTAATAGAAAGTCCTTTTTGATTATGCTTTGAACTGGAATCTAGAAACTTAATTCCTTTTTTGTTTAATTGACTTAATAGAGAATGAGATTGGGATGTGTCATGAACTAAAATGCGTATAGTTGTTGCTAATCTTGTTGCTTCATTTTCAGCTCCCTTATCAAATAAATCAGCAGAAGTTTCTAAAAAATCAACTTGTTTTCCCAGATGTCTTTTTAAGTCTTCTTGAGATAAAGGTATTTTGTCAGGCATATTAATCGCTGGACACATCATATATTTTATAATCCGCTATTTTATTAGGATAGCGGTTGATTTCATTCTTAACTATCATTGCAGAAATCTCAAATTTATATCATAATGCCTTGAATCCGAAGCAAATAGCCACTTGCAAAATCTGTGAAGTGTCCCCAATACTACTATATTATTCTTTTAATTCCGGGGACACCCGCCTGACCGATGTCATTCGGGCAGGTCTTACTCATTTCAATTCTGGAGGGCGTCCCCCGAATTAACGATTATCAAGAATTTTGAGGATGAACAACTTCCAATATTTTTGTGATAATCACTTCAACTCCATCAGAACTCTTAACTGCCAGTTTATCAGCAATCATTGGAGAATACTTCATGATTTCGTCATGGTCAATATTATGCCATATGGGAAGTATTACCTTATTTCCCTGAAGTTCTTTAGCAAATAAACCATCGAGTTCTTTTTTAGGCCAATTCTTTTTGAAGAAGTCTGGGCTTAAAATCACCACGCCGTATTTAGAGCTTGCAAGACCTTGGTCAATTTTCTGCCTTAATCCATCACCTAATTTTAAGGTAAATTCATCGTACCAGACTGCAACGTCTAATTCACGTAGTTTTTTTGCAAGTAAATTGGCTATACTTTCTTTATCTTCACTTGCATGACAAATAAACACGTCATAATGTGTGTCGACTCTCTCTTTTTTATATATTTGCGGTTTTATTTTAGGTTCCGATGTATTAGTTTTTCCAATACTTTCAGCTTTATGGTCAAAAGATTTCCGCACAGGAATTCCAAGAGATGAAAGAATGTTGTTTTGTTTCATTATTTGGCTATTTTTGGCCTCAATTAATTCTATTATATATTTAGGCAATTCTGCATTATATTGTGCAACTTCTTCTATTACATTATTTAATTGTTGTTTAATAACATTAATTATTTCATCTGCTCTTTGCGCTATTTGATCTGGTTTGTCATAAAAATTAATGATATCAAAACGGATTTCTTCGCCTTGCAAATAAACTAATTCACTTCTTAAAATCCTTGAACTAGGTATGCAATGAAGTAGATTTTCGTCTCCTATGTAAGGAATGTGATAAGTTATAATTTGTTTTGGATAGCGTTTACCACTAAAAACATTGAAATCTCGTGGGAATAATCTCGCTTCAATTTCTTCCATTCTATCAGTAGCATATTTATTATCAAAATCAATCACCAACTGCTTTATTTCAAAGCTACTTATTAAAGAATCAGCCCATTCTTTTCTGTCCCTATTAACAAGATGTTCCATGGATGTTGTTTCATTTATTGTTTTTATAACATTTTGCTTACGTGCTTCTAAATACCCTGAGAGCTCATGCTCATAAAAAATATTAAACATTCTTCCTGACATAACAATATTCCTTAATTTCTGGTAATTCCACAATTTCAGAGACACGACAATTCCGGGGACATCTTAACTGTTCATTCCGCTCCAGTAGGTGCTCGTGGTCACGCTTCGCTTAGTGCGGTATGGCTTGCCCAGCACATAAGTTTTATGTGCTGTGGCATCCCCCGAATTCGGTCATTTACTTTCTTTGTTTAGTTGAACCATCTTCGTTAATTCTTTCCCGTCTCTGATAAGTAAAATATCAATCTTTTCTCCGGCGTGTTTAACTAAAAAATCAGAAGGAGATTGAAAATCTATAATCTCCACATCATTAAACTTTTTAATAATATCTCCTTTTAATAAATCAGCGGAGAAAGCCGGAGACCCTTTAATAACCACATCAATTATAACTCCTTTATTACTGTCAATTTGCTTTCTCAGCTCAGATGTTAAATCATTAACATAAACTCCCAATATGGGAGGTTTGCTTTTTATCCAATATGTTGCTCCATATCCATAATGGTTATAACTGTAAGGAATATTAACTGTTTTAGTGCCATATGTCGTTGAAGTAGATTGTCCAGAATAATTCGTTGACCCTGAATACCTAACATTACCTCTTGGAGCATAAATATTTCCACTACTCTGTGCAGTCCCTGTTCCTTGAGTAACCGTAGTTTTATTATCTGGAAGAATAAGAGGCGTAGTCCCTGATACAGTCTCTGTGTATTGGCAATAATATATAATTACAGAGGCGTGTATTTCTTTCCCATAAGAAATTGCTTGTTCTTTACTGACATTATCGCCACCATTAAAAGATGAATAACCGAGAGGTACATAACTGTTTTCTAACATTTGTCGAGCATCATCTTCTGGTTTATTTCCCTGAAATAGTTTTGGGTCTTCAGTAGAAATTATTACATTAGGATTCTGAAGAATATTTATGCCACCTGTAGAATCTCTGTAGAAATCTTTAAAAGGATTTGCACAACTAATCAACAGAGGAATTAACCCTACCATTAAGACTAATAGCCATTTTATCTGTTTCATAACTTTTCCCTTTCTTATTTATTAGAATTCATGGTGTCCCCCGATTAAGAACGATATTTTATGCCAGTTCTCTTTCCAGCGTAATAGAAATAGAAACAAAAGAATATTCCCAAGAATACAATGAAAAAAGGTAATAAAATTATCCCCAAAACCAGAAAATACCATTTTCGATATTTATCTTGTAGTAATCTAAAAGGTGGACGAGGTGGGTTTTCAAGGCCGCTTCTAAATCCCCAATAATAGCATACACAACAGATAAAAATTAATGGTATAAAAAAAGTTAAAATAGCGAATAGCCACATCCAGAAAAAACTTACTCTCTGACCAGAATAAAGGGGGGCAACAAATTGTTTAGTAGCAAATTCGTAGCCACATTCACATATCTTATCTTCAGGTTGATTTTTTGTGAGACATATTGGACATTTCATATTTCATAGCAATCTGAGGACATTATACTAATCTCTTAATATGTATTGCCTGCCCGCCTCTGAAGGGTGTCCCCCGAATTCGGCTTATTTTTTAGGGTCGGTATAAAACTCATATTCACAGACGGTCTGCAATGTCGGAATTTCCTTCACCTTACCTGATTCTTCATTTATAACATACTTGGTCGACTCAATCAGATTATCCTTGTTATCATATTTGCAAAGGACTTTATTTGTTAACTTGCTATCAGCACCAAATAAAGCTACTTCAATATGATTGCCCTTGCCATCATATTTCCAAAGGTGCTTCCATGTTAACTTACCACCGGCATCATAATCATTCTTCTCAATCAGATTGTTATTGTCATTATATTTGTAAAGAGACTTAACTTCTAACTTGCCATCAACACCATAAAAAAACTCCACAATCTTATTATCCTTTGCATCATATTTAAAAATGACCTTACTCTCTAACTTACTCTTGGCATCGTACAAAATCCACTCAATTTTTTTGCCCTTATCATCATATTTGGAAAATGAATTCTTATACTTACCATCAGAGTTATAACAAGTCATTTCAATCTCATTACCCTTGTCATCATATTTGGAAATCACTTTAGCTATTAACTTATCAGAGGAGTCATAACTAGTTATTTCACTCAGATTGCCCTTATCATCATATTTGGAAATATTCTTATTATACAGCTTACCGTTATTATCAAATGAAGTCTCCTCAATCTCATTGTTTTTGTCATCATATTTGTTAAAGTCCTGTCTTGTTAACTTACCATCGGCACTGTACCGAGCCGTCTCAATCAGATTGCCCTGCTTATCATATTGTGTAATCACCTTAGAATCTAAGACTTTCTTGTATTCGCCGGATTCTTCTACAAACTCATATCTTATTTCCGTTTTCGTCTTGAGTCCCTGGGGTATCTTTTTCTTCCCGTCTGACGGACGGGCAGGTTTCGCATTAACACAAGATAGATTAAATTGGCTGAGACAGAAACAGATACCGAGTAATACTATCCAGATTTTTATTATCTTTTTCATACATTCTCCTTGCCCCGTTAGAAGTCACCTGCCAAAAGGCAGGGGCGGACGCCTATGGGCGTCCTACTTCTAACGGGCTGAGAAGCAGCAAAAACTTGCAACCGCTTATAATTCCGTGTTAGCCACCCCGATTAGAAACAGCAGTTTCTAACGGGGCAAGCAGATTACACGGATTAAACAGATAAATCAGATTAACCTGCCGGCAGGCAGGTCTGCTCAATTCGCTTACTATTTTTCTTTCATTTTGGAAGTTTCTTTAAATCCTTTGGTTGTTTTAGATAATTGTTTTTGGTAACGATAGACCTGCCCAGACGTTTTTCTAATTGTTTCCTGGCGTTACCGGCTATTGCCCCGCCAGATTTAGCATCGGATTTGAGTTTGGGCACGCCGTGTGAGTCATCAGTGCGGTGGATTTCAGTTGTGGAGCGTTCTCCCAACATTGTGAAAATGAGTTCGAAATCATCCATATGGTCACGCAGGTTTTCACGCTTTAACTTTTTTAGGAGTTTGTATTGACCGGGCGTAATCCCGAAGGTGGCTTTGGAGATTTCGGCGGTTAGGATTTCATAGTCTTTTTTCTCCTGGGCTCCGCGCTTTTGCCATTCGTCCGTGAGTTCTTCCCGGATGGCAATTCCCCGCATTCTTTTTTCAATCCAGTCATTCGGATACCCTTTTAATTTGTAGAGTAATCGGGTGCGTTTGGTTGCCAGTTCCGGGTTTTCTATTTCCTGGACTCTTTCATAGCCGACTTTTGCCAGCCAACGTTTGAATGGTTCGGCTTTAGGTGATGGGATGGATTGGATGATACGAAACATTCTTTCGGTATCAGCGCAGTCTGTTTCCCTCATTTTCCCATCTGGTGCAGGTAATTTCAACCCGTGACAAAATGTCACGACTTCACTTCCCTCTTCTTGGAGCCTTTGTTTTAGTTTTCTCCAATACGCTCCAGCATCAAGGCTATCTGTTAATACTTCACATACATCTACCACCGAAAACCACCATTCATTTTTGTGAATAGTCTTGCGTATTTTCTTGCCTTTGAAAAGAGCGATTTTAGCTTCAGTCATAACTTACACCTCCAGTATCTTGTCTTTTTCTCTCGTGGGACATCCTCCAAAGGCGGACAGGCATATTTCCTATCACCTTGTTTCCCCATTGATGGCACTATACTATAATCCAGTCTTGATTGCAAGACAAATATGATGAGCTTACCGAACCATAGTTTAATTATTGTCTTAGACTTTGTAACCCCTGAGGAAGCGGCTTAAGCGTTTTGAGTCACGGGT
The DNA here is from genome assembly GCA_043801445.1 of Planctomycetota bacterium. Lineage (GTDB taxonomy): Bacteria > Planctomycetota > MHYJ01 > JACQXL01 > JACQXL01 > JAZDFP01. The sequence continues at coordinate 16,998 of JAZDMB010000001.1, forward strand.
TTTCTTTCGGAAGCGAGCCCTTCGGGACGAGAAGAACAATAACTACTATAAACTTTCCTCATTTTGTCGTGACTGTAAAAGAGACATTCTTAGCGCAGTATATATTAAAAGCAGTATCGCCGGTAATCTGACCTTGCCATACAACGAATAGATTAGCGTTTCCGATAGCCAATACAGGTTGTTTATGCCCCTTTGCGGATTGACCCGCAGTAGCACTGATTTTCATATTAGCGGAAAATACTAATTGGGTATTATTCGTTGAAACATATGCATAATATATCTCCGGTACACCGGCAGTATCTCTTTCATCCTGCCAGACCACATATACGGACCCTTTTGCATCGACTTTAACCTCGGCTGATGTTTGATTCCTGCCTGCCTTATCATCATCTACCTTAACACTCGGCGCAGGAAAATTTGCGCCATTGTCTGCAGACAGTCTGCATCGAATATCAGAATTGGCATTCCGTAAATCTTCCCAGGTTACATAAACATTATTACCGCTAACCGCAACCGAAGGATGTTTAACGCCGGCGCTGCCTGAATTATCATCTACTCTGACGCTTGGCAGAAAAGAAGCGCCTTGATTAGTAGATGTGGCAAGGTGTATTTGATTTACATTACCCGTATATGTGCCATACCAAGCGACATAAATAGTTCCGCCATTATCAACTGTTATTGAAGGTTCACAATGATTACCGCGGGCCGGAACATTTACCATAACGTCGCTTCCAAAGTTAACAGAATCAACAGGCGATTTATCCAAATAGATACGCCCCTTATCATCATTCCAGACGACATAAACATTAGCGCCCGCGGCAGCGATTCTTGGTCTTCCAACTGAAATGTTTTTCACCTTATCATCGACTTTTTCGGGCGCGCTGAACGTCGCCCCGCCATCAGTTGATTTCGTATAATAAATATGATAATCAGTATTCCGTATATAAACCACATGAATCTTTCCCGTTGAATCTACTGCGATTGAAGGCTTATCGCCCGAATCGCCGCTATTACCCGGGCTGATATTTATTTTCGCATCAAAAGTTCGCCCTTTGTCAGCGGATTTCTTTAAAACAATTCCTGTCCATCCGCTTTTCTTCATCTCACCCTGGCAGACGATGTAGATTTTAGAACCATCCGGACTGACCGCAATATCAGGAGAACCGCCTGCCTCTATTTTATCAGCTTGTGATGTAACGGGCGGCAGAACAGGCGTATTAAATATCATATCTCTCCCATTCGCCGGTCCGTTGGTATTAGTTCCGGTAAGCCTGTAATAGTAAGTCGTAAACGGACTCAAAGAAGTTAAAGTAACCGGCGTAACATTTGTGATATTTGTTCCGCTTATAGATCCAACCGATTTTTCGCCTACCTGAGAATCTTTTGTGCCATATAGGAATTTGACCGAGGTCTCTGCTCCATTTGCGTTAACAGAACCATTTAATACGGCTGAGTTAGAGGTGATATTAGCAGCCGCACCGGTATAAATGGCCGGCGGGAGCATTCCCTCAATTTTACCGATCTTAACCGTTATTTGCTGTTCCTTGTCTTCCCTTAGGATGTAAAAAGTTACGATTTCGCCCGGGCTTCTTTTCCTGATGGCATTTATGAAGTCAGCATAATCAGCGATTTTGTCCGAGCCTATTTTTAAAATTATATCTTTGGCTTTTAATCCGGCATCTTCACCGGGTGAACCGGGCGACACATTAGCAATAATTATCCCGGCAACCGATTCTTCAATCCCGACGCCGATGAAAATCCCATTCTTGTTTTCCGCTATCTTGTCTTCCGGCTGGGCTGTAACAATCCATTGTTTCCACTCCTCTTCAACTTTTTCAATTCTTTTTCCGAATAATCCTTCCATGACCTTAATTCCCGAAACCTTGTCCTTGGAGAATTTTGTATATAAATCATCCACATAGTTATCATAAAATGATTTGAATCTTCCGGTTTTAACAAGCCAGTAACAGATGGCTCTTGATTCGGCGTAGCACTCCCCTGCTCTTTGCATAAATTCTTTATGGTCTATTGTCATAAGGGTTTGCCAGGGAATATAGTTTTTGTTTTTGCCTGTAATCAAACTTTTCGTATAGTCAATCCGCTGGTTATATTTGATAGACAAAGTAGAATTAACAATCTCGGATTCTTCGAAACAGGTCGCGAGTCCTTCTGTTAACCAAATAGAATGTTCCTGTTTTCGGGCTGATATGTCGGCAAAATGAAGCGCGTGAGTAAACTCATGCCTGAGCGTGTAACCGGTATCCCGGACTATTAAGAATTTATCTGCGTGCCTATAAAAGCCTCCGATATTCGGGTTGGGAACCATCTTGATGAAATCAGCACGACTTGGCACTAATATTGTTATATAATAGCTTGGTTTATTTCTAAAGAGGAACGACCTCTCGCAATCAGCGAATTTATTAAGAAACTCTTGTATCTTGTCCAATAATTTTTCCGAGGTGTCACTCGCATAGATTAACTTTCTTTTCTCGTCAATTTCATAAGTATAACTTTCTCCATATTGTTTCCTTAGAAATTCTATTCTTTTCCCGGCGGCTTTTTTCTGGATTTGCTCTTTTGACTGAATTATTTTTCTATAACCGCTGTGATTTCTGATATTTCCCAAATCAGGGTCTGCCTCTATATTTTCGAAGTCACTAAACCCGGCTTCCACGGCTTTTTGCAAGTATTCGACAGCCTCCTCATATTTTTTGAATAACGAATAAGCGCAGGCAATATTGTAAAGGGCAAGCGCATCATCAGGTCTATTTTTCAGTATCTTCTGATAAGCCGTAATGGCTTCTTCATACTTCTTGGCTTGAAGCAACTCGATGGCTTCTTGATGAAGCCGAGTGAAGTCATCCTGGCCTAAAGAAGGTATCCCCCTTGTAAAAATAAGAATAGTCACACAAACTATCAGGACTATTCGTTTAATAGCCATATTACTCATCTTGCTGTACTTATCCTCCATAACTCCCATTCATTAATTTTTCTCTCGTGCCCCCTGTAACCGGTACTCATCTATTTTTTATTAATTCCAATCTCTTTTGAACAGCGCGGGCATTTGCCGGGCGGATTATTCGGGTCGCCCCTCTGAAATTCCTTGCAATTTCCGCACCAGTATATCCCGGTCCAGTTACCGCATCTCCGGCAGAAGAAGTCACCCGGCCCGGTCAGTGCCAGCCATTTGTCGCACCGGACACAATGCGCCAGATATACTTTTTTTCCGGTGGCCAGGCATAATCCGACCGATACCGGTCCATCAGGCCAGGTCTGGATTTTCTGGCAATGCGGGCAGGCCAGTTCTTTCTCTTTTGAAGTATTAAATTTTATCCAGTTTCCGCATGTCCAACAAGTATAAGGTTTATGAATATCGAGCGCATGAGCCGCGGCGCAGTCCGGGCAGGCATGGATGATGATTGCTTTTTTACAGCTCGGGCAGGCATATTCTCCGTGCAATTCTTGGGGCCAGTCCATGCGTTTACGGCAATGGGGACATCTGAAATTGTCTTTGCCTGATTCCACGCCAAGCTCAGAAATAATCCCGCAGAACGAACATCTGAAAGGCCTGAATTCCTTCAGGATATGCTCCATGCCGCATTCCGAACAAGCGGAAAAACGGAATTCCTTGGCGCAATGCAAGCATTTATTTTTGCCTTGCCGGACCGGATTGGTTTCCTTATCACAGAAGGGACAGATTAGGGTACGGAACAAGTATTTTCCGCAGGCATCGCAGTGTTCGGGGTTACCGGGCTGATTATTGGTTTCACCGCAGACCGCGCATTTAACCGGCGCCGGTTCCTGCAATGATTTCCCGTTATAGGCTGACCCGTGGTATGGGCGGAGTATTTGAGATACGGAATATGTTTCAGGCGGCCGGGATTTTTCATCAGGACGGGTCAATGGTCCGCGTAACGCCAGGAAATCCAGGCGCAGGCATTTGGCGTCAACCGTTTCCTCCCAAACCCAATAGTTCTCGTATTTACCGAGGCTATCTTCGCCCTTATTAATATAGCGTGATTTTTTTTCTTTGGCACGGCCCGTATAGTAATCGGCCTTGATTATCCGGATATAATCATATCCTTTTGCGGAGGCTAATTCAGCGGCATGCCTGAGGCAGTGGCTTTTGAGCATATCCTGAGTGATTTTCTGGTCGCCGGAAAATAGGGCATAGCCGGTATTCGAATTAGGCAAGCCATCTCCGATTTCACCGGCGTATCCATAACCTACATAGCCTGATTTTTGCTTGTAGGCATTAGGCGCGGAACAACCGGCCCATACAGAGGAAATAATAAGCATCAAAAAAAGTATTTTAATATGAAGACGCATAATAAAATCCTTTCTGCCGGTCAGCCGGTTTCTTGAATTCCGAAGACATAATATTTATTCCCCCGGTAAATTCCGTACGCTATCCCCACGAATTTTCCATTAATATGTATTGTGTGTTCCCTTATTTAAGTTATTAATCCCAAAACCAGATAACCTTTAGATAAGGATTATCATCTTCACTTGGTTTTATAATCAGGTCATCCTTCATTTCTTCTGGGGATAAAATAGCATAAAACTTGGTCAAATAATTCCCTGTAAATCTACTGATATCTAATTCCTCTTGGCTTTCTATCTTTAACTCCATTAAAGACAAATCGGTTTTATCTGCGAATGCTAATTCAAATCGTTCATCTGTTCTAACTTTATGATTAGCAAAAACATATATAACCATTTCGGTGAGACTCCCGGTAATAGCAGTTAATGGTAATGGATAAACTATTTCTTTGGAGGGAAAAATCAATACAAATGGATTGACTGAATCTGCATGAAAACTAATTTTACTTTCTTCCTTTGTTTTTTGTGTATTAATTTGTGCAGCAACAAAGCACCAGCCTTTCTGGATATACGAATTAAAAACCCTTTCATCCTCTGCGGTAAACTTATAATGATTCTTGTTCAACCATTCAATCAGTTCATCTGAATTTGATGGTTTAATAATTTTGGTATCGCCAATTGTTACTTGGTCTCCGTATGTCATCATTATGTCTCTTGTTATATTCCTTTTTCTATCCGCGTGAGTAGGTATTAAGGTCAAAGATAAAGCAACGCATAAACCAACTAAAATCCATATTAAGAATTTAGGAGGAGTTTTGTGCTTAATGGCATAAACACTTATTATAAATAAAACAATAACAATTCCTGAAAACATAAAGAGAAATAAGAAGACACTTATATATTTCACTTCATGCCTTGTTGAACGAAATAACTTGTGAAATAACCAATCGTCTGTTTCCTCCACTTTTATAGTCCCTAATTGAGGAGGATTAGGCACAGGAATAACCCAACCAAAATTCTTGCCTTCTCCAGAAAAATTAGATTGAATAATAAGTATCTCTTGCCCATCCTGATATGAAATAATGACTCTTTGTTCGCGGATTTCAGGTGTGTTACCGTCAGAGAAGAACTTACCGTCTGCATTAGCGTTTAATGGTATAAATAAGAGAATTCCTAACAAATAATATAACCGCATAGTTTTCCTATTCTCGCGTTAATCCGGTGACACCCTTCGATAAACTCTCAGGGCAGGCAATACTTATTCAGTGGCATTTTACCTTCCAACTCAATCCGAGTCAAGGAGAATTTTAAACATTAGTAGGTAGAATGTAGTATATAGAAGGTATAGTAAGAGAATAGGGAACGTAGATTCACCGCAGAGACGCAGAGGAACACAGATGGACACGGATAATTTCTATAAGGAGTCCATGAAAACAGGAAATTCATTAATCGTCCGACGCCCCGTACAGGGACGACAACGTCTTGGATTCATGGTTTCCTTATAATTATTCCGGCTCCGTGTTCTCTGTGCCTCTGTGGCAAAATGAGTTTACCGAACTATAGTTTAATTAATGTCTTAGACCTTGTAACCCCTGAGGAAGCGGCTTAAGCGTTTGGGGTCACGGGTTTTCTTGAAGAGCTGCTCATTGACCTGTTCGTAGGATTTGCCCTGATAGATGAGTTCATTAATCAATTTGAATGCCGTATCCTGCGATATGAAATCCTCGTATAATGCGGAAACAATCTCGCTGGCTAATTTAGAACGGTGGTCGTTAATCTCGACCATCTTTTTCATATTATCCTTAGCGCGGCCGTTGAACCAGATGATATTGTAATAACCGCCCACCCCGATATTGTGATAGCAGGCAGTATTGACCGCATCTATAATAGCGACCAGGCCTTCGACCGGGTCAATATTACCGCGCCGTTCGGGTATGGATTTACTTGCCGCAAATTCAGCCATCCGGAGATTGACCGTATCGCAGCCTGAACCGTCTGCTACAAAGATGCCCTGGACCGGAGTCCAGTACATCTCAATCATCGAGAAATGGAATATCTTGAATCCTTCGCGGGGCTCGAAACCGGCTATAATACCGGCATTAAGAAAAACAGCACGCGCCAATTCGCCGCGGGCCTTCCAGGTAAGCATCTCATCCGCCTGGCGGATAATGTCTTTGTCCGTGATTTCTATCTTCTTGCCATCCTTTAGATAAAAACCGCGGCAGAAATCGTTGGTGGTAAAACCGTATTTGCCCTTAAGTTCCTGATTGATATGGGTATGTTTCATCTTGGTGATTACATCAAAGGTAAGTCCGGCAATCTCTTCTATGGTCTTGAATTGTTTGGGTTTTTTGCCCAGACGCTCGAATTCCTTTTCGTATTCTTCCTTGATTCTCTGCTTGATGGTGAATTTTAGTTCATCGCCGATGGTAGAAGTGCCGGTATTGCCATAGGCAGCCACGATGCCATATTCCTTCTGAATCTCGGGTGTAATGCAGGGTCTGATTTTATAGGCGCAGAATATCTTCATATCCTCCGGACCCCAGCCGCGCTGTTCGTCGCAGACCATTACACCGGAATAATCATCAAACTTTATGGCATTGATTGTAGTCATATGTATTCAATTAACAATTAGCAATGAGCATTTAACAAGTAAAAACTAACAATGAGCAATTAACAATTAGGACGTTCTTTTGCGGTTTTTACGCTTTTACCTAAGATTTTCTTTATTTCTAATGACTCTTGAATAAGTTTACTTAATACATTAGAATTAGATAATTCCGAATCTCTTATTAAGCGCAACCACAAATTAGTTTCTTTTGCCTCCTTAAAAGATATACTCAGTTTATGAGTAAAATCAGGCTTTGTAAAAGCCACAGTTGCCTCTTCATAATTTGCCGCAATTGAAGTAGCCGAACGTAATAATTGGCGTCCAATTTCTTGAGCAGACATCTCCCGGTCTAATGACCTAACTAATTTTATAACACTTAATACAAAATTATAAATTCTTTCTGCCAGATCTTGTTCTATATTTTTGATTTTCCCATTATCCATTTTTCATTGTCCATTGTTCACTATCCATTGCTCACTCTTAACTACTCACTGTTCATTGTTCACTGCTCATTATTCACTGCTCCCTGTTCATTCTCTTCTAAGTGGGTCCAATTTGTAAGCCCGCAATAAATATTCCAGTTTCTTGCGGTCTTTTACTGCCTTAAAGAGTTTTTCCTCTATCTTATCTTCCTTGGCATCTTCAAAAACCAAGTCATTAATAAGTTGATAGGTTATATTACGCGGTAAATATCCGCCTTTATAAGCATGTGTAATTTCTGTAGCCAATTTAGCACGGTGATGAATGATTTCTTTGTAACGGCTGGCGTGGTCCTTACCGCGTCCGTCAATATAGGCAATGGCGAAATAACCGCCTATCTGGCTGAAATAAAGAGAGCATTGGATTGCCGAATAGATAAGTTCAATCATTCCTTCGATACGGTTAAATCCCTTAACGCGCTCGCCCAGGAATTTCTTGTTAAGAAATTCGGCAAATGCCTGTCCGCCGGCGTATTTACCGGTGCCCAGACTCTCAAATCCGCCTGAGATAAAAGAACTGACCGATATTTCACCCTTCAAGCAGTAGGCGGTAAAGCCATGCTTTTTATCATAGCCGATAAGGCAAGCATGATTTTCCGTCTCAAATTTTGCTATTTCACTTTTATCCTTAAGCGTGGATATTTCCAGAGCCTTATTTTTAACGTTCTCCTGTTTGATATCTATTCTTTCACCCTGTGATTCGAAATAACCGCGGTTAAGGTCTTCGGATGTAAACCCGTAAAGGAAACGGAGCCGGTCATCTGCCCTGCGTCTGATAGTCTTCTGAAGATTATCTAAAGTAATTCTGCTGATATCATTAGCGGTGCGATAGAGTTGTTTTTTGATTTCCGGGTCGTTACGGCGCTTGAATATATCTGATAACTGATTCTGGGTCTTGGTCACGGTCTCGTAATGAATAGCAGGCGTGCCGATACCGCCATAAACCGCTTCGATATGAAGCGCATCAGATATCTCAGGCGTAACTAAAGAGTGAACATTATCACAGAAGAGTGTTCTTCTGCGACGCAGGCGCCAGGACTCTTCATCACTGATGATTGCTCCTGAATACTCGTCAAATCTCAATGCATTTACAATAGCCATAATTCGCTTTATAAGAAATATTTATTATCGGGTCAATAATTTATATGGAATTTATTAATTAAAGAATGAACTGATTTAGCGCCTGTACGGATGTAAAACCTATGGCTTCATTTCAGGTCGCTGTCGCGGCAGATTTTGTCCTGAGAAACAGCATAGGTAACTTCCTGGATATAGGCATAAAACTTGCGTTTCAAGTCCTCGGCTATTTTGGGATGCGTTAGTTGCAGATCATTCTTGCACTGCGGGTCAATCCGGTAATCATACAACCCCAGATTCTTTTCCAAATCGTTCATCAACACATATTGATCGGTAAAGAGCGCATAGTGGATACCGTTACTGATCACTTCGTAATGTGTCTTGCTCGTATCCCACAACGAACGCCCCATAGATGAATGAACAGTTGAGATGTGCAGTATATCCAGAATGGTGGGCAGGATATCCACCTGCGAGCCAATCTGGTCATAACGTTGCGGTTTAATCATGTCAGGCGCCCCGACGCTTCGGTCGGGACGCCCCGTATCGAAGCATCGGGGCGCATAAATTAATAATGGCACGTGGAAATAAGAATGGAAATTACCACCCTTAGCGTAATTAGTATGGTCACCCATAATGATAAAGATAGTGTTTTTGAACCATGGTTTATCCTGAGCCGAATTAAAGAACTGCTGTAGACTGTAATCGGAATAACGCAGGACATGCTGGAATTCATTGTCAGCTGAATAGTCCTTGAATATGGATTCCCGGTGACTCGGAATCTTATACGGGGCATGTGAAGTCAGCGAGAATATGACCGAGCAAAACGGCGGCTGGAACCCGTCCATCCGGCGTAAGGCATCCTGAAAGAATTCCTCGTCATATATGCCCCAGGTGCCATCCTGAACTTTAGAGGTTAGATTAGGGTAATCTTCTTTACCGTAATATTTGAGGAATCCGGACATCTTGGTATAGGCATCAAAACCCATTGACCCTATCTTTGCTCCGTGATGGAATGAAGTGGTATAACCTAATTTCATCAGGATGGTGCCTAATCCGAAAAACCTGTTGAGTTCTGCCTGAGAACTTATCATGGTTTTCTTGGAGCCTTTAGTCGTTGATTGGGCATACAGACCGGGAATGGCTGACAGAACCGATGTGGTAGCAATCATCGAACGTTCGCCATTGGCAAGGAAATTGGTAAACAGAGCCCCTTTGTCTGCGATGCTGTCAAAGAAAGGTGTTGCCGACGGCTGTCCGGAGATGGAACCGCTATAATCGGCCGTCCAACTTTCCATAATGAATATAACTATGTTTGTCTTTTGCGGATTATCCGTAAATGTTTTACGGCGCAGGAAAGGATATTGAGGATCAAGCATCTGTTCATTTTCCTGGCGTAACATTGTTTCGACCAGCGCGGCTGCTTCCGGTTGCGGTAAAAGATGCTGTAAAGGCGGATTGAATTGAGTCATACTTCTGAGTATCGTAAAGGTGGAATTTAAAACAAGATAGCCGACTATCCGGTCGGCTGAAAAGAAGGCGTGCGCCTGGCGGATGGGCCTGGATTGAACTCCACCTCTTAAACCCACAATTAAGAAGACTGCAATTAGAATCAAGCAGAAACTTTCCCTCCAGATATTTAAGCGGCCTGCCCGACTGCCCGCCCGGTCAGGCGGGTATTCTATCAGGCTATCCAATTTCTTAAATAACTTCAAACTGGTAAATATTAAGAAGAATCCCAGGACCACTAACGTTATAGTCAAATAGTAATATTCAATCAGCATACTGGGCAGAGTCCTGATGATATCCGGCAGAATCGTATAAATTTCAGACATAAGCCGGCGGTGGATGGTAGGGAAATATCCGTAATCAGCCAGGTTCATTGTAATCGCCAATAGGTTGACTAACCAAAATAATCCGAATAATGTTATTTTGAACCATTTCCAACGCGAGGGATTACCGGGCAGGTTATACAATACCAGGAATAAACCGTTAATCATCAGCAAGGCGGATATGTCAAATCTCAAGCCGTATATGAATGCCCAGCCGATTTCAGAGGCTTTTGCATCGTTAAATAGCCCCCTATTAACCAGGAAAAATCCCAATCTCAGCAAGGTATAGCAGATTAAAAGATAACACATTACGACTAAACTTATGCTGAAGTGTTTGGTGAATATCCGCTGGTAGTGCCGTTTAATATTTGTCATTAACTGTGATATCTGCATGATTTTCCGTCTTCTGTTTATTTAAGCATTTGATTAATTTGATTAAAGCATATCCCACGCAAAGAATCAGGATAACCAAAACCAAGTAGATTGTCCATACTGAATCTTTTATCGGCGGTAATATCTTAGTGAATATCATCTCTTCAAACCAGTGTCCAAGATTCGATTTAGCCGAGGTGCCGATAATTCCTTCGAATATTTTATCCTTATAAACTGTAATTTTCAGGATATGATGAAAGCCTTTCGGCCTAAGCCGCGACCCGCCTCCGCCGGACACGATGTATGTCACGCCATTTCTTATTCCTTTCCAATAACTATGATAATCACCGAAAAAACAGGTGTTTACCTTGTATTTTTCCAGGAGAGCAAGGAATTCATCTTGATAAGCGAAAGAGGTCCTGATGTAATCAACCAGCACGTCGGGCGGAGTATGAGTAAACACAAAGATATGATTTTTATTCATACCTTTTTCAGACAATGTGTCATTAAGATAAGTTATATAAGCCTCAGGATTTCTTCTGTCAACTTCAACAATAATGAAAAGGCAGTTATTATAAACGAAATCAAAGTTTCTCGGTCCATATGATGCGTCGTACATCTCCGGCGTCATCGGAGGATCTTTGGATTTCTTCTTGGAAGTGCTGTAAGATATATCGTGATTACCGGCTACGAGAAAGACCGGAATGGGGAGTTTCAATTCTGTTGCCATCTCGGTCAAGAAGAAATTATGGTTACCTAAGGTGGGTCTGTGGACAAAATCACCTACTATAATCATAAACCGGTGATTACCACTTTCCACAGCCATTTGCATCAACGCTTCTGATGTTGCGATAGTTCTCGTATCACCGACAACCAGGAAAGAAAAAGGAAATCCCGTCTCTTTTAATGCCGTGACACAGGCCGGTTTATTACCGATAAGATAATCAACAGGAATATTATGATAGTCATAATAGCATTTAATTACTGCCACCCATAAAACAGTAACAGCCATTAAAAATATGCATAACACCAGCCATAACCCCAATATTAATTTTCGCTTCATTTGTATAATAGTCATCACTTCTTAATTATGTGTAATGTTAATATCCTACAAAAAGATATATCAGAACACAATTATATTCAAATTTCTTTACAATAATCCCATAATTAACATAATTTTGTCTTTTATAGAAATGTAGTCCCGATGTCGCTAATGCTCATCGGGATAACTGGTTGTAACACTCCTTTGTCGTTAACAGCCAGTAAAAAGGAGATTTGTAATATGATATCAATAGCCAGTAAATTAAATAGCGATTATGACCAACTGCTTAAAACGGTTCAGGATGGCAAATCGGCAAAAGAACAAATGGGCATACTTAATACTCAGATGCTCGCTAAGAAATTCACTTTAAAAGATAAACCATTTCCTACCTTCCTTAAACCTTTCTTCGTAGATAAGGAGATGCAAAAGCAATTTCAAACGGTAACCAATCTGGTAATGAGCAGTATTGAGAAAGTGGCAGACTTTTTTTATAAGAATGCCGAATATGCCCATTTATTAGAACTGGCACCTCTGGAATATGAACTGGCAAAAATAGACCCTCATTATCCGAGACGTCAGATTGTAGCCCGGCTTGATGCATTTCTGATGAAAGACGGCACATTGCAGTTTCTGGAATTCAACTGCGACAGCCCCAGCGGTATGGGCTGGCACGACCAATTAGTTAAATTATTCAGCGCATTACCAATCATAAAAACAATAGAATCTAAATATAAAATTACCAAAGAAACATTCCTAGACGGACTTTGCGACCTCTTTGTAAAGAAATACAGGCAGATGGGCGGAACAAAGGAAAAACCCAATCTGGTCATCGTCTGTAAACGTGATTCAACTATCCTTAATGACGTGGAATTGATTATTGACCACTGCAGTAGGGTCAGGGGACATAAAACCTCTTACGCCGACCCCAGAGATTTTGAATATAACGGCAAGACCGTTCTATTAAAAGGCGAACCGGTTGATGTCATTTATCGCGATGCCATCCAGGATTTCACAGAGCATTGGGATGAAGTTAAACCTGTTATTCAGGCATACCGTGACGGTAAAGTCTGCCTGATTAATCCTTTCTCATCCAGAGTCGGCGGTCTTAAATCTGTTCTTTCCATTATGACTGATGAGAAAACGGAAAAGTTGTTTACACCTGAAGAACAGAAAATGATTCGAACACATATACCGTGGACGAGATTGGTCAAAGATGACAAAACCAAGTTCCAGAATAAAGAGATTGATTTGATTCCTTATATCACCAAGAATAAGGATGTGTTTGTGTTGAAGCCTAATAGCGGTTATGGCGGATTCGGCGTGGCGATTGGCCGCGAGGTTAAGCAAACCGAATGGGATGACGTTATCGCCAAAACTAAAACATCCAACTGGGTGGTCCAGGAATACCTTAATATACCCAAAGAATCATTCCCTGATTTTACGCCTGAATTAACATTCTCTGATAAGAATTGTAATATTAACTTCTTCGCTTTTGATGGCGAATACGCAGGCGGTTTTGTCCGAGTTTCTAAATCATCCATTATTAATATTCACCAGGGCGGCGGCTTGGTGCTACTTTTTTATGCAGCCAAGTAGGTAACCCAATAAATAAATGTAAAAGGTATTGTATTATGAAAGAAATATTAAGTAAGGCTCTCGAGAAAGTTGATGCCGAATACGCAGACATCAGATATGAAGATAACCAAATTACCCGTATTATATATGCCGGCAAGGAATTAAAAGGAGTTTCATTTCCCAAGATGAAAGGCGGGCATATCCGGGTATTGAAAAACGGCGGTTGGGGAACCAACTCATTCAACGAACCGAGTAAAATAAATAAATCCGTTAAATTGGCATTGGAAGCGGCAACCGGGGTCGGTAACTCTATTAAGAAAAAGGTGAAATTAGCGCCGGCACCTGTGATTCAGGAAATAATCAAAGTTAATCCTAAAAAAGACCCCAGAAAAATATCTTTTGACCAGAAAAAACAATTACTTGAGCGATATAATGAAATGATTCTATCGCATCCCAAGATAAAAACGACCAATATGATTTATCGTGAAGAGTATTCCAGACGCTATTTTATCAATACGGACGGCACTTATATCGACCAGGAGATATTAATTGTACTCGCTTCAATCGGCATAGTAGCAAAGGAAGGCAATCTTGTTCAGGCGGTGGGTGTCTCTGTCGGCGGATGTGATGATTATTCACGGATAGAAGGCAGAGAAAAATTGATTGAGGAGAAAACCAAGGCGGCAATCGACCTGTTATCGGCTGAGCCGGTAAAAGCCGGCAGCTATATGGCAGTGATTAATCCTGACCTGGCTGGAGTTTTTATCCACGAGGCATTCGGGCATATGAGCGAGGCGGACAGCATTATGTTTAATCCAAGCATGCGCCAGGAAATGAAAATAGGCCGGCGCCTAAGTAAACCCATCCTGAACGTAGTTGATAACGGCAGTCTGCCGGATTCAATCGGTTCTTATAGATTTGATGATGAAGGTATTGCCTCAAGAAAGACATACTTAATTAAAGAAGGAGTTCTAAACGGACGACTCCATTCAAGGGAAACAGCAGCTGAATTTAACGAACCTCTATCGGGAAATACCAGAGCCGCAGATTATCAATACACCCCTATCGTCAGAATGTCTAACATCTTTATAGAAAACGGAACTTCAACATTCGATGAGATGATTTCATCAATCCAAGACGGTTTGTATCTAATCGGTGGCAAAGGCGGCCAAACCGTTGGTGATGTGTTCACCTTCGGCGCACAATACGGCTATATCATCAAAAACGGACGACTTACCCAAATGATTCGTGATATTAATCTTTCCGGTAATTTATTTACGACCTTAATGAGTATCTCCGCAATCGGCAATGATTTAAAAGTAGGCGAAAGCGGAGGCTGCGGAAAGGGCGGCCAGATGTTAACCGGCTCAGGCTATGGTAGCCCACATATTAAAATAGATTCATTGACAATCGGAGGGAGATAATAAATGGAAACACTTTTAAAAAAAGCAAGCGAGCAAACTCAAGAAGCTGAAGTACTAAGTATTAAAGAAGAAAGTATCAATATCAGATACGAAGACCGTGAGATAAAAAAGATAGATACCAAAAATACTGAAGGATTTTCACTTCGTTTGATTAAAGATGAACGACTCGGTACAACCTGCGGCACTCCTCCATTGGACCACGACGAAATGGTTACTCAAACACTTACATCCGCCAAATATGGCAATAAAGTAGAATTCTCGTTGCCGAATACTCAACCGGTCAACACCGTAAAAACTTATGACGATAAAATCGCTAAACTATCTATAGAAGAGATGTGCCGGACAGGCGATACAATCATCCAAAAAATAATGAGGTTAGCACCCGACCTGGCACCTGATTTATCTATCAGCAAAGGAGTAGGAAATGTAGCAATCAATAATTCCCATGGAATAAAAGCAGGTTACAATTCAACTAATTATTCAATCGGTGTAGGCTTTAAAATTAAAGGCAGCAAGGCATCGGTTACCAAATGGGATTCATCTGCCAAATACTTTGAATTCCCTGACCAGAAAATAGAAGACCTGATAAAAGAATACAGATTATGTGATATCAAACATAGCATGACAACCAGAAAGATGCCTGTTATTTTTACTCCCCAATCAGCATGGAGTTTATTATATCGGGTTTATGCGGCGATTAATGGTGATGCACTCTACCGCGGTATCTCACCGCTGGCTGACAAGATAGGTTCAAAAATATTCGACGACCAAATCACGGTTGTTGACAATCCAACTATGGACTTTGGCACCCAATCATGTCCTTTTGATGATGAAGGTATCTCAACTTATAAAAAGAATATAATTGAAAAAGGTGTCTTTAAAGAATTTATTTTCGACCTGGCTACAGCATCTAAGAAAAAGACCAAAAGCACTGGTAATGGCTTTAAGAGGGGAATGTGGGGTGGCGGAATAGAAGTGCCACCTAATCCCGTCGTGGCTAACTTTACGCTATTACCCGGTAAAATGTCAATGGAAGAAATGATTAAAGATATTAAAGAAGGTATCATTATAGATGAAGTATTGGGTTTCCATTCAGGGAACATTATTCAAGGTGAGTTTTCAATGAATGTCGGAGTCGGTTATTTTGTCCAGAATGGTGTAATTAAAGGCCGGGCAATGGATGCTATGGTCGCTGGTAATATCTACGAATCTTTTAATAAACTCGTTGGGTTAGGTAACAAATTGGAAATCACTTTTGTAGGCTACCTACCAGCTATGTATTTCAAGGAAATGAGCGTTGCAGGAAAATAATCCCGCATAAAATTAGCCACAGAGACACGGAGTTCACAGAGGCGACCAGTAGATAATTAAATTTAATTTATTCCTCTGTAGCAGAATCTATAGATGAAAGAAAGTTATTTTACCGCATCCGAGAACGAGCAACAGGCAGGAATCCCATTCGAGACAAACCTCGATACACAACTCATAGGTAAAAATATAGTTTTCTATAAAAAAGTTACCTCCACCAATGACCTTGCCTGGTTAGAAGTCTCACGAGGAACAACAGAAGGAGTTGTTGTGCTGGCTGATGAGCAACTTAGAGGGCGAGGTAGATTTGGACGTGATTGGTTTTCCCCTGCCAATAAAGGTATCTGGTTATCAGTCGTGATTCATCTTTCCAAATTTCCAGAAGACATGTTTTTATTGATGGCTATGGGAGCCATCGCAGTAGCTGATTTATTGCGTAATAAATTCAATCTGCCTGCCCTAATCAGATGGCCTAATGATGTCATTATTAATGAAAAGAAAATTGCCGGTATAATTATAGAAAGTAAATGTATAGCAAAATCACCCAATACGGCTGTTATAGGTATCGGAGTAAATGTTAACATAACCGAATCGGAACTGCCAGCAGATTTAAAAGCTATTACTACTTCCATAGGAATAGAACAAAAAACACCTATTATTCTTGAACTTGAACCAATCACCAGAGACCTCATTTATTCTTTGGATAAATGGCATCAGAAAATAATTAATAAGGAATTAAAATCCATTCAAGATGCCTGGCGTAAATTTTCAGGTGTATTAAATAGAATGGTTTCCATTAAAATTAATGATGAATTACTGGAAGGTAAACTGGTTGATTTAGATCCTTGTAAAGGAATCGCTTTATTAGACAATGAAGGAAATACTTGCTGGTGGAGTGGTGAAAAAGTTGAATTACTTCGCTTAATTTGATTTAGTTTATTAATATTTGTATTTATTGTGAATTAATATACTACTGGGCCAGTAGCTCAGTTGGGAGAGCATCTCGTTCGCAATGAGAAGGTTGTGGGTTCGAATCCCATCTGGTCCATTTAACATCAGCCACGAATTAGACTCCCGTATGGGTGTAAAAATTCGTGACGAATGGGCGGTTAGCTCAGCCTGGCTAGAGCATCTGCTCGACACGCAGAGGGTCAGAGGTTCAAATCCTCTACCGCCCACCATACTTACCTGCCATCAGGCAGGTTTAATAGAAAGGAACTGTCTATATGGAAGCAAAGGTGTTGCAATTCTTAAAAGACCTGGTAACCGCACCAAGTCCATCTGGCTTTGAAGAACCGGTTCAACAAATATGGTGCAACTATGTTCGTCCCTTTGTACATGAAGTAAAAAAAGATGTTCACGGTAATGCCATTGCCGTAATAAACCCAAAAGGGAAACCTGCTCTAATGTTCTGCGGGCATTGTGATGAAATCGGCTTGATGGTCAATTATATTGATGAGAAAGGTTATATTTATTTCCGTATTATTGGCAGTTTAGATACCACTATTTTACCCGGACAGCGATTTTATATCCATACTAAAAAAGAACCTGTTTTGGCAGTAGTTGGCAAAAAAGCAATTCATATAATGGAGGCTGAAGAACGTAAATCAACAGGAGCACCTAAAATCCATACACTATGGCTTGACATCGGCGCCAAGAGTAAAGCCGAGGCAGAAAAAATTGTTTGTATCGGTGACCCCATAACTTTCGCAGTTGGCTTTGAACATCTCAAAAATGACCTTGTTGTTTCACGGGGATTTGATGATAAAGTAGGCAGTTTTGTTGTGGCTGAGGTATTAAGAAATTTATCTAAGAAAAAACCTCAGGCAGCAATTTATGGCGTTTCAACGGTTCAGGAAGAAGTAGGCTGGCGAGGAGCAAAAACAAGCACATATAGTATCAATCCTGATGTCGGTATTGCTATTGATTTAACTCACGCCACTGACTATCCGGATACTAATCCTAAAAAAGATGGTGAAATAAAAATAGGTAAGGGACCGGTTATTGCCCGTGGTGCTAATATAAATCCGATGGTTTTTGATACATTAATGAATGTAGCAAAAACGAAAAGAATTACTCATCAGGTGGAAGCAGCACCCAATTTGACTCCAACGGATGCATATGTTATTCAAACAACAAAACAAGGAATCGCAACCGGATTGGTTAGCGTACCTAATCGTTATATGCATACACCGATAGAGGTAATTTCGATATCAGATTTGGAGGATACAATTAAATTGCTATCAGAGTTTTCATATAAGATGACTACTGATGTGAGTTTTATACCTTAGGTAATAAATATTAGTAATTTAATATTTCATACTAATCTATAAATAATTACTTTACTTTCTTGTATAGATTATTAGAATATGTTAATTTAGTTGAATTGGATAATTTTATACAAGAACGAGGAGATTATAATTTATGGCGAAGGAAATCAAAGCTGTAGTAAAATTACAGGTTGCAGGCGGTCAAGCAACCCCAGCCCCGCCAGTAGGACCTGCACTGGGACAACACGGAGTTAATATTGGTGAATTTGTAGCACGTTTTAATTCACAGACTAAAGATAAACAGGGAATGGTTACACCGGTTATTATCACAATATATAAAGACCGCTCATTTGATTTTATATTAAAAACACCGCCGGCATCTGTTCTGCTAAAAAAAGCAGCTGGTTTGGCTCAAGGTTCCGGTGAACCTAATAAAATTAAAGTGGGAAAGGTAACCAAACAACAGGTCGTTGAAATTGCAAAAACAAAACTAAAAGACCTTAATACTACTGACATAGAAAAAGCTGTTAAAATAATAGAAGGAACCGCCCGTAATATGGGTATTGAAGTAATAGCATAGATTAATAATTATATGAAAAAAAGAAGTAAAAGATATCAAAAAATCACCCAGCAATTAGAAGGAATCGAAAAGAATTCTGCAAGCAAAGAAGAAAAAACTGCTGTGAAGCAAAAGTTTTATGAGATTCCAGAAGCAATAAATACACTTAAACAATTACCACCGATCAAATTTGATGCGACTGTAGATCTGGTCATGCGACTCGGCATTGATGCCCAAAAAAGCGAGCACCAAATGCGAGGTTCACTAAGTCTTCCTAAAGGAATAGGCAAAACACGTAAGGTAATTGTTTTCGCAAGCGGTAATGAAGCCGAACAAGCTCGGACCTCTGGCGCTGATGAAGTTGGAGTGGAGGATTTAATAAAGAAAATTGAAGGCGGCTGGACTGATTTTGATGTTGCTATTGCACCACCATCTTTAATGAAACAAGTAAGTAAGTTGGGTAAAATTCTTGGGCCATCGGGTAAAATGCCTTCTCCAAAAACAGGAACTGTCACTAATGAAATCGCTGTTGCAGTAAAAGAATTCAAGGCTGGCAAAATAGAATATAGAACAGATGTGAGTGGTAATATTCACGTTCCTGTAGGGAAAATATCATTTTCTCCCGATGATTTACAAGCAAATATTGTTAGTATAATAGAATACATTAAATCTCACCGTCCAGCCGGAGTTAAAGGTGATTTTATTCGTGGTATCACAATATCTTCGACCATGGGACCGGGATTACAACTAAAAATAAAATAGGAGATCTTGTCAATGTCTAAAAAACTAAAAGAAAATGCCGTCAAAGAATTATCTCAAAGATACCAATCAATGGACCATTGTTTTATCGTTAATTATCGCGGAATGAATGCCACTAATATCAATAATTTACGTTTTTACCTTAAAGAGGGAAAAGTTAAAATAAATGTGGTAAGAAACTCTTTATTGAAAAATATACTCGCCAAGAAAGGTCCATCATTTAGTCAATTAGATACATTTATGGATGGCCCCATAGCGTTAATATACTCTAACGAAGTTGATGGAATCGCGACTGTAAAAAGATTAGTCAGTTGGTCTAATAAAAATAAACTCCCTGAAATTAAAGGTGGTTATGTTGAAGGCAATATAGTTACTATTAATGATATAAAGAAACTTTCCCAGTTACCATCACGAGAAATATTATTAACTCAAATTGCAATTGCTCTTAAATCACCGACAACAAGATTAGCCGTAGCTTTATCTGATGTGATTGCCCGACTTGCCAGGGTTTTGAATCAAAAGGCATCGTCTAATTAGTTTTAGAAGATATTATTTTACCGTTTTTAATAATTATCTCGCCGGATTTTCCCAGCAATTCCATATCTGTATCTTTTTCCAATTGGTTATCCTTAACGCCAGCCATCTTGCCACAATAAGGACAACGAATATATTTACTCGGTAAAATATCCCCGTCTTTTATAATTAATTCATCAGCGATACTTGCACCACAATGCACACAAAATCCTACCATTTTATTCCCTCCATTTTTTATTACAAAATTTAACTGCAATCGTTTCCACCGAAGACAGATCTGCCCCGCCAAAGCGTGTCCGCCTCAGGCATCGATATTTTTGGAGAATTAATATACCTTAATTTATCATTAGACATAATGGCTTAATTTTATCGCTAACATCTGCAAAGCCAAGTCATCCGGCAACAAACCTGTTTTTATCGCCAAATCAGATTCCAATAATTTTTCATAGCAGTATGAAAGCAACCGACGATTATTCTGATAGCGATAATTATTACAAAAAAACCATTTAAGGTAGCCAATGATTTTATTAACCGATTCCCCTTTTCGCAAAAGTTGATTGGCAATTGCTAAAGCTTTATCAGATTGTTTATTTGCAATCGCATCCCCTAATTCTTTTATATCATAATCTCTTTCCAAATCAACAAAATTACATACTGCCTCCGTTGAGATATTCCGGGAATCCTTATGAAAAAGAACTATTTTCTGTATGATGGCATCTATTTCCGAAAGATTATTGCCGACCTTTTCTGTGATGAATAAAGCATCTCTGATGGAGATTTCCTTGCCATAAAGTTTCAATTCGTTACTAATCCATCTAGGTAAATCGTTTTTAGAAATAGGTTGGTAATCTACAACCCATGCCTTTTTCCTTATGAGCATACCTAAAGATTCAGAATAATTTTCCCACCTATCTGTAAAAATTACTAATCTGGTAAAAAACGATTTGGTTAATATATATTCCTTCAAAGATTCATTTATTGTAGCAATAAACTCTGTTTTATTCCCGATATTTAATATAACTAAATGGGGTTTGTTTAGAAACGGAACAGCATAGACCTCATTCCAAAAATCAGCCTCGTTAAAATGTGTTATATCAAACCGTTTGATTTCCATTCCGCCAGAGACGAATCTACCTCCGGCACCCGACTGATTTGTATTGCACTTATCACTTTTATCTTTCAAGAATATGGCCGCAAGTAATTTTATACCTTTTTCTTTAAGTTCTGCCACGAGTTTACTAGGCCCATTAAAAATATAAAGGGAAGGTAATTCCTGGAGAGAATATGAATTTAATTGTTTGATAAATTCCGCGAATAACATATAAGCAGTAGTAAGTTTTCTCTTATTGTATAACTCTTTCTTAATTTATATTAAACATTTTTAATGGGGTCAACCTTAAATCTGAAATTTTATAGCTACTCTCTTTTAAGAAAATTCACTATAAAAAAAATAAGAAGCATAACCTGCCCGTTTACTCAGTAAACCTGTAATGCAACTAGGGATTATTTATATGCCTTTTATCTCGGCGGTTAATCTTTTTCCTTTCCTTAAACTTTTTAACGGACTGAGAAGCTAATAACACCCCGTCTTGACATGATCTCGGGAAAAACGTTCAGAACTGCTGCTATCTAATAATCCCTTTTTCTGTAATAAAACCTGTAATGTATTTTGCTGGGGTAACATCAAAAGCAGGGTTGTAAACCTTGGTATGACGTGGAGTGATAAGCGTATGCCCTATGTATCTGACTTCATCTGAAGAGCGATATTCTATGGGTATATCCTTGCCTGTTTTGATAGATTTATCCCGTCGCCTGGAGGAACTGGAGGCATAATTCTCAAAAGTGGATAAAGGTGCAACGACATAGAATGGAATTTTGTGATGGTGTGCTAAGAGTGCTACCTGATAAGTACCTATTTTATTTGCCGTATCACCATTTTTGGCAATGCGGTCTGCGCCAACTATTATTAAATCAATCTTTTCTCTTCTCATTAACGAACCTACCATATTATCACAAATAAGTGTAACTGGTACCTTATTTCTCTGTAGTTCCCATACAGTCAAACGACTACCCTGTAAAAGAGGTCTGGTTTCAGTGGCAAATACGGAAAATATTTTACCTGATTTTTTGGCTTGATAGATAACGGAAAGTGCTGTGCCGCTGCCAGCCGTGGCTAATAAACCAGCATTACAATGAGTTAAAATAGTATAATTATTCTTAATAAGTTTTACACCATTTATACCGATTTCATAACAGGTTTCCCTGTCTTCTTTAATAATTTCTAATGCCTCGTTATAGACTTTAGCAATAATGTTTTCATCACAAAAACATGAAGACAAGCTATAAAACCGAATAACTTTATCAATTCTGTCTAAAGCCCATTTCAGATTTACCGCGGTAGGACGAGTAGAAATCAACATCTTATAAAACCCTGAAAACTTATGATAAAAATCCTTATAATCTGTGGTTCTCAGATTTCTAATACCCAAATATGCACCAAAAGCAGCAGTCACACCGATAGCTGGAGCACCACGAACACGCATCTCTTTTATGGCTGATACAACTTGCTCAAGCCGATGACATTTGAGATAAATAAGTTGATGTGGTAGTCTAGTCTGGTCTATTAACTTGAGATATCCTTTCTCATCACCAATCCAGTCAATACTATAAATTTGCATCTTTTATTAACCTTAACCACAAAAACACAAAGGATTAAATTATTTCTCCCTTTTTGCCTTTGTGGTAAAATATTTAGGCAGGCTATAAGCCGGGTTCTGTCCCGCAAAAGCGGGAGTAACCATTTATCTTGTCCCTGAATCGCTTCAGGTCTCTAACGACCTACCTGCAGTCAAAAGATTCGGACAGAATCTCCCCCAAAGGTTAATTCGGGATTCCCGCTGTTTGGTCTTGCTCCGGGTGAGGTTTTCCATACCCCTGATGTTACCACCAGAGAGGTGCGCTCTTACCGCACCATTTCACCATTGCTCATCACACAAAATGTGTAATGGGCTGTGTATTTTCTGTGGCACTTTCTCGTCCAGCCCGTATGGGCTGGAGGCGCCAGTTAGGCGCCACCCTGTCCTATGGAGCCCGGACTTTCCTTCTCCCACGATATTATATCGAGGAAACGGTTACCCACCTGCCTTTCTTAGAACCAGTTAATCCTAAAGGGATATCAATATTTTTCAACCAATTCTTCTATATCGTCATGTAAATTCATTGATTTATTAGCCAATTTATCAGCGATTTTATTTTCCTTACGAGCAATCAGATTAAATTTTACCTTGGGAAATTTCTTTAGTAATCCCCTTGCCTCAATTGCTAAGGGAATAAGATTCTGGCTCTTAATTCTATAATTTCCGTTAAGTTGATTTACAAGTAATTCGCTATCTGTATTTACTATAACCTCAATATTTGTTATTTTAAATAATTTTTTATTCAATAAGTATTTAAGCCCCCTAATAACCGCAGTATATTCAGCGACATTATTAGTGGTTTCACCTAAATATTCACCCTTTTTAATGATTTCTCTACCCGATCCATCCTTAATAAAAATACCTATTGCTGATGGTCCCGGATTACCCCTTGAAGCACCATCAGTATAAATTTCTATATGTCTTTTCACTCCTTCAGAGAAGGGTCGCCGTTGGACGACCGTGTTACCATAATTTTTATTAGTAGTAGTCTTCATACATCATTCCCTATCTATAATTCCCATAATAATGGTCACTATCTTCAACGTGGTTCACCCGTTAGAAATAGATCATCCCTCTTTAGAAGAATGACCATAATAAAATAATAGATTTTATTACCTATCTACTGCGGTAAAATGGTATTAACTATTGTGTCTATATTATAGTAAATATTTCTACCTGGGTCAATACAATTAATAAATAGTATCTCTTGACAATTATCAGCAATATAAATATATTAATAGCATCAATAATATAGGATCTAAATCTACTTAGAAAGGAGCATAAAATGTCAATACGAATAGCAATAAATGGATTTGGAAGAATAGGAAGAAATGTTTTTAAGGCAATGTTTAAGAATCAGGAATTTGAGATTGTTATCATAAATGACCTGTCTAACGCCAAAACACTCGCCCATCTTTTGAAATACGATTCTGTCTATGGCCGATTTGATGGTTCTGTATCCGTTGAAGGAAACGACTTTGTCATAAACGGTAAAAAAATAAAAGTGATATCCGAAAAAGATATAACAAAACTACCGTGGGGACAGCATAATATTGACTGGGTAGTCGAATCAACAGGCGTTCATACCAAACGCTCAGCATTAGAGGAACACCTTAAGGCTGGAGCTAAAAAAGTTGTACTTACCGCACCAGCCAAAGAACCAGTTGATGCCGTGATTGTAATGGGCGTAAATGAACAGATTCTAAAAAAAGAGCATAAAATAATTTCTAACGCTTCATGCACCACTAATGCTTTAGCGCCTTTGATTAAAGTCCTTAACGATAATTTTGGAATTATGCGTGGCTTGATGACAACTATCCATGCTTATACTAATGACCAGTCAACATTAGATTTAATTCATAGCGATTTAAGACGAGCTCGCGCAGCAGCTATTAATATTATCCCGACTTCTACAGGAGCAGCTAAGGCAATTGGTGAAGTTATTCCTGAAGTTGCTGGAAAGTTAAATGGTATAGCGGTACGTGTGCCGGTTCCAACCGGTTCTTTAGTTGACCTCGTGGTTGACCTTAAAAAGGAAACTACTGTTGAATTAATAAATAATGCGTTTAAATCTGCGGCTAATACTAAAATGAAAGGATATCTGGAATATACCGAAGACCCTATTGTATCCACGGATACCATTGGTAATCCTGCCTCGTGTATTTTTGACGCCCTTTCCACAATGATAATTGATAAAACTCAGGTTAAAGTACTTGGGTGGTATGACAACGAATGGGGATACTCGCATCGTATCGTAGATATCATTAATTATGCAACAAAATTAAAATAATTTAACGATTTATTTTCCTTGACAAAAATAAGTTTAGAAAAGAATATATTTTTCCTTAATTGAAAATTATGAGAGAAAGAATTCATTTACAGGGAATTTCGCATATCGTAGTGCTTTTAGTTGTTACATTTTGTTTTATAGGACTACTCACCTCTTATTTGATAACAGGAATAGCTAAGGATGTAGGGGAAAAAATATCTTATGAGAATAAAATTATCGAGGAAGTTGACAATAAAATCAAGGATGTAAATTGGTACCTACTAAAAGTCTCGCCCCTCATAATGCCAATCGAACAAAATACAGTAATTGCTATTGATAAAGTTTCAAAATATCTTGAAGACAAAAACAAAAGCTATCCTCTTAGCGGTAAAGACTTAACGATTGAAAATATCTTATACAAATCCATAGATAAATTATTTGAATCAGGATATAAAACAACAAGAAGTTCTTATGAGAAAACAACATCTGAAAAACAGGAAACCGCACTAAGAGAATTTCAGAAGGAAATTACAAACCGTAAGAATGAGTATTTAGCAGAATTGAAACAATACCGAGAAACTATAGTTAATAAAAAGAGTAGCGAAGATGATAAATATCGACTACAAAAAGACAATTTAAATAACGAAAAAAGAACATTGGAAGAACGCCTGCCAACTATTACTCAGCAATTTCAAAAAGACATCATTCGTTTAGAAAACGAGCGTGATGGTATTAAATATACGCTTGAAGATTTAACTTCCAAACAAACATACAATCGTGATATTATCGAAGCTTATGGTAAAATTATTAATCCAGACCTTAAAAATAGATTTGTGTTTATTACACTCGGTGATAAAAGCAAATTAAACGTCGGACTTAAATTTATGGCATATCGTCAACAAAAAGGATATGTCAGAAAATGGAAAGGACAAATTGAAGTAAAAAGAATATATGACACTTACAGCTTATGTTCCATAACCAAAGTGGAAGATAATGACACCCCTATTACTGATGGTGATTATATTACCAATATTTTCTACCACCCACAAAGCTCTCGTTTTGTAGTGCTAATCGGCAAATTCCCCAGGGGACCGTTCAAGTACGGCCGTGAAGAAATAGAACAACGTCTTGTTAACATGGGCGCTGTCGTAGAAAAGAATATTTCATTGAAAACAGATTTTGTTCTTATTGGCGATGACCCCGAAGAAACAGATTTAGATAGAAAAAATTTCGAGTGGTCTAAAAAATTGAACATTCCCCGCATAGAAGGTGCTGAAGCAAAAAAAAGTTTAGAATATTATTTTGGTGATTAATTATGCCTGCTAAAACAATTATTAAAAAAAGAAAAGAAGATACCAGTGCAACCGTCATGGTGATAATTGCATCAATCTTGATTCTGATCTCAATATTTATCTCTTATTTTTCAATAGAAGAATACAATAAAAATACTCTCTCATTGGAACAAGTAAAAAAGAACACGCGGACTAAGCAACAAGAACTCGAAGAAATTACAAAAAAAGCATTTAATCTTTCTAGTCGCATCGGATGGTTATCACATGATGAAACAAAAATTTCTACTGGTAATGTATGGGATATTTACGACAACTTAAAGGGTTTTTTAAATAGAATGGTAGGGTATCTTTCTACAACTTATCAATTAACAGACTATAAATTATGGGATGACAAGGAAGAATCAGAAAGAAAGAAACCTCTCAATCTTCAAGAACTGATAACAACTATTGAAAATTTAACTCAACAAAATATGCAAAAAAATAATGACTTGGTTTACAGCCGTAATGCTTCATGGAGCGCGATTGATAAATCAGTAGGAACAAAAGATGAAAAAGGCGAATTGTATA
Source organism: Planctomycetota bacterium (assembly GCA_043801445.1). Lineage (GTDB taxonomy): Bacteria > Planctomycetota > MHYJ01 > JACQXL01 > JACQXL01 > JAZDFP01. The sequence continues at coordinate 43,984 of JAZDMB010000001.1, forward strand.
AAGCTATAGATCAAAAAACCGAAGAAATGATCACGATGCGAAAAGATATCGCTTCATTGGAAAAACAACTCAAAGAAATAATTGACCAAGGGGAACGCGATATTCTGATATTACAAGACGGTATTCGGGAAATTAATAGCACAATTGTTAATACAACCAGAAAAAGTGAAATTGAATTGGATAAATTAACTAAAGAAAAAAACGATTTGGGTGATAGATTGGAAAAGTTGCAACAAAGATTAGAGATGGCAAGCGAAGGAATTGAAATTGACGGTGAGATCATACTTGTAGATATAGCCAATGATTACGTTTATATTGATTTGGGACGTCAAGACGCAATTATTAAAGGCATGGATTTTGATGTTTTTACCATATTAAAAGGCGGGATAAAAAAAGAAAAAGGTAAAGTTAAAATTATAAGAATATTTGATGATTATAGCCAAGCTGCAATTATTCCGGTAACTATTAAATCAGACGATTCCATAACTATCCATGACTTAGTAAACAGTGAAATCTATAACCGAGAGAAAATAAAAACATTTGTTTTCGCGGGTACTCCCATTGGAAGATATTTATTGGATGATATTAAGAAAAAAACAGAAGAGTTCGGGGGAAAAGTATTAACAGAAGTAACATCTGATGTTATTTATGTCGTTGTCGGTAAAGATTTTGAAAACGATGAGAACTACAAGAAGGCTATTTATCTGGGAGCTGTGGTACTAAGAGAGAAAGAACTATATGACCTTTTACATATTGATTGGAAAGACTAAACTATAGGAAGAAAAGTGATATAATTTTGTCGTTATGTTCATGAGTACATATGGAAGAGAAAAGATTAAGCATAGGCGAACATTTAGAAGAATTACGTCGTCGCCTCATCTATTCCGCCATAATATTTGCTATTACAACAATTGTTTGCTTGATTTTTCAAGAACAAATCATAAAAATCATAATCACGCCACATCTTAAAATCTCTGGCGGCAAAACACTTAAAATATTTAATTACCCTGAAGGTTTCTTTGTTTATTTCAAAGCTAGTTTAATAGCCGGCTTGCTATTAGCCGCACCTTTTATAATATACCAACTCTGGAAATTTATAAGTGCCGGACTTTATCATCACGAAAAAAAATACATTCTTTTCTATCTTCCCTCCTCTCTAATTCTTTTCACCAGCGGAGTCCTTTTTAGTTATTTTATTGTCATCCCCTTTATGTTAAATTTTCTTTACTACTATCCAGATGTGGCTTTTATTGAAAGCACTATTAACCTGAATAATTACTTTAATCTTTTCATTGTTTTTACGCTTGTCATTGGAGGAATATTTGAGTTGCCATTAGTAATGCTCTTTTTGGTTCAAATTAAATTATTTACTCCTCAAATATACTGGAGTAAAATCAAAATTAGTATCTTGTTGGCATTTATTATTTCTGCAATAATCACGCCAACTGGCGATCCTTTTAATCAAACACTCCTTGCAATTCCTTTATTATTATTGTATATAATTGGAATAATATTATCATATTTGTTTTTAAAAATAGGCAAGCATCAAAGTACTAAATAATTATGAAACTAGGTATTATCGGTCGATCCGCAGCCGGAAAAACAACATTGCTTTCCTTGCTTTCAGGAATTGATTACGAAACATCGTTAAAATTCCAATTTGAGAGAAAATTTCATTATGTAACAATTAAAATACCTGATCCACGAATCAAGATTTTATCTGATTTCTACCAACCCAAGAAAACAATTGACGCAACCCTTGATATCATAGACACAGAGCCCATATTAGATGCTGAAGAACGAAAATCTAATAATATAATTCTAGGCACACTCCGTGAATCTGACGGCATTATTGGCATTATTCCAGCATATCAAAAAAGAGACAGCTTGGATTGGTTATCTAAAGAGATTGAATCGCTAAAATCGGAATTCCTTCTGGCGGACCTTGATATAATTGAAAGAAGAATGGAAAAATTAAAAAATAACAAGGGACGCGGAACCGCATCCTTAGAAGAAATCCATGAGGAAGAAAAATTCCTCGCAATTGTTAAGGAATATATTGAAACAGGTAAAAATCTAAAAGATATACACCTGACACCACTGACAACAAAATTATGGGTTAATTACGGGTTATTAAGTCGAAAAGCATTAATTGTGGTCTTGAATATTTCCGAACTAGATTTATCTTTAAAAGATAAGTTCCAGGAAATCCATAAAAAATATTCAAGTAGTAGTATCTCCTTACCGCTAAAATTAGAGTATGAGATATCAGCACTACCACCAGACGAACAAAAAGTGTTTCTGTCCGACTATGGATTAGATTCACTTAAGATAAATGAATTATCCAGTTTATGCTATAGTGCATTAGATTTGCAGCCTTTTTTTACCGTTGGTAAAGATGAGGTCAGAGCTTGGACTATCAAGAAAGGAGATAGTATTTTGACTGCAGCAGGAAAGATTCATACCGATATGGCTCGGGGCTTTATTTCAGCTGATATTATTTCTTACCAAGACTGGTTAGCATCAAATGGCTCAATGAAAATAGCTAAAGAACACGGTAAACTCCGCTCGGAAGGCAAAGAATATGTCGTAAAAGATGGCGATATTATTAATTTAAAGTTTAATGTATAAAATATCTAATAGAACTAATCTAAAATAATATGGAGAAAGTAATACTCGCTTATTCTGGTGGTGTAGATAATTTAATCTGTATCCACTGGCTTCGGAATAATGGGTTTAATGTCATAACTTTTTTAGCACAAATAGGCCAGATAACATATCTTGCACCTTTAGGTGAGAAAGCTGTTCAACTTGGAGCAACTGTTGCTCACATTGCTGACTTACGAAGAAAATTTATAAATGATTTTATCTTGCCATCTTTTCATGCCCAGGCTATCTATGAGAATGGATACCTGCTATCGGCCGCATTATCAAGGCCTTTAATCGCCGAAGAATTAGTCAGAATTGCCGAAGAAGAAAATTGTGACACTATTGCTTATGGTACCCGTGGAATCGGTAATGACATTGTTAGATTTGAGAATTGTATTCATTCACTTGATAATAAACTTAAAATCATCACTCCTCTAAAAGAACTATCATTCCGCACTGTTAAAGATGATATTTCATATATCAAAAAGCAGGCCCCTCAAATTGATTTCGGTAACCATCCTCTTCACAATATAGAATCTAATTTATGGGGGGTAAATATTTTGATGGGCGATTTATCTCATAATTGGAAAATTCCTCCGCGCGATACTTATATCATAACTACCCCCTTAATGGAAACATTAGATAAACCTACTACCATAGAAATCAAGTTCGAACAAGGGATACCCATTTCTATTGATAACAAAAAAATGGATTTATTGAGCATTATAGAAATGCTTAATAATATAGGAGGTCGTAATGGAATCGGTCGAGTGGATATGGTAGAAAATAAAATCTCCGGGGAAAAAATAAGGGAAATTTACGAGGCGCCGGCAGCTACCATTCTCTATACGGCTTATCGTGCGCTTGTTGAAATGCTATTACCAAAAGAATTACTCCAATTCCAACCAATCATTTCGTCAAAATATGCTGATTTGGTTTATAATGGTTTATGGTTTTCACCTCTTAAGCAAGCAATGGATAAATTCTTCCAGGAAATCTATCCCAGAATTTGTGGCTCAGTTAAATTAGATGTTTATAAAGGTAATCTTTCTATTACCCAAAGAAAAGGATGACACACCGTAGAATTGCTTCGTTATTATTAAAGAGAAGTCTGACTTTATCAGTTGCCGAATCCTGCACCGGAGGACTCATCTGTCATAAGCTTACAACCATTCCGGGGATTTCCGCATCGCTTAAAGAAGGAATAATTTGCTATAGTAACACATCTAAAATAAAACGGCTTGGAATCCCCCGTAAAATAATAGAAAAATACGGGGCGGTCAGCTCTCAGGTTTGTCGTTTAATGGCAAAAAATATCGTTAAATCAGAACAATCTGATTTGGGATTAGCAGTTACCGGTATTGCCGGACCATCCGGCGGCACTGCCTCAAAACCGGTCGGTTTAATTTATATCGGTATCTGTTTTAGAGGCAAGATATCGGTTAAAAAATATAATTTACACGGCAAAAGAATCCAGATACAGCAAAAAGCGGCTACAATGGCTTTTAAACTATTAGACCAAATAATAAAAAAATATGTTGTCTAAAAAATGGCGTCTGAGTGAGCCATCATCAATAGATTCTATACAATATCTATCCAATGCGTTGAATATTTCACCGATTATAGCCCAAATCTTGGTTCAACGTGATATAACAGATGCCAAACAGGCAAAATCATTCTTTAAGCCTGATTTAAATAATCTTTCGGAACCGCATTTAATACCGGGAATATCCCAAGCGCTAAAACGTATCGAACAGGCACTCCTTAATAATGAAAGAATTCTTGTCTATGGTGATTATGACGTTGATGGCATCACATCGGTTACTTTACTAAAAAGATTTTTCAGGTTATTAGGACGCGAGATTGATTTTTATATCCCTCATCGTTTAACTGAAGGATACGGTCTTTCCAAAAAAGCAATTGATATAATCGCTCAAAAAGGGGTTAAGTTGATTATTACTGTTGATTGCGGCATCTCTAACATAGAAGAAGTTGCTTATGCCAAAAAATCAGGAATGGATATAATTGTTACAGACCACCACGAGATACCTTCAGAATTACCGCAATGCATTATTGTTAATCCCAAACTGGATAATTCATCAGGACGTACTGACTCGCATTTCCTTTCCGGCGTGGGAGTTGTTTTTAAAATCTGCTGGTCATTAATGGACACTTTTTCTGATGTAAAAAAGAATAATCGTGTCTTCCACGATTTCCTGATGGATACTATGGCATTAGTAGCGCTTGGAACAATTGCTGACGTATCTCCTTTGGTCGGTGAGAATAGGATTCTATGTTCTTACGGATTAGAAGCCTTAAATTATACAAAGATAGCCGGCTTAAATGCCTTAATCAAACAAACCGGTTTAGCCAATTCCATTATTAAAGCAGAGGATATATCTTTCAGACTCGGACCAAGAATAAATGCACCCGGACGTTTAGGATCTTCGTACAGCAGTGCTGAATTGCTTCTATCCGATTCCCCTTCGGAAATAGAAAAATTAATTGAGCAAATAGAACGCGATAATAAAGAACGTCAGAAAATAGAGGCCAAAATTTCACAGGAAATTTCTAAATCACTCAATGAAGAATTCGATTTAACCAATAACTACGTTATTGTCTTATCAAACTCCAAATGGCATTCAGGTGTTTTGGGAATTGCCGCTTCTAAAATAGCAGAAGAATTTTATCGTCCCACCATATTAATTTCTACTGAAAACGGCATAGGCAAAGGCTCGGCTCGTTCTATACCATCATTCCATCTTTATAATGCGCTGAATAATTGCCGTGACTTACTTATCTCAGTAGGGGGCCACAAATATGCAGCCGGACTACGAATTGACCATCAAAAAATTCCGGAATTAAGAACCCAACTAAATAACTACGCCCAAAAACATCTTAAACCTGAAGATTTTATACCCTATATCCTGATAGACAACACCATAGAGTTTTCGCAGATAACCAAAAAATTACTGCGGGAAATCAATATGTTGAGTCCATTAGGCGAAGGGAATCCGGAACCTGTTTTTTGCTCACATAATATTCAGTTAATAGGCATACCCAAATTAATAGGCAACAACCTAAAACATCTTACCTTCTTTGCCAAACAAAGTGGCAGAACCTTCCGGGTAATTGCATACAACAAAAGCGCTTATGTAACAATGTTAGATAAATTAAAGGGCAAACCATTTTCTCTTGCCTATATGCTCAAATTAAATAACTGGCAGGGCGAGGAAACTATAGAATTGGAATTTGTGGATATTAAGGTCTAAACCCTGTTGCATTTGACTAATTTAGACATTAAAATTATGGTGTCACAGGAAATGAACTATCCCACAGCAAGCTACGAGATTTTTTTTGATTAAACTATTATTTTATCTATTTCTTTGGCTTATCTGGCTTGATAGCAGATGCTCCTGATGCAGGCCTCCCCAATACAGTTGAGATACCGATACCCGACTGATTAATTGGTGCACAACAAGAGGAAACAGCCCAAGGATTATTAGAAATTACTGATTGAGGTTTTAATTCCTCATTTTTTATTTTACTCTGTAATATTTTATTAATATTCTCTATGGCTAATTTTTGGATTCTATTAACTACCTTCTCAAATTCTGCTAAATCATCAGTTGCTTTTGGTTTAATATCTACTTTCAAGAATGATATCTTTTGTAACTCCACCCAAGAATTCTCATTTTTCATAGTAATATATTGAGGGTCTGGTAAGTAGATATTATTATTTTTAATATCTATCCGATTCAATAACTGTGCCGCATGCACGATAGAATTCCTCAATTTTATAACGTTATTTTCTAATTTTAACGCATCATTGTAAAGAGCAATGTCCTGCTTTTTCAAATAGTTATGAAACTTTGGCTGTGGATATTTAATAATATCTTTAAGCGTATCCCAAAATTTTTCCAATCTATTGCACGCGGTCCCAAGATGCATATAAAATGTTTCAATGAATTCGAGCAACTGGAAAAGTTCCCCTTTTGTGCTTCGTTTATTTAACTTTAACAACTCAAGATTATGATGTGCACAAGCGAGACTGAAAAATAAAGAGTAGTGTAATGCGGCTAATTTATTGTATTTATCCTCATCAATAGTACTTTTTAATGAGGGGTCTTTAATAAACCTATTCCAGAAGTCATAATAATTCGGAAAATTTTGGCATACGATATCTCCATATTGTTGTTCAACCAAATCACCCTCGTTTTCAAAATACCTTGTCATATTCTTTATCTCGCCTGTACGTGTGGCTGGTGCTGTCTCGCATCTCGTGACACATCATATCCTGAATTTATAAAACAATCACTTATAAGTCAACTAAATGGTGCCTTTCAGTCTGTGGTGTCACCGCTCCAACCATAGAGTAAAATATTTATTGTTTTCCGGTGACACACAACATCCGATAAAAACGGCTATTTCATTCTGATGCAAGAAAAATCAAGGGTTTCAGGATAATGTGTGTGTCACAAAACAAAAAGCAATTTTCTAGCATTATATTTATTTGAATTTTACTTACTGAATACGCAAAAACCTCACCCCCTATTACTCTCTTATCTACCGGGTAATAGGGGCTTATATACCCCTACATATCCCCTTATATACCCGGACATAGGCACTCATATACCCCGACATATTCCCTTATGTACTCCAGCATACCCCCTGATATACCTGGATATACCCCCTTATGTATCCCACCATACCCCCTGATATACCCCGACATACCCCCTTATGTATCCCCGTATACTCCCTGATATACCCCGACATAGAGGGTTATATACCCAGAGATAGACCCTTATATACCCCTACATAGACTATGGTGTAGGGGGTAATAGGGGGTAGTATACGGGGGGTGTTGGTGTAGATTTTATAGGGACTTATGACAAGCAAGGTGTTCATTTTCGCTAAATTTGACCATAAAAACACGAAAATATAGCTGTTTTTCCTATTTGCTCGCGCTGAAGGTGTTCATTTTATTTAACACCAATAACCCCAAAGAGTTATTAACACAAATTATACTAATAGGATAGAACTAAATAAATGAATTTATATTCGAATTTATTGGTCGAATTCGTGCTATTCGTGTTTAAGAAAGGTATTAAGTCCAAACTTGCGGTATTTATACACCCATCTCCTGACAGACATATAAGACACGTCCAGATAATTAGCAATATCCTGAAATGGCTTTTTCTGGTCGGATAGATAAAGTGCTTGAAGCGGATGCCGCTTCTTCCATTGTTTAAGATATGTCAATCTCTGTAATTCATCCTTAATCTGCTTCTTCTCTTCCGGCGTGAGTTTGATGTAGGTGTGAGGATAAGGCATATTTCTAATATTATATATATTTTTTCAGTTTTTCCTTAAGCCCCTCCCGTGCCCGCCAGAGAATGGATTTTACAGCCGAGACCGAGAGTTTCATCACCTTACCAATCTCTTCATAAGACAATCCTTCATACTTATCCAGAATAACTGCAATCCTTTGTTGCGGAGGTAATGACTCTATTGCCGATTTCACATCTTGCCTGATTTCCATATTCTCACTATTTTCTATCGGTTCACTATTGACTTCCGGACATAATTTATCATCTCCGCCAAAGGCGGATCTACCTCTGGCACAAGGACGCCCCGAAAAGCTTTCTTCCGAAAAATCCATTGATTTAGTTTTACGACGGATAGTATCCCTAATCTCGTTCAAGCATAGATTATGCACTATAGTAAAAAGATAATATTTGAATTGAGTAACCGGTTTATATTTATTCTTTGCCTTATATATTCTCAAAAATACTTCCTGAGCCATGTCCTCGGCAAAAACATTATCACCGATATAACGAGTAATAACATTAACAACCATCTGCTGATATTTTGTAAAAAGTGTAGCGAAGGCGCTTTTACTGCCCTTCTGGAACTCTACCATCAGAAATGCATCTTCATCCGGCACTAAATTCTTTTCATTTTGTGTCATTATGGAGATTCCCTCATGAGAGTTTTAACAAATAGTTTATCTGCCTTTGCAGAAAACAATTCTAAAGGCGAAAATCATTTTCTACGGGAAATGATAAAAACTACTCCTAACATTACTATAGTGATAACAAAATTTTGCCAGCCATTTAATTCCCATTGATATTTCCAGGTCAATTGCATTACTGAGGAAAAAGGAAATAAATATGGTATAGGCCATTGGTAACCTTCGGGCCCCCGTGCCCCTATTAAATCACATAACAGATGGATATGAAAGACTATTAAGAAAATAAAAAGCGTAAGTAATTTGTTTTTGGCAAATAACAACATTGCTAATAACCCTAATATTACAGCGCTAATATTGTGAGCAAGTTGATGGTGATAGTTGGAATAAAAATTCAATGGTCTTCCGGTATGCCTTGTGGCTAACTCAAATATAAAACCCAAGCCATCTATATCAGATATAATTCCACCCAGTGTGATTAATATCCTATCTCGTTTTCCTGCAGTGGTTAAAGCGGATATATTCCAACTAATCAAGAAGTGGGTTATTGGATTCATTTAATCCTGATGGTCATATCCATTAATAAATTACGACTAAAATATTATCATTTCATTTGAATCTCAAGAGGGTCTATGTCTTTCTGCTTATACTTGCTGAATTGCTCTTCGGAAAATATCCCTTTAAATTTTGCTTCTATATTAGATTTTATCTGTGTTAGTTTTTGCAAATAAGTTGTTTTAGTTCCCGGTATTTCAAGGGATAATATCCTGGAGATTTTCAATTCTTTTCCTCTCGGATTCATCTGAGAATTTTTTATGCTATTTATTTCGTTCGGGACATTAAATCCATCCTGCCTTGGGATGAAAAAAATACTAATAACTTCTTGATGAGCTGACTGAATGATAGCCTTTGATTTTTCTGCCTGTTCATCCGTAAGAAACAGAAATTCAGTAAATTCATCAAAGGAAGGCTTTTTCCTTAAATTATCCTCATCGGAATCTGCATTTTTTGGTACCATATATAAATACCATATCCCATCATCTAAAACCCAAATATTCTTTTGAGAAATTACCACATCCTTAAATCTGGATGGCTGGTTAGGATTATGAAATGAAAAAACCACTTCTATCTCGACATTGACAAAAGGAAAATCTATAGCTGGCTCCTGAATTTTTATATCGTTATCTCTTATTTTGAATACGGTAATTTTACCACCACGAGACTCATAAAATTCGTGCAGCCGCTTTAAGTCCCCCAGAAATCGGTTAACCTTTTCTTCATCCCCTCCTGAACGGGTGTCCCCGCCCGGATGAACATCCGTTCGGACGGGCAGTCGGGCAGGTATATTCTTATCTTTTGATATATAAAAATAAGGTTTTATTTTCTCATAATTCTTATCAACAAAATACTTATAACACTCATTACAGCGTTCAAGAAGTTTATCCTTAAGGTATTCTCTTTTTTGCTCAGGTGAAACCTGTCCGTTATCAGCTGAATTAGATTTTGCCTGTGATATACTTGGCTGTTTATTTTTTCTTATGATGGAAACTATAAATATAATAACTATGGCAAGAACAGCCGCAGTAATAATCATTTTCTTATTAATAATCTTTCTGGTGTTTTTAACATTATGAGTTGACGAAATTACTGTTCGAATCGATGCTTCTCCTGCCTGACGGGATACCGAAGAAGTTCTTTCGGGAAGTCTCGCCCCATTAACGGTCGCAATCTCGTTAGAACATCTATCAATATCATTAATTAATTCTTCAGTGGACTGATACCGATTCATTGCATCTTTTTCCATCATTTTGTTGATAATCAGACTGACGCTTTCAGGAATTTCAGGGTTAAATTCACGAATCGGAGGCGGTTTCTCGTTAATATGTTTCAAAATAATTGATACGGTGCTATCGCCGTCAAAAGGTCTCTTGCCACTAATCATATAATATAGAGTAATGCCGAGGGCATAGATATCAGCACGTCCGTCAACCTTAAGTCCTTTCGCCTGTTCCGGCGAAAGATAATATGGTGTTCCAAGTATATCCCCTGTCCGTGAAAGATGACTGGCTACATCTAATACCCGCGCCAGCCCAAAATCCATAAGTTTGATCTCGTCGTTTTTGGTAATCATGATATTTTCGGGCTTGATATCACGATGTATAATACCCTTATGGTGCGCCACTGACAAAGCAACAGCAACATCATTAACGATTCTTAATGCCTCCGATAAATTTATTTTCCCCTCTCTTCTTATCTTACCCGCCAAACTTTCACCATCAACATATTGCATTATGATAAAATAGTAATCATCCTGTTTAGCAACATTATATATTTGAACGATATTGGAATGCTCTAATTGAGCAGCAGAACGAGCCTCACGAATAAATCTCTTTACCCGTTCATCTTCCTGTGCAAAAGAAGGCGGTAATATTTTAACAGCCACGTTCTTATTAAGAGCAAGATGATGCGCCAGATAAACCACGCCCATCCCGCCTTCACCAATCTTTTTAATGAGACGGCAAGCACCAAATACCTTTCCGGTTAATATGTCTTTATCTTGGCTATTACTTTTCATTTCGTTCATTTATTATATTCTCCGCCCCATCTTTAAAAACCTCGTTGAAGTCATACCTATCCTTAAAATCATCTTTGGAATCATCTTCTGTTTTACCCATCAACCCTGCATTAACAAGATTAAATACTATTTCACCAAAATCATCAGTCCGTAACACCCCCCATTTATTAAAAACCATCTTAGCCAAAGGACCGAATTGTTGTAACGCATAATTACGAATCCCATCAAGTAATTCACCTCCGCTGATATGACGGTATTTGCCAATCTTTTTAAGAGTATATTGCAACGCTTCAAAAACAAAGTTATATGCCTCGCGTTGATAACGAATATCTTCCTTTAGTATCTTATCTATTAAATCATTATTCATAATTAAGTAACTCATCACAAAGGCACTAAATACGCAGAGAATTTATACTTGCCTGTACCACAAGAAAAAAGAGAAACACGAATGATACAAATGGAACGAATCTCACGAATATTCTTTTGGGGATAGGAACCTTAAGTAGTAATTTTTTATTCGTATCATTTGTCTTTATTCGTCTTATTCGTGTTTATATTTCTATTCGTCTATTCGCGGAAAAAGCGGATTGCCTTTATTTATCTTCGTGCCCTGAATCATCTGTCCGAACATAAGATGCTGTGGAATAGATACTTCTTGATCTGTTATACCTAATTGCTTTCTAATTGACTCACAGGTTTGAGGCATAAAAGGCGTCAGATATATTGAAATAATCCTGATTACTTCCGCCAGAGTATATAAAACAGTATTCAAGCGAGGCGATTTCTCTTTTGCCAGCACCCATGGTTTAATGTCATCAACATATTTATTAGCCAATCTTACTATCTCCCATATTTTTTCCAATGCCAAACTAAATTGAAAATGTTCCATATGCCCCATAATAACATCTTGTAATGATAGAATAGTTTTCTTTAAAGATTCATTTGAATTATCTGCACTATCTTGAACAGGTATCTTGCCATTATTATATTTTTCAATCATTGTCAGGGTTCTCAGAATCAGGTTACCAAGTTCGTTGCCGAGTTCGTTGTTATAACGGTTCAAAAGCGCCGAGTATGAAAAATCACCATCCTGCCCGAAAGGTATTTCACGCAGTAAAAAATAGCGTAAACTATCAACCCCGCACATAAGCCCGGAATTCGGGGCATCACCTTTTTCACCTGAATTATGTGCGGGGTCAACCCCGAATTTTGCTATAACATCCCGCGGGTATATAACATTACCCTTGGATTTTGATATCTTGTCCGAATTCATCGTCCACCAGCCGTGAGCAAATATTTTTCGTGGTGGTTCTAATCCGGCAGACATCAACATACAGGGCCAGATAACCGCGTGGAACCAAAGAATATCTTTAGCCATAAAATGAACATCCGCAGGCCAGAATTTCTTAACATTATTGTTATCATCAGGATAACCTATCGCTGAAAGATAATTGGTCAGCGCATCAAACCATACCCAGATAATATGTTTCGGGTCAATGGGCAGAGGAATACCCCAGTCAAAAGAAGCCCGGCTGATACTGATATCCTCCATCCCCATCTCCACCCTTGACAGGATTTCATTATACCTGGAAACCGGCTCAATAAAATCTTTATGCTCCTTGAGATATGAAATCATTTTATCCTGATATTTACTCAACCTAAAGAAATAATTGTCTTCCTCAAGAAATTCAGTCGGTCTCTGACAGACAGGACAAGTTTTATCGGGAGAGTCTTTTAATGAAACATATCGTTCACAAGGTG
>JAZDMB010000015.1:0-31432 GCA_043801445.1 Planctomycetota bacterium
ATTACAAGTCCGGCTCCACACACCATCAGCTGAAAGCCAATATCCAAGCAAGGTTCAAGGCATCGTTTTGTTAAAATAGGTATACCCCCTACCCCCAGTCCACCCCCCCCTACCCCCCATCCACCCCTATACTACCCCCCCCCTCCCATACCACCCCATAATAGTATTAATACCACTTCATAGTAGTAGTAATGGCTCCACATAATAGTAGTAATAGCTCCACATAATAGTAGTAATGGCTCCACATAGTAGTAGTAATGGCTCCACATAATTGTAGTAATGCCTCCACATAATAGTAGTAATGCCTCCACATAATAGTAGTAATGCCTCCACATAATAGTAGTGATGGCTCTACATAATAGTAGTAATGGCTCCACATAATAGTAGTAATGGCTCCACATAATAGTAGTAATGGCTCCACATAATAGTAGTGATGCCTCTGGCGGAGATTTATTTACTCAATTTGATGGTTCCGGTGTCTGATATTCCCCGGATAATCCGTCTTTTTAGTGGCATATTGCACAAGAATACCCCATAAAACCGATAAAAACATCAAAAAAAGTAATCCGGACAGGCATATTTTACGTTTATATAGATGAAAGGATGATGCCCTGGAACCCTTATATTTGTTGAGAAATTTGCGATGTGATGCAGTTTTTTGGGAGTCTCAAACGTTCATATATATGGAGAAAAGATATGGGTTTGGTGACATACACCATCTGCTGAAAGCCAATATCCAAGCAAGGTTTCAGACATCGTTTTGTTAAAATAGGTATACTTCATATACCTTCTTATCTTATACTTGCCAGGGAGATATCTATTGCTAACCAGTGCCACTCCTTATGCTAACCATTATCTCTCGGTATGCTAACCAATATCTCTGGGTATACTAACCTGTATCTCTCCCTATGGAGGGAGGGGGGAGGGGGTATGGTACCCCCCTATTTTTGCTAAAAAAATAAAATTGTGGTTAAAATATTTTTAATTTATCGTCTTATTGTTTAAAGGGTTAGGGAAAGGGCTTCATTTCCCCAAAAATATCGTGTCCCTTTTTGATTTTCATTCGTATAATACTATAGAGGCTTGCCTGCGGTAGGTAGGGGTACTGAGGGGATAGAGAAATATGTAATATAAATTATGAAATAAATAGTATATAGAAGATAGGGTAAGGGAAAAGGAGACGTAAGATTAACCACAGAAGCACAAAGTTCACATAGAAATACGGTTTATTTATAAGGAGTCCAGCCAAGTAGGTAAAGAAAACAGGGAATTCATTAATCGTCCGACCCGTCCTTCGTAACCCTCAGGCTACTTCGGAGGGCGAAGTAGGGCTATGGACGACGGCGTCTTGGATTCATGCCTGCCCGCCTCAGGCGTGGTTTCCTTATAAAAATATTTTCCGTGTTCATCTGTGGTTGCATAATGGGTAGGGGTTATATTCCCAAATCAGTCGGGGCTCGGCCGAGTGTATATAATAGTTTGAGCACCGAATCTATTTTCGCAACGGTATCGTCTTCCGTGCCGGCCCGGTCAGGATAAATCTCGTATAATTTGCGGTATTTAATAGGTGTGATATTTATCATTAATGAATTAGCGCCTGCCATTAATCCTTTTTTCGCACCTTCTTTTTTGTCTAGCGTCTCGAGCGCAGTCGTCACCAGAATCTTTAATTCGGGATACATTAATCTGGCATTGGCAATCGCATTAAGCATTGATGTTAACTTAGGCGGTGAATTATTTCCTAATGGCGTTTGCGGGTGCGGGATAAATGGGCCGAATGAAAACATTTCCGCTCCTAATGAATCGGTCAATTTAATATTATTAATAATATCTTTATTTGTCTGCCCTTGCAAGCCGACGAGGAAACCGGTAATAATCAGGTAGCCTATTTCCTTGAGACTTTTTATGAGATTCAGACGATTACTAAATGATGAATCAGGTTTAATTTCGGTGTAAAGTTTTTCGTCACAGGTTTCAAATCTTATCAGGGCGCCGCGGGCTCCGGCTTCAAATAGCCTTTTATATATTTTAATATCGCGTTCCCCGATACTCAAAAATATCAAGACTGGGCATCGCTTGCGGATTTCAGTAACAATCGTATATAATTTTTCTTCATCATACCAGTCATCCTCTCCGGATTGCAGAACTAAAGCCTTAAATCCTAATTTATTAACGGCATAATCTACAGCCGATAGGATTTCATCAATACTCATCCGGTAGCGGGTGATATTCTGATTGTCCTTTCTGATTCCGCAATAAAGGCAGTTATTTTTGCAGTAATTGGAAAATTCCAGGATACCGTGGACACAACAGGAATTGCCCTGATATTTTTGCCTGATGGCATTGGCGCGCTCGTATAATGTCTTGGGGCTATTTGAAAGCTTACGGTCTGTTTCCTGGAGTTTGAAGAAGAGGTCTTTCCAATCCTTAAGAATCTCAAGCGCCTCTGTTTCCGGCATTTTGCTGATAACAAAACCTCCCTGTGCATAGACATAATCGCCGAGGTTTAATTTGACCAGGTCGGTATAAGCTTTTCTTTTCTCTCCAAAATATTCTATGGTGGCAATTTTACCGCCTAATTCTATTACTTTACCTGGTATAGCATAACACATAGAAGATCGATTTGTATTTTATCTAGCTATAGATTCTAATAACCAATAAATAGTATTTAATATTTTACTAATAAATATCGTTCCACCTTGCGTCACGAAAACTATCACGATAATAATTCCGAATGGTTCAATGCGGTCAAGGGTTTCTTTCATATGCCATGGTAAAAGATATCGTAATACCCTTGAACCATCCAAGGGCGGTATCGGTATTAAATTAAAGATTCCCAATAAGATATTTATTATAATGAGCCATGTAAAAATAGATTTATTAAAATCAAGGAAGAAACCGCTTAATGGCAGGATTTTGACAGAGAGGAAGAAAACTATGAACCCAAGAATTGCTAATGAGAAATTAGATAACGGACCTGCCAGACTGCTTATCATCATTCCTTTATCAGGATTCCTGAAATTATAAGGGTTGATAGGAACTGGTTTGGCTCCGCCGAAGATAAAACCACTGGAACCAAATAATAAGGGAACAAAAAATGTTAATAAAGGCATAAGAATCGTCCAGACCGGGTCAATATGTTTTATAGGATTAAGTGTAATACGACCTAATGAATAAGCAGTCGGGTCGCCTAATTTATAAGCTGCCACGGCATGGGCACATTCATGAATGATAACTGAATATAGAAAAACAAGAAGAATTGGTATGAATAATAATATATCAAACATACAAAAGTGTTAACTTGCAGCCCATATTGATTGTAATTTTACCAGATATGACAGAGCACTTCGCCACCTACTTTGAGTTTACGGCATTCATGGTCAGTCAGAATACCTTTGGGTGTAGAAACAATGGATATTCCTAACCCGTCGAGGACTTTATCAAGTTTTTCAACCTTGTTATAAACACGGCGACCCGGTTTGCTGATTCTTTTAAGGCCGCTGATGATACTTTCATTATCAGGAGTATATTTCAGGTAGATTTTTATGATACCGCTTTTTTCATCATCAATTAATTTATATTCTTTGATGTACCCGTTTTCTTTAAGGACCTTGGCAATTTCCTTTTTTAGATTAGAACCCGTGATTTGAACGGTTGGCGCCTTAGTCATAATTGCATTACGGATACGGGTCAACATATCAGCAATAGTATCAGAACAACTCATTAATAACTCCCTTCGAGATATAGATAAACCGGTTTACCAACTTGCTTTTTTTACGCCCGGTAATTTACCTTCCCATGCAAGGTTTCTAAAGCAAATTCTGCATATTTTAAATTTACGATAGTAAGCATGCCGGCGACCGCATATTTGGCAGCGATTGTATTTGCGAGTTTTATACTTGGGTTCCTTACGCTGTTTTATTCTTAAACATTTACGTGCCATATCTTTTTCTCTACGCTCTTTACTATGTTAATCCTTAAAAGGAAAACCCAATGCTTTAAGCATTTTATAAGACAATTCTACCGATGGCGACTTGATTACCATGGTGATATCCATTCCCTGGACGAATTTAACATTATCAATAATAATCTCAGGAAAAAGATCCTGTTCGCTCAGTCCCATATTATAATTACCGGCTTCGTCAAATGATTTCCTGGAATATCCCCTGAAATCTTTTTGTTTCGGGATAACGATATTAATAAGTTTATCAAGAAAGTTATACATCATTTCCTTGCGCAATGTAACCTTGCAGCCGATAAGTTCACCCTTACGCAGCTTAAATCCTGAAACACTTTGTTTGGCTTTAGTCAATACAGGTTTTTGTCCGGTGATAATAGCAAGGTCTTTAGCTGCCGCTTCCAATCTGTCTTTAGTTTCAATAACTTTACCCACGCCCATATTGACTACGATTTTCTCTAACTTCGGAACTGCAAATCTATTTTGACGAGGCGCGTCTTTGATTAGTAACGGCACAACTTCTTGTCTGTATTTTTCGAGTAAACGATTCATTTATCTAAGCCTCAGCTACAACTTGAGAACATTTCTTACAAATACGGTTTTTTACGCCGGATTCGGTAATTTTATAACCTGATTTAGCCGGTTTATTGCAATTAGGGCAAACAAGCATTAATTTAGAAATATTTATCGGAGCTTCTTTCTGGATACGGGCGCCGTGCGGATATTGATTGCTACGCCGCATATGTTTCCAGAGTAAATTTATTCCCTGAACAACCGCAGTTCCATCTTCCGGAATAACCTTGATTATCTTGCCGGTTTTACCACGGCTTGCTCCGGATTTAACTTTGACAACATCATTTTTTTTAATACGCATATCTAGACTACTTCGGTGGCTAATGAAATAATTTTCATAAAGTTTTGCCTTAATTCTCGGGGCACCACGCCAAAAACTCTCGTGCCTCTTGGATTTTTATCGACATCTATCAAAACTACTGCGTTACGGTCAAAACGAACATGAGTGCCATCCGGCCGGTGTAATGCGTTTTTGGTGCGGACGATTACTCCACGGACAATATCACCCTTTTTTATATCACCGGTTGAGATAATCTTTTTTACATTGCAAATAATGATGTCTCCGATGGAACCATACCGGCGATGGCTACCGCCTAAAACTTGAATGCAACTAACTATTTTAGCGCCTGTATTATCAGCCACCAATAGTTTCGTTCTCATCATTATCATAAAGAAACTCTCTCTGCTGTTGCTTTTTACCCCTCGACTTCGTTTACACTAAGCGCAGCGAATGCGCTTAAGGTGAACCGGTTGCCTTTCCAACGATTTCTACTAAACGCCATCTTTTTGTTTTACTCAAAGGTCTGCATTCTGTAATTTGCACTTTGTCCCCTAATTGCACCTCATTTTTTTCGTCGTGAACCTTATAAGATGATGTTTTACGAATATATTTCCCGTATCGGGGATGTTTAACCAATTTTTGCAGTTCAACAGTTATCGTCTTAGGCGAATTTTTTTTCACCACGATACCGCTTACTATCTTGCTTATTTCACGTTCCATTTGATTTCCTGCTTCTTTATTCTTTTTCCTAAAATTGAAAGATTATATAATTATAAATAAATTTCCACTTGTCAAATAATTTGTATAAAAAACATAAGATTTATTGACATTGTTATAAATAATTATTTTATATTAAAAGACTTGGACTTAAAAATACAAGCCAGAGGCAGAAAAGAAAAATAAGGAATTTTGGGTTGTCAGGAAATAATACGGCCTATTTGCTTTATTTTTCGATAAGCATTTCCTGATTATTTTATCTGTATGATACAAGTTGAAGGATTAACAAAAAAGTTCGGCAGTTTTACCGCAGTAAATAATATCTCTTTTAGAGTTGATAGCAAAGAGATAGTCGGTTTTCTAGGTCCTAATGGCGCCGGTAAGACCACCACCATGCGGATACTTACTTCATACCTTGCGCCCACATCAGGTAAAGCATCCATTGCCGGTTTTGATGTGGTGCGAAATTCATTAGAAGCGAGGAAAAGAATCGGATATCTGCCCGAAAGCGTCCCTTTCTATCCTGAAATGCGGGTAAGGGAATATTTAATCTTCAGAGCCAAATTAAAAAACGTGCCCAGAAAAGAAAGAACCTCACGGATATCTGAAGTCATGGAACGTTGCCGTATTAAAGAAGTTGAGAACAAAATTATCGGCTATCTTTCCAAAGGCTATAAACAGCGGGTCGGATTAGCCGAAGCCATCATCCATAATCCCCCGATACTTATTCTTGATGAACCAACTATCGGATTAGACCCCCATCAAATCAAACAAACAAGAGAACTCATTAAAGAATTGGGACAAAACCACACTATTATTCTTTCTACGCATATCTTACCCGAAGTGGAAATGCTTTGCAATAGGGTTGTTATTATTCACCAGGGTAAAATCGCCGCGATGGATACTTTAAGTAATCTGATAAAGGAACAGAAAATAAAATTGGATATTCGCGGAACCATCAGTGAAATAATCGATGTATTAAAACAAATAGAAGGCGTAAAAAGTATTTCTTCTATTGAAGATAATTCATGGAATATTATTACGATAGAATTGACCGGCGAAAAAGATATCAGAGAGGATATCTATCGGAAAATACTGGAAAATAAATGGGTTATCCGTGAGTTCAAAACCGAACGAATGAGTCTGGAAGATATGTTTATCAGGATAACCGCCCGGGAACAATTTCAGCCTGCTGCCGGAGGCAGTCCACCTTTAGTGGGAGTCGGCAGCTGATGACCGGCGTAAACTGAAAATAATAAATAATGAGAAACATCTTAATTTTAACTAAACGAGAGTTGGCTTCTTACTTCTATTCGCCAATGGCATATATAATTATTACTGCATTCCTATTCTTTTCAGGCTATTTCTTCTGGACATATCTGAGATGGAGTGCCGATGCGACCGTTCTAAGATACGTCCTCGAACTAATCGGATTCACCAGTCTTATTATTTCGCCGATGATTACGATGAGGTTGTTATCAGAAGAAAAGAAATCAGGTACTCTGGAAATCCTGATGACTGCCCCTGTTACCGAAACTGAAGTCGTTGTCTCAAAATATATAACCGCTTTATTATTCTACTTTTCTCTGATTATTCCTACGGTTTCCTATGCGATATTACTTATGAAATGGGGCAATCCTGACCTTGGAGCGATAATCTCCGGTTATGTCGGTCTTATCTGTCTGACAGGTGTATTTATAAGCATCGGGCTTTTCGTATCATCTCTTACATCTAACCAGATTGTAGCGGTAATTATTACTTTTATCATACTTCTCATCGGCTGGGTCATCGGATATGCCGGCGAATTTTTCCAGCAACAATACTTAAAGGATATTTTTAAGTATGTCGGCTTCTTTGACCATTTTGATTCATTTAGAAAAGGTCTGATTGACAGCCGTGATGTATTTTATTCGCTGAGCCTTATCGTATTTTTTATATTCCTTACCGTGCGGGTATTGGAATCAAGAAGATGGAAATAAACCACAGATTAAATATATGATAGACGAAACGGAAATAAAAGACGCTGAATTTACAATTAAAGAGACGAATACGCCTAATTCTGCCGCTTTTCAACCTGCAGAAGGCTGGGGCAAAAAGCAAAAAACCATAACATTTTTCAATGTCCTGGTAATGGTCTTGATTGCTCTGGTTATTCTAATCGGAGTTAATTACGTTTCACAGCGCCGGTATTTCAGGATTGACTGCACCTTCAAACAGGAATATTCCATTTCTATCAAAAGCAAGGGAATACTTAAGCAGCTAAAAGAACCTATCATTATATATACATTCTTTGTGCCTCCTCAAGATGCCGTTATGGCTGAAATCCAGCGGATGATGACCGACCTTCTTGAAGAATATAAGATTTATTCGCATGGCAAAATCTCCGTTGAAAATATTGCTGTGCTGAAAAACCCCGAAAGGGTTGCCGCCATACGGGAGACAAAGCTCAAGCCGGGCACGATTATCTCAGAAAACGACGTTATTCTGCGCTCAGGCACCAACCAGAAAAACTTTAATCTGGTGGAAACATACGAACGCGATGAAGGTCCCTACGGCAGAACTACCGGCATCAAGGCATTCAAAGGCGAAGAGGTTTTTACCTCGGCGATTATGACCATCATCCAAACCAAGAAAATCATTCTCTATTTCGTCACCGGACACGGCGAAGGCGAAATTAAAGATAATAATACCGGCGATGGTTATGCTATCTTTGTTAATTACCTCCAGGGCGAAAATATGGATTGCAAGGAAGTTAATCTGGCGCAAATTGCAGCCATAACCGACGATTGCTCCACCCTGATTATACCGGGACCGAGAAAACCGATATCAATGCCGGAAAAAAATATCATTAATAATTATCTCAAAAACGGCGGTCGGGTATTTATAATGATCGACCCATTGGTGGAAACCGGACTAACTGATTTATTAGCTGAATGGGGTATCAAGACCGAAAATGGAATCGTCATTGATGCCGAAAAATATATCCCACTTATCGGTCCACATGCCGTAAGTATAGAAGATTATCCTAAACATAAAATTACCGAGAAAATGGGGTCAGCGCCTACTAATTTATTTGTTGCCGGTGCGGTAGAATCAATAACACCAACACTGGCTACAGAAATCATGAAATCATCTGCGAAGTCATGGCTGAAGACCGATATGGATGCCATGGCAAAGGGTCAACTTAATTTCAACAAAGATACCGATAAAAAAGGCCCAATTAGTGTAGGCGTTGCTGTGAGCAAAAAAGAAGGTGAAAGGGAAATTCGCATGGTTGTGGTTGGCGATGCCGATATGGTCAAAAATCAATATATTAACCCCAACAGCCCCATCCAATTCGGCACGGTTGATTTTGCCCTTAACGCCATTCGCTGGCTGACCGGTCAGGAATCATTCATCTCTATTGAACCAAAGAAAATAGAGGCCAAACGGATTGAACTTACTCCGGCCAGAATTACTTTCTTGTTCTGGTTTAGCATGATAATTATCCCGGCCATCGGCGCCGTATTAGGTATCTTTATGTGGCTTATAAGAAGAAGATAAGCCACAAATTAATAAATAATAAGCTCTAATCTGTGTAAAATGAAAACTAAAACCACTATTATTCTTTTTATTATAGCCGTATTATTGGGGGCCTATATCTTTGTAATCGATAAAAAGCTTCCTACGACTGATGAATTAGAAGCAAACAGGAAAAAGGTTTTTACAATTAAAGCCGATGATATTAATAAAATAGAAATAAATTCGGTCAATTCATTCCTCGTATCAACAAACTGCGTTACGCCCAGTGGTAAAACATTGGTTTTCAATAAAACGTCTGATGCTAAATGGGAAATGACGCAGCCTATCACAACCCAAGCAGATAAATATATTCTTGATAATATTGCTTCTCAAATTGCTGACCTTGCCAAAAAAGATACCATAGTCCAAACTCCAACACCGGAGACCTTCGGGTTGGTTAAATCTGTATTAACCGCTTCTTTTCAGGCAAAAGGTAAAACTTATCATATTAAATTCGGAAATGATGCGCCTTTGGAATTAGGTATTTATATAATAGTTGAAGGGCAAAAAGAGGTTTATGTGGTTGAACGCAATATGGCTAACCTGATTAGTAAACCGGGATATGAATACCGTAATAAAAAAATAGTAGATGCCAATACCTATGATGTTAATAGCTTCAAACTGGTTTATCCTGACGAAACTATTGAACTCCAGAAGAAAAATGATGAATGGTACATAGCACAGCCTATTTCGGAAAAAGCCGACCAGAATAAAATCCGCGATATTATTTCTAACCTGAACACCTTATCTGTAGCAGCCTTTCTGGTTGATAACGAAACCGATATCAAAAAATACGGATTAGATACCCCGCTGCTTAAAGTAATAATTCCAGACCCTAAAGACGCAAGCAAATCGGAAACTATCCTGATAGGTGAGGAGATGGTAAAGGATAAAAATGTCGCATCTAAATCAGGCTCTCAGACTATTGTTACAATTGATAAAAGTTTTGCTGATAAAATAATGGTTAAACTGGATGACCTGCGCGATAGGAAAATCGTTAGCCTTGAAAGCGCTAAATTAAAGAGTATCCAAATGAATTTTGACCGAAGACAGGTTTTCTATCTGGAAAAAGATAATGATACTAAATGGCAATTCACTTACCCAACTCTTACCGGCACTGATAATGCATCTTCTGATGTAGATAGTTTTATAGATGAATTTAATAATACACTCGTAGAACAATTCGTAGCTGATACCACCACGGATTTGACACCATACGGATTATCAGAACCGTTTACAGGCGCAGAAATCGTTTTCAATGATACCGGTTCACCTACTGTCACGACTAAAATCCAATTGGCAATGGGCAAAGACGACAATTATGTCTATATCAAGAAACCTGATGAAATTCGGGTGGTGGCAGTCATTCCGTCTTTATGGAACTATCTCAAACAAGGTTCTATCAACTTCCGTAAAAAGAGTATGTTTAATATTTCCTTTGAGCAGGTAAGGAAATTGACTATTGGCGCCCAGGATAAAACCTTGGTCTATGAACAGTTTGGTATTCAGGAATGGAAAATGATATCGCCTACAGAAGTAACACTCGGGAAATACGGCGACCTAACCAATCTTATGCTTGAATTCTGCAATATGAGTGCTTCTGAATTTGTGGCGGATATTAATATCAATCCTGATTTGGTAACTTATGGATTGGACAAACCTGAAGCCGTTATAACATTGGAATTCGGCGAGAAAGACAAACCGATCATTACCAAAAAACTTCACATCGGCAAAAAGGCAGAAACTCACTATTATGCCCGATTAGAAGATGACACAATCATATTCAAAATGACCGCAAATCCTGTCGATATCATCAATAAGATTATTGAAAGCCGAAAAGAAACACCCAAATAAATTATCACGCGGTATCAAAAAGTATAAAAACATTTACCACAAAGACACAAAATTATTAAGCATTCGTCATTAGTTATTTCTCTGTGTTCGGAGTTTATCCCGTTATTTGACGAGGCTCTCGGCTGTAACGAACTATTTTACTCTGTTACAAGGCGTGATGAATGAAAAATTCCACATCATGAATTCGGGGAGCGCTATACAGCTTCTTAGAAGGGTAGTCCGGGCATGCCGGCTAATCCGCCGGTGACTTTATTCATTTCTTCCTGAGAAAGTTTGCGTGATTTTTCCAGTCCCTGATTGACCGCTGCCATTATTAAATCGGCTAACATTTCGGAATCTTCCGGTTTGACCACTTCGGGCTTTATTTTAATTCCGACTATTTCCTGGACTCCGTTGACATAAGCTATAACTACTCCGCCCCCGGCCGTGCCTTCAACTACCTTTTCCTTTAACTCTTCCTGGACATGAGCTATCTTGGTCTGCATTTCTTCAGCCATTTTTTTCAGGTTGCCCAAGTTCATATTACCTTGTCCGAACATATTGATTTCCTTTCAATTTGCCACAGAGTCTCAAAGAACACGGAGACCAGATTAAATTATTTATACGGATACCAGGAATACAAGAGAAAAAAGATTCTTGGTTTCTTAGTCTCCTTATAGAAATTATTTTCCTGTATCTTTGTGTTGAGTTTCCTTTTCTTCCGTTTTTTCCTGCTTGGGTTTTGGGTTAACGGCAACTCTTACCTTAGCCGCCCTGACAAGCCGGTCGTATAGCATAAAACCGGGTGATATTTCTTCTATAATTTCGTTTTCCTTGTGTTCTTCAGATTCAGTAACGGCAACTGATTCGTGGATATTGGCATCGAATTTTTCGCCGGTGGTTTTGATTTGTTTGACGCCTCTTTTTTCCAGAACTCTGAAAATCTCTCGTTTTATTAATTGAACTCCATCCATCAGGCAACGGGCATCACCTGAAGAGCATTGCATTTTCAAGGTACGTTCAAGATTATCCAGGACAGGTATCAATTCTTTCAAAAGGTCTTCGTCCTGGTATTTATCCCAGCATTCTTTTTCTTTCTTTATCCGTTTCTGGTAGTTGGCAAAATCAGCCTGAACACGCTGGAGGAGGTTCAAGAATTCATCACGTTCAGATGCCGCCTTGCGTAATGATTCTATTTCATTCTGTAGTTCCTCGAGTTGTTCCTCAGAAGGGATAGCGCACGTTTTTTTATTCCCGGGCGTTTCATCAATCCCGGTTGGTATTTCCTGTGTCAGATTACTATCTATACCTGCCCGACTGGTCATCTGGCCAGACGTATTTGATGCTTTTTCATCAGGCGGCGTTGCGCTTTTTTCTCCGGTTTCTTTATTGTTAATGGTTTTGTTTTTCATTATAATTGTTATTTGGGGTCTTCCCAGAGTTTAACCTTACGGACAATATTAATATTAGAAAGATTTTCCGTAGCGGCAAATTTATTAAGGAGTTCTTTTTGGTCTGCGGAAATATTACGGGGAACGTCTATCACCACACGGACCAATTGATGACCACGTTGTTTTTTGCTATGAATATCAGGGAATCCAAGATTTTTTAATCTGAATACCTGTCCATTTGAAGTTCCCGGCGGTATGGTCATTTTAACATTATCATTCAGGGTCGGAACAGTTATCTCCGCTCCCATTGTTGCCTGAGTAAAAGAGACGGGCATTTCGCAGACTACATCATTATAATGTCGGTCAAAAATATGGTCGGGTGCAACAAAGATATCGCAATATAAATCTCCGCGGACCGAACCGTCCTGGGATGGTTCGCCTTCACCGCCGACACGCATTCGTGTGCCGTCTTCTATACCGGCAGGAATTTTAATCTTTATTTCCCGTTCCTTACGAACCCGGCCGGTTCCCTGGCAAACCGGACAGTGTTGTTTGATAATTTTCCCAAAACCGTTACATTGAGGACAGGTGGTGCGAATAGTAAAGAATCCGGCTCCCTGTTGGACTTCACCCCTGCCCTTACATACCGGACAGGTGACAGGAGGCGACCCCCGTTTAGCACCCGAGCCGCCGCATTCATCACAGAGTTCGTTGCGTTTGAGATTAATGGTTTTTTCTGTGCCTGAGGCAGATTCCTTAAATGATATGGTTAATTCCACCCTGAGATGGTTACCGTGAGGTCTTCTACGCCGTCCACCACTACCGCCAAAGAGACTGGAAAATACAGAATCACCTTCAAAAATATCACCAAAGGCATCAAAGATATCTTCGGAACTGGTAAATCCACGGCTGGTGAATCCTGATAAGCCTTCATGCCCGAAGCGATCGTAACTAGCTCTTTTATCGGTGTCGCTTAAAACCTCGTAAGCCTCAGCAATTTCCTTAAATTTATTCTCTGCTTCCTGCTTACTATCAGGATTTCTATCAGGATGGTATTTTAAAGCAAGTTTTCGGAATGCTTTTTTTATATCGTCCAGCGAAGCAGTTCGCGGAACGCCTAAAATCTCATAATAATCTTTTTTGCCGTCACTCATAGTTGTTTAGTTTAAAATTAATGAGTTCAAACACTCAACTCATCTGCTCTTTCAAGTAAGACTTCCGCTTATTTTTTTATCCTTATCTTTAAGGTCAGTTATGAATGTTCTGACCGTTAACATCAATCCGGCCGTACTGGCTGCGTTTTGCAGGGCGGTTCTCAGTAATTTTGTCGGATCAATGATACCTGCTTTTATCATATTGACCATTTCACCGGCTTTGGCGTCATAACCGATAAATTCTTTAGACGAAAACTTTTCTTTAACTTGTTCCAGAATCAAATTACCGTCGCTGCCGGTATTATTAACAATTTGTTTAAAAGGTATTTGAATCGCTTTGATAATAATCTGTATACCGAATTTTTCTGTTGGGTCGGTTGTTTCAGAAGCGATTTTTTCCAGTTCAGATAAGGTATTCAAATAAGCAACACCGCCACCTGGCAAAAATCCTTCTTCTCTAGCAGCCTGAGCTGAATGAACTGCATTTTCCACCATAGATTTCTTGTCTTTTTGTTCTGTTTCCGTGGTCGCACCAACTTTAATAATTGCGACGCCTCCCAATAACTTAGCTAACCTTTCTTCTAATTTTTCACGGTCATAGTCTGAGGTGATGGTTTTTATCTGGTTCCTGATTTGATTTACTCTGAATTCTATCTTGGATTTATCACCGTAACCTTGAATGATATAAGTATTATCCTTGTCCACTTTTACTGATTTTGCTCTGCCCAGGTCGGATAATTTAATGGACTCCAATTTTATTCCCATATCTTCAGAAAATAACTTACCATTGGTAAGTATGGCGATATCCTCCATAATGGCTTTTTTCCTATCGCCGAAAGCCGGTGCTTTGACCGCAGCGCATTTCAAAATGCCCTGTAATTTATTTATGACTAAAAGCGCTATAGCTTCGCCTTCAATTTCTTCAGCCACGACAAGAAAAGATGCGCCCACCTGCAATACTTGTTCTAATAATGGCAACAACTCGTTAACATTAGTTATTTTCTTTTCATAGAGCAAAATATACGGCTCATCCAACACGCAGGTCAAATTTTCAGTATTATTTATGAAATAAGGTGAAATATAACCTTTATCAAAGGATAATCCTTCGGTAAATTCAAGCGTAATCTCACGTCCCTTGGATTCTTCCACGGTAATAACGCCTTCTTTACCGACTTTTTCCATGGCTGAGGCGATATGTTCACCTATAGCTTTGTTGTGATTTGCTGCAACGGTAGCAATATTCAGATAATCCTTTTTGTCTTTGGCTGGTATGGAATTTTTCTTAAGAGTCTGGACAACTATTTCAGTCGCAAGGTCAATGCCTTTTTTCAAATGCTTCGGATTGATTCCGGCCGTTAAGTATTTAAGGCCTTCTTCATAGATAGCATTAGTAAGGATAGCCGTAGTGACAGTGCCATCACCGATAATATCGGATGTTTTAGAAGCGGCTTCGGTAACCATTTTCAGCCCCATGTTTTCAAAAGAGTCTTCTAATTCCAAATCTTTAGAAATGACCTGGCCGTCTTTAACGATTTCAGGCGAACCAAAAGATTTTTCAAGCAGAACGTTATGGCCGGAAGGACCAAGTGTAATTTTCATGATATCTGATAATGCACGAGAACCTTTTAATATCTTTTGCCTGCCTGTATCATCAAACATTAATTGTTTAGGCATAAAAAACCTCCTTTAAATAATGGGAAAAATTAGCCACAGAAAGTACGGGGTTTACCGAATAAATAATTTAATTATCTGTAGTTTCGTTACTCTATTTTTGCCAGAATTTCGTTTTCTTTTAGTATTAAATACTCTTGATTATTAATCTTGATTTCATTACCCGAAAACTTGCCGTATATAATTTTATCGCCCTTTTTCACTGAAAGAGGAACTCGTTTACCGTTATCAATCAAAGTGCCGTTTCCAATCGCAATTATTTCACCTTCCTGTGGTTTTTCTTTTGCACTATCCGGTAGGACAATACCGCCTTTGGTTTTACCTTCTTTATCCAATGGTTTTACTACTATTCTGTCAGCTAATGGTCTAATATTCATAATTTTCTCCTTTCTAAAATATATTATTAAATAATAAATAAGTAATGGTTAATAATCCATATCCATACCGCCCATGCCACCTGGCATACCACCCATTCCTCCCATACCGCCCATTCCTCCCATACCGCCCATTCCTCCCATGCCACCCATTCCTCCCATGCCACCTGGCATACCGCCCATTCCTCCCATACCACCGGCACCAGGCATACCCGGCATTGCCGATTGTTCTTCTTTAATGTCTGTTATGGCAGCATCACTTGTCAAGAGTAATTCAGCGACAGATGAAGCATTAATTAGTGCGTATCGTTCAACTTTAACAGGGTCAAGTATTCCGGCATTGACCATATTTTTAAACTTTTCCGTGAGGATATCATAACCCCAATTAGGGTCATTATTATTTTTTATTTTATGTAAAATAACAGATGGTTCCGCACCGCTATTTTCTATTAATTGACGGAAGGGTGTTTCCAGCGCTTTACAAACTATTTCCAATCCTATTTTCTCATCACCTTCCAAATCAAGTGGTGCCGGGGTTAATAGTTTTGATAATCTAAGCAAAGAGACTCCACCGCCGGGAACAACGCCTTCTTCAAGTGCTGCTTTAACTGCGGCTAATGCCGATTCCGCTCGGTTTTTCTTTTCTTTCATTTCCACCTCGGTTGCGGCTCCGATATTAACCTGAGCAATACCGCCGCTAAAACGGGCTATTCTTTCCTGCAATTTCTCGCGGTCATAATCAGAATCAGTCTTTTCCATTTCCGCTTTTAGTTTCTTAATACGTTCCTGGATCTTTTTATCCGAGCCCGCACCTTCAATAATAGTAGTATTTTCTGCATCAATGATTACTTTTTTGGCTCGTCCCAAAGAACTGATTTTTAATTTTTCCAGGTTAATACCGAGGTCTTTGAAGATAGCTTCGCCACCGGTTAATATAGCAATATCTTCAAGCATTTCTTTGCGACGGTCTCCGTAACCGGGCGCTTTAACCGCGGCACATCCTACAATCCCTTTAGTTTTGTTTATAACTAAAGTTGCTAACGCATCCGATTCTATATCTTCCGCTATGATTAAAAGGTTCTTTTTTGCCTCAGCCATTTTTTCCAGAAGAGGAATTAATTCTGTGGCTGATGACAATTTTTCCTCATAGATAAAAATATAAGGTTCTTTTAATACGACTTGCATATGTTCCTGGTCGGTAATAAAATACGGTGAGACGTATCCCCGGTCAAATTGCATTCCCTCCACGATTTTCACTTCTGTTTCTATGCCCTTTCCGTCATCAATAGTAATAACACCGTCCTTTGTGACTTTTACCATGGCATCAGCAATGGTTTTACCGATAACATTATCATTGTTAGCGGCAGATGTGGCAATCTGATAAATCATTTCATTAGTAGATACGGGAATTGCCATTTTCTTTAGTTCGGTGACTAAATAATCAACCGTTTTTTTGATACCGCGGCTGATGGCCATTACGCTGGCGCCAGCCACAATATATTTTAATCCTTCAGAAAAGATTGCTTCAGTAAGAATCGCAGTAGTTTTAGTGCCATCACCCGTCCGGTCATTCGTTTTGGAAGTAGCTTCTTTAATTAGTTGGGCTGCTAAATTTTCATAGGGATTTTGTAATTCTATTTCATCCACCACCGAATCACCGTCTCTGGTAATATTAGGACCGCCCCAGCCGCGGTCGATCATAACATTGTGCCCTCTTGGACCATAGGTATATCTTATTGACCGTACTGTTTTAGATATACCTTTTTTTACTGAATCACGTAATATATCATCAAAATGCATTTCTTTTGCCATATTTCACCCTCCCTCTAAACTTTTATTATTTCACAAGAATAGACTTCAATATAATATATGCACCGAATTACATTTTATATGCAATTGGAACATATATTTATATAAAACTGATTGGGATTTGTCAAGAAAATGATTTGACCTTACGATATATATTTTTCGTAGACACGATATTTTTTATATACTTTAGCTCCAAGCGAGTTTAAAATACGATTCATCATTATATTATCCTCCAAAATCCATGAAAGCTCTGCTTTTTGATAACCTTTTTTAAATCCCCTTTTTATAGTTTCCAGATAAAAAACTATATCAAGCCCTCTTTTTTGATACTGATGAACCACTCCCATCGTCATAAGCCTCATGGTTTTTATCTTTGATTTGCCTAAAATAAAGTGGAAGATACCAAATGGGAGTAATCTGCCGTTAACCTTTTTGATTATCTGATTATAATCAGGCAGGGCCATAGAAAAACCGGCCGGGTTACCGTCAATCTCAGCAATTAATACGAAATCAGGATCAATTACTTTCCTCATATCATTTGCCAGATAATCAAATTCTTCTTCAGTCATTGGTACAAACCCCCAATTTTTACTCCAGGCATTGTTATAGATTTCTTTAATAACACCAATATCTCTAAAAATATTTTTCATATCAAGACATCTAATCTTAACTGATTTATCTGATAGTACTTTTTGAGAAAGACGTTCTAAACGCGGCAGTTTCCCTGCGATTGACTGGTCGGCGCAATACGCGTAAAGATCTTTTACTTTTTTTAATCCTGCGGACTCCAAAAGTTCCGAGTAGTATGGAGGATTATAGGGCATCATAAAAACAGGTGACGAGTCAAATCCTTCTATTAAAAGACCGCAAGTATCATTAGTGGAGAAATTCATCGGGCCTCTAATGACTTCCATTCCCTTTTCCTTAAGGTATTTAGAGACTGCATCTATTAAATATTGAGCTGCTTCCGGCAAATTTATGCTTTCAAAAAATCCAAAGAATCCCGTTTTTTCATCATGGAATTTATTGTGGTTATGGTTGATAATTGCAGCAATACGACCGACCGGTTTTTTATTTTGATATAATAAAAATAGGATTATTTCCGCATATTTATGAAAAGGATGAACAGCGGGATTGAATATTTTTTTATCTTCGCTGATAAGAGGCGGAACCCAATAAGAGTCATTTTTATAAATTCGGCTTGACCAGGGAAATAAAATAAACTCATTCCATACTTTTGATGGAGTTTGTTTGAGAGTAAAATC
This sequence comes from Planctomycetota bacterium, assembly GCA_043801445.1. Classification (GTDB taxonomy): domain Bacteria; phylum Planctomycetota; class MHYJ01; order JACQXL01; family JACQXL01; genus JAZDFP01. The sequence continues at coordinate 18,587 of JAZDMB010000015.1, forward strand.
TTCTTTCATTGTCTTTAGTCTTTTTCTATCTGAATACTGGCTTCCTTCAATAGCTTTTCCTTTATAACTTCAGCTCCCTGTCTGATTTTCTGGTTAACTAATATTCTTTTTATTTCTTCTTGAATTTCCGGTGTTGCAAAATCTGACTGGGAAGTTATCTTGTCTTCTATTTTTACAATAATAATATTTTTATCGGTAATAATAGCCGGACTGATTTCGCCGATTTTTAATGAGTAAATGATTTTTTCTAATTCAGGGATAAAAGACCCCCTTTCCGCCCAGTCCCAAAGACCGCCATTTTCAGCTTTGATATCAGAATATTGACGGGCAAGTTTATCAAAATCATCTCCTTTTTCCAATTGGTTAACAATTCTTTCGGCAAGTTCTTTTGTTTCAGCAACCGCTCTGGATTCGCTGACCTTAAGAATAATCTGCCGTGTTTTTATCCGTTCTGATTTCGCAAATCTTTCCTTATTAGTCTCAAAATACTCTCGCATTTCTTTGGGTGATACAACTATATCAATAATAAAATCAGCTTTTGTGTCCCCTGTTAATTTGTAAGAACCTATTTTACTCCGAATGTACTTATCTCTCAATAACTGTTCCTTTAATTCATTACGAAAATCCTCAAGTGATATTCCCAACGGTTGAATAATGTTTTCCAGAAAGGCATCCAAGGAACCGAAATTGGAAAGGCGTTCCTGAAATTCCCTTTCCAGTTCCTCGTCAGATACCTTAATGCTATCTTTAATGGCTTGACGGGTTATGAGCTTATCTTCAAGCAATGTTTGAAGGGCAATTTGATTGCTTTGGTTTATAATTATTGCCCGCCTTGATACTTCTCGAGAGGTAATAATGTCATTATTTACTCGAGCTACAATTCGTCCCGAACTAAACGATGAATTGTCCTGGGCGTTTAATGAAAAATAAAACAACAAAAAATATACCGGAACCAATATGAAATATCGCATAATAATTATTGTACCTTTATATATATCCTTTCTATCACTCAAAAAAGATGTTGTCAAGTTAAAGTTTTCGGGTTAATTTACCGATTATTAGAATACCATTAATGAATAATAACTTGATAATACACTTCTATTTATAAAAACAAGGAGAATGCTCTTATGTCCAGAAGAAAAAAAATAATAATTATCGGCCTCGTTTTTGTAGTTTCAATTTTCTTTTATATGATTATTGCAAAAACTGGTGGACCGGAAAAACCAATCGACCTATTAAATGACCAAAATTCTTTTGAGGGAATGAATTCTACAGACATCAAAGAAGATAATTTATTGGAATTACAATTCTCTAATGCCGGAGTTCAAAAGTCGGCAACAAATCCAAGCCCCATAATAGTTGATAAGGCGGTAGTTTGTTTAGATATTCGCGATAGAATGCCGGTGCAGGAAACCCAACGAATCGGGTCTAATTCCGGGACAATTTTCTGCTGGTCGATATTATTGAATGGCGAAGGCAAAAAAATCCGTTACATTTGGAATATCGGTGAAAATGTTACGACCAGCCAGTGGTTGTCTATCAGCAGTAATAGATTCCGGGCTTGGTGTCCTAAAAATATTGATTATAAAATGCAAGGTCATGCCCGCGTTGATATCGTTGATGAGAACGGTCGGCTTCTTAAAACTATAGAATTTGAAATTATCCCTGCGCGGACTTCAAAATCACATATCAAATACTCTTAATAATATAATTTAGAATAGTATAAAAAATCTTGACAGAAAGACTAAATTTTATTTTCCCTGACTGCGACAAGAAGATGTAAAGCAGATTTAGCGAATAAATATTAACTATCAATTATATTTTCTGCGCCGAATGAGGTAAGGATAAAATATGAAAATAAAAAGACCAAAAGATATATATTATTCCGAGCACCATTTGTGGTTAAAAATGGAAGAAAATAATGAAGCGATTATAGGCGTGACCGATTATCTTATCAGAAATATGGAGACAATAAATTCAATTCGGCTTCACAAACCAAAAAGTGTTATTCAGCAGGATGAGTTTTTATGCGAAATCGATACCGATGAGGGGATTACCACTTTAATATCCCCGGTAAGCGGTAAGGTATTAAATGTCAACGAATCACTTCTAAAAAATTGCGGTTTGCTATTAGAAGATAATTATGACGAAGGGTGGTTAGTAAAGATAAAACTTTCAGACCCGACAGAATTTGGAATCCTTATTTCTTATGATGAGTATAACGAATTTATTGAAAACGAATTAGAGGTATCAGACGAGGAAGAAGAAGAGAAAGATGAGATAGAATAATTAAATATCCTTTTACTTTCCGTCCTTTCACCAAGAAGACCATGCAATTTTTATTATCAACGATTTTTTGATAATATCCTTTATCCCAAATTTTCACCCATCCCCGCCCCCTGGAAATTTCACCTTCATAATCAAGATACTTCAGTCGATGATTCGGCAGAATCTTTATTTTTTGTATCACTACTTTTGACCCGTATTTTTTAGGCGCCTCGTCAAAAGACCATGTTTTTAATGTCCCTGATGATTCCAACATTAAATCAAAATGTCTTGTTTTCCTCTTATGATGTTCTTGAATAACAAAACGTAACATAAAATATATAATCACCCCGCCGGGTTAAGTGATAAGAAGAAATAAAGGTTTTGAAAATGCTCTTAAAAATTATCAGGGTCGTTTGTTAGGGATTTGATGAGCCATTCGTTATCAATGAAGAAGCAATGACTTCATTATCACAATTGTAACATAAAATCTTAGCCCCTTCATTGAATAATATCAAATTATACTTCTGACCGCAACCCAAACAGGTTACCTGTCTTTGGTTCTGGAAATCAATAATCTTCTTCAATTGATCGTCAGTAATATATTCTTTTTTAACCATAATTTCTCCTAAACGCAAAAAATGCGCTTCATTTATCATTAATTGTGTGCCCAGACTTTCCTCTACTTGTTTCTCCGAAGCAAATCCCAACCTGATCGCTAATCTACCGAAAAGGTTCTCCTGCTTAACCCGACGTGATTGATTTGTTTTCGCCTGCAGATTTCTCTTTTGAAGACTCACCAAGGCTTGCAATTGAGAATCGGTAATATATTGTTTTTCAACGAATATTTCACCGAGCGATTTCCACTTAACCCGATTCTTTTGGTCCTCAAGACATTTGGTTAATTGTTCCTGGGTAAGCAGTCGCGTTTTTACTGCAATTTCACCAAGACTTAAATCTTCTTTTGAAGCCATAAAATTAATCCGATAAGGCTTTTGGCATCCTTTATTTTATTTTTTTCTATTAGATAGCTAATCTCATCGCTTGAAAATATTTTGTATTTTACTTTTTCATCGGCGTCAAGTTTTTGAGCCGTAAATATAAGCTTCTCAGCCACATACAAATATAATTTTTCCGTGCAGAAACCGGGACAACTGTAAAACTCTTTTATTTTCCGTATCTTGCCTGCGCTAAAACCGGTTTCTTCTTCTAACTCTCTTCGGGCGCAGGCATAAGGAGATTCGCCCTTATCAATCGTCCCGGCCGGTAATTCCCAAAGATATTTGCCGGTAGGATAACGGTATTGCCTGACCAGAATAACTTGATTTTTGGAAATAAGCGGAATGATTACCGACGCGCCCGGATGAACCACAGTCTCGCGTATGAATCGACCATCGGTATCCTTTAATACTGATTTGGAAACACTGAATATCTTTCCTTTAAATACAATCTTATTACTGATAACCTGCATAATTAGAAATGCTTCATATTCTGAAGTCGTTTAATAGCCCTTAGCAGCTCTGATTCAGGGGATGTCAGGGAAATTCTGATGTAACCTTCGCCGTATTTGCCGAACCCGACACCCGGTGTGATATGTATGAATAATTTGGTTAACAGATATTCTGAAAATTCCATAGAAGAATTCCATTTCGGAGGCACCGGCACCCAGACATAAAATGTTGCTTCTGGAATCATCGGATTAAAGCCGATTTTCCTTAGGCCCTTTATTACCAAATCACGCCTGTGCTTATAAATACTTCTGGTTTTCTGCAATTCTGCTTTTGTTTGAGCAATATTTTCGGTTAATACCCTCGCGACGGCCAGTTGGATTGCCATAAAAACACCAGAATCGGCATTCGTCTTCATCTGTCCGAGCGCTTCGATTATTTGCCGGTTACCCGCCGCCCAGCCGATTCTCCAGCCGGCAATATTGAGCGTTTTACTGAAAGAATTTATTTCTATCCCGACTTCTTTAGCTCCTTTTACAGAAAGAAACGATACGGGCGGAGTATTATTAAAATAAATTTCACTGTATGCCGCATCCTGGCAGACAGCGATATTATATTTCTTGGCAAATCTTATTACTTCCTCATAGAAACCCTTGGGCGCATCAGCACTGGTCGGATTATGCGGATAGTTTAAGAACATCAGTTTGGTCTTTCTGGCAACAGACGGCTTGATAGACTTGAGGTCGGGCAGAAATTTATTTTCTTTGGTTAACGGCATATCAATCGGGATACCGCCTGCGATTGTCACGGCTGAACGATAACACGGGAAACAAGGATTGGGCACCAGAACAAATTCGCCCGGATTAACCAATGCCATAGTCAGGTGCATGATACCTTCTTTGGAACCGACTAAAGACCAAACCTCGTTAACAGGATCAATCTGAATATCTTTCTGTTTATACCAGAAAGAAAGCGCATTGCAAAAATCGCGTATTCCCTTATAAGGCGGATAACGGTGGATATTAGGTTCTTTCAATGCCTCTATCAGATGGCGTTTAAGTCTTGAAGAAGGACGCAAGTCCGGGTCGCCTACCGAAAGGTCAATCAGGTCGCCGCCTTTATCCTTGACCGCGTCTCTCTTAAGATCAAAATGGGCAAACATATAAGGCGGCAGTTTTATCAGCCGGTCCGCCTTGATATTTTTTATTTCCATATAACTTGACTATTAGGATAATAGGTATAGAAAATACCCCCACGGGGATTCGAACCCCGGTCCTAAGACTGAGAATCTTATATCCTGCCGCTAGACGATGGGGGCGGTTTTAACCCAGCCCCTGCGTTCAGAGGCCGGGTTGATTTATTGGCTGCGGGGTTAGGATTCGAACCTAAATAGCAAGATCCAGAGTCTTGCGTCCTACCGTTAGACGACCCCGCAAGATAGTTTAACGACAATACGGATAAATAATAAACTATTGGACTCCTATCAAGAAAAAGATGAAAAAACCTATTATCGGAATTAATGCTAATCTGACAGACGACAAAAAATATATCAGACTTTATCACGACTATTGCACGGCTATTTTGAAGTCAGGCGGCATTCCTTTTGTGATTCCTTCTTTAAAATTATCCGGCAGCGCTTCTTATAACAATAAGATATCAAAAGAAATTATCGGAAAAATAGACGGCCTTCTTTTAAGCGGCGGAAATGACCTCTCGCCGGCTTGTTATGGCGAAAAACAGCTTAAGGTAAAAATGAAATTAGTCCCCGACATCAAACAAATATTCGATTTGCAACTAACCAAATCGGCGCTCAAGAAAAAAATACCGATTCTGGGAATATGTTACGGCACCCAATTACTTAATGTGGCTTTGGGCGGTAACCTTTTTCAGGATATTACCAGCCAGATGAAAACCGCCAAAAAGCATACCAATACATTTCATAAAATCTATATCTGCGAAGGAACTATGCTCTACCGCATCATAGGTCAAAAGACCATCCGGGTAAATTCATTTCATCATCAGGCAATCAAGACACCCGGCGAAAATCTGATGATAAACGCCCGTGCAGAAGACTGCATCATTGAAGGAGTGGAAATACCGTATCATCTCAAGAAAAATTATTCCTATAATAAATTCTGTCTGGGTGTTCAATGGCATCCGGAACGGATACTTGACCAAAAAGAACAATCACGCCTATTCCGGGCATTTGTCCAATCAGCTTCTTAATTTGGAAATACAGGTTTGAATCAGTTCTTAAGGAAATAAAGATATACTTCTCTGGAGCGCGGACCGTCAAATTCGCAGAAGAAAATACCCTGCCAGGTGCCGAGCGCTAATTTGTCATTCTCGATAATCACGTTGATTGATGAACCGATAAGAGACGCCTTGATATGGGCGGCCGAGTTACCTTCGCTATGCTGATACGCCCCGTCCAGAGGCACCATTTTATTCAGTTGATTTAAGATGTCTTTCTGGACTGAAGGGTCAGCGTTTTCGTTGATGGTAATACCGGCTGTGGTATGCGGCACGTAAACACACAGCAGCCCATTTCCCCATTGATTCTTTTTGGCAATCTCTTCTACTTTTGCGGTGATATCAATAAATTCAGTCCGTGCGGAAGTCTTGATAGAAATAGATTTCATTTCGGCATCAGTGTCTTACAACCACTTTGGAGCAAATACTATTTATCTTCTTCTTACTTATGATTTTGGTCTTCTTCTTCCTTTATGTCGTCTTCTTCTTCAGGCGTTTTCTCATCCTGTAGATTTTCCATAGCATTTTTTGCATCCGGCGGAATGATAATAGGTTCCAGCTTATTATAATCGGCATACGTTGTTTCTATTTCATATTTGAATTTAGACATCTGATTCTCTGAAGATGCTTCCTCTTTAACTTCGGATTTATTTGTCGGTGTAATCGGGTCTTCTTCTTCAATATCTTCATTTTCTCCGGGGAACCCTCCCGGCATTTCCATACTTCCTTCCAAGGAAGCGAAGGTCTTGTAGAAACGCCCGTCATCTTTGCCCACCCACAGTTTTAAGCAGATTTTACTCAATGCAAAATTGCCGAATTCCATCGGCAGGTCCTTTTTACTCATAATGAGTTCCTGCAGGTCTTCAGCGCTAACGGTTGCTTCAATAATCCGGCAATCATTTTCACCGATTTTTACTTCCTCTTTAAAAGAAGCATCATTGATATGTTCCATATACAATTTACGCTGTATCTGTTCAAATTCAAATATCAGATTCTCCTGGCCGGATGGCTTATTCTGCCATCTTTGACTCCTTGGGTCTTTTATTACGACAGTTTTATTTATCATATTAGAATACATCTCAAAACGCATTCCCAGTATCGAGCCGCTTTCATACAGAATATCATTGCATTTTTTTATATCAAAAGTAAAAGACATGTTCATCCCCATTATTTCGGTATTCATCGTCATCGTAGCCGCGTAACTTTTGGCGCTGAAGGTATTTTGAACCGCTTGTTGCAATACTCCCTTGGCGTCAGAAGACAATGCCGATGTCGGATTGGGTGTATCTACTTGAACTGCGACTTTTTCAGGAGGAGTAGGCGCCGGTTGTTCCTTAACAGGTTGAGTTACCTCCGGAGCAACAGCAGGCGGAACCGGTTTTTGTTTAGTTGAAGAGCACCCCATCGCAAATGTTAACCCCGAAATTAAAGCCAATCCTATGGAAGCATAAAACATCTTTTTATTTGATTTCATATAAATCTCCTCTTACTGCCCGTTTGACCCCGATGTATATCGGGGGAATTATTCTTCTGACGTGATTCCGTTAGGGACGGGCAGTTCGATCCCGATGAATCCTAAAGGGATGACATCGGGATATACATTTGTTATTAATATTTAGTTTTACAAGAAATAAGTAAATTTATTTGGCATGAAAAGTCAAACTAAAAAGCAAATATATTTTAGTAATTCTTGATTTTGAGGTTTAACACATATTCTCACCGCCGAGACGCAGAGAAGAGAACACGAATAGGACGAATTTGACGAATAGCACGAATTATTCGCTTGCACCTCGCGGGGTGTGAAGGATTAGTTTCATTCGTGTGATTCGTGTTTCTCTTTCTTAAATCTGTGTCCCTAATGGATAAATAATCTGTGGCTACGTATTTATCCCCTCAGCATAAGTAAATAATTATCCTGTTTTCCTGGCCTCCTTATAAAAATTATCCGTGTTCATCTCGTGTTAATCTGTGGTTTATTTATTTAATCTGTGTCCAATCTGAAATGGCGAATTCCGTATTCTTTACCACAAAGACACAAAGAATTTCTCTGTGTCCTCTGTGTCTCTGTGGCAATCTTATTTTACTACTGTCTCAGGACAAACACCTCAAATGTATTATCCGCAATAGCCGGCTGATTCAGCAGAATTGAAATACCTGTGCCTTGCGGTAGCCCCGGCAACAGAAACAGTTGCCTGATTAGCTGGTCCTGATTGGTGGGAATAGAGTATCCCAAAATCACACCGCCATTTAAATCAGGGTCTCCTAAAGGCGGATATAGCCCGCCTACCTGTAATGCCGAAATCGTGATGCTGATAACCTTATAACTTAATTTAGGTTTAGTTACCGCACCATCTGCTATTTCACCTGTGGCAATTGGCGGAGTTAAAGGTCTTGTTACACCACCACCACCCGGAGCAACCCACTCAAATCTTTCCTGTAACTGATTGTAAGAAGGGATTTCACCGTTAGCCGGGATATCAATAGCCCTGATATGTCTTGGCTCAATTGACCCGTTAATAATCTCCAGATACCCGACCGAATTATCGGTCATCTTTGACTTGTTTACTGCATTGGTTGCAATCTTTGAGCCAGTTACTGCGCCGTCCGCAATCTTGGCAGAAGTCACCGCACCATCAATTATCTCTGCGGTGCCGATAATTCCATCCGCCATCTTTTCCTTGGTTACAGCGCCATCACGGATTTTCTCACGCGTAACTGCTCCGTCCAGTATCTTTTCTGACGTGATTGAGTTTGGTGCAATCTTATCAGCTGTAACGGCGTTACCTGCAATCTCATCCGTCTTAATTGCCCCGTCTTTAATCTCTGTACTATCAATTGGTGGGCTTACTGGTCTACTTACTACTACGATACTCAATTTATCCGGCGTGACCGCGCCATCTTTAATTGTCCGGCTATCTATTGCCTTGTCCGCAATTTTCTCGTTTGTAACTGCCTTTGTGGCAATATTACCAGTCTTCACTTCTAATGGTTTTAATGACATATAAATCTCCTTTTCTTAACCACAGATTAACACGAGATTTCCACCAGATTATTCTTGTGCCAATCTGTGAAATCTTGTGGTTTATTAATTGTTTCACCGCCGAGACGCAGAGAGACGCAAAGAATTGCTCTGCGTCCTCCGCGCCTCTGCGGTTTTGGATTACACCTTTGCTACCTGGATATTAAGGTAAAGAATACCGTTCTCTATCTCATACCTGCAGAAGGATTTGTCCGGTAGATTCAACGGTTGGAAATTCTCAAACGCTGCGTCTTGAACACCCTTGAGAAACTCGTTAATGAGTTCATTCTGGGCGCCAATAATCGCAGAGTCGCCTTCCGAGCGGACAATTGACACGCCTGACTGAACCAATTTCTGCACCAGTCCGGTCTTCAGGAATGTCCTGAATCCGGTCTTGGAAACATCAAGAGGTCCGCCGCTTGTGACCGTATCGCCAGCCCGAAGCATTTCCTCAACCCGCTTGTCACCGGTGAGCCAATAGGCAGCGATGGGCGCAACGCTTCTACCACGAATTCTATCGCCGGTAAAACGCAAGGTCTTGCGGGTCACACCCTCAGCCCAGGAATCGGTCTTGTTATCAACCGCATCCTTAAACCGTTTGGCTTCCACGCCATCCACGGTTTCAAAGGCAAGGGCTAAACCCAATTCCCATTTGTCATAGGCACTCATCAGATTCTTGATATGGGCGGTCTTGATTTCATCCGCACTTAATTCGCTCTTAGAGCGATAAGTCGGGTCAATCATTTTCGCCCATTCTAATCCTGCCGGTGCGGCAAGTTTGGTCTGAAACTTGCCCTGGTCCGGGATTGCCAACTGACGCTTCTGGTTCATGCGAGTAGCGCTGTTCTTTAAGGTATCACGCCACTGCTCAACCATTCCGTCAGATGGAGGTATTGTCTCAGGAACAATAAGTCTTACTCCAGATACTAAAGTTGACATATAGTTCTCCTTTTAATAAATGTAATTCGTTGTTTATGGTTTGTAGCGGTCTTCAAGCCGAATTACCAAGTTCCAGAAGACAGAACTACGGCGGAAAGGGAAAAACGCCTGCCCGGCTGACAGGTTCAGGAAACCCAGCATCTGTCACTCCTGCAGATACTGGGTGGAGTGAATTCCCTTGCCTGTCCGAAGGGTGTTGTCCTTCCCTTCCCTCCATAGTCTTATTACTGAAAGGGGGTATTTCGGACACCTGAAATGAAAATTTAGGAAAAATAATTAGAGCCAGTAGAAGCCCCGCCTTGGGCGGGATAAACTCCGCGACGTAATGGCTCTTATCCCGCAGTGTAACGAAGAGATTGGCAACCACAGATGGCCCCCTACGGGGATAACTCGCTGTAACATTCTAACGAATTAACAGCAAGTAAACACAGATGAACACAGAAATGCCAGTTTAGATAAGGCAAGTTGACTTATATGGATTATTGTATTTTAAGTCAAGCATGGCTGACTTATGATAAGGAAAGAAACTTATAGGCGTAGTTTATAAAGCCCTCTTTACAAACTTGGCTGATTTTGTAAAGCACGCTTGCCAAACGAGGCTGTTTTTGGCAAGAGCGCTTGCCAAAAAAGAGAATTGGTGTTTATATTGACAAAAAGGTAGTCTTATGTTGTCAATAAGGCATAATTATGTTGACAATAAGTGCGATATTTTCCTTAAAATGAGCGTTTTCTCATATGAGAAAATACAGGAGTTTTGGAAAGAGCGTTTTCCAAACTCGGCTGTATTTGGTAAACACGGTTACCAAACGATGCAAACCTTTTCAAGTATTGAAAAGGTTAGTTGTTCTTAATGCATCTAATTTATTAAATAATGTATAATAAAATGCTTGACAAACTACTAATAGTTGTTTATAATGACGTCAAGTATGGTTTATATGTATACTTAACTGCTTTATTAATAACTAATTTATATGTCACCTAAACTTTATCCTAATCTATACGAGAAGTTAAAAGACAAAGCAATAATCACTACTAATGATACTTTATCTGTAACTGAGAATAAATATCAAACATCTCAGGAATTGACCAGGTTAAGTAAAGGTGGTTATCTCCAGAAGATTCGCAGGGGTCTTTATGCGCTTGTGCCGATAGAATTTATCGGAAAGAACTATCAGCCGGATAAGTTTCTGGTTGCCAGTCGGGTTTCTGAACCATATGCAATTTCTCATTATTCTGCCTTGGAATTACACGGCATCGGACAGTCTGTTTTTAACAGGGTCTATATCTCCTCGCCGCATAGGTTCGTCTCGTTTTCTCATCAAGGAATAGAATATAAATGGCGATTCACGAAAGACCTATTTGGCGCCACAACTCTTGCTCGTGAAGGACAGATTATCAATGTAACAGATATAGAGCGCACCATTCTGGATTGCCTGCGCCAGCCGGACCTGGCTGGTGGGGTGGACGAGTTTATTCGTTCTTTGGAAGGATTGCGCGGAACAGATTTATTAGCCGTATTATACAAATATATTATTGACCATAACGAACCACCGCGGATAAGTAAATTCCGGGCTGATTGGGAAACCAGACGTTCGGAAATTAGCCAACTACAAAATAGCGGAATGATCAAGGTGGGAAGTATAGGATATGAGTTATCTCTGGCAGGCTTATTTTATTGTCCATTACCTGAAGCTCAGCAAGACATTAAAGTAGCGGAAAAGATATATCAATATCTTAGAACTAAATACAAGGAAAATCCTGAGCAACGACACAATTATCGGGTTATTGCTAACGACCTCGACGAAGACCCTCAACGGATAAAACGCATTCTATTAATTCTCCTTTCCGCACCTATTTATAATTCTTACAGCGGTCAGGGAGAGGAAATAACATTGGCCGAGAGTATTTTAAATTATAAAGATTTTAATAACCTCTTACAGTCAACGATATCTAATGTGGGTAAAAATATTGTGCCTCCCTCAGAAGGTGCTTTTATAGACACACGACGATTACTTGAACATTTGGCACGGTTTAATGAAAAGGCGCTTTATGCCAAAGCAGGCTTTTTGCTTAGATTGTTTGAAACCAACTGGAAGGTGGAGCCGGAAATATTTGATAATATCAAAAAACATATCAGTCAGGCGAAATATTACTGGCCACCGAAACTTGCCCGCGGGACAGGCGAACAAATTAAAGAATGGAATCTGATTGTCCCGGAATATCTTGTTAACAAATACCAATATGCAACCAGACAAAAAATATCTTGAGAAAAAGTCAGCCCAGACCGGTTTTGCAAAGGATAATCTGGAAAAGGTTTGGCGCCTGACCGTCCTGCTTAAACGAATAACCGAATCTAGTGCTTTAAAGGATAAGTTTCTGCTCCGGGGCGGAACGGCATTAAACTTTATTCATTTTGATATTCCACGTCTTTCCGTTGACATTGACTTGGACTTTATTGGTGCACTGGAAAGAAAGGGAATGGAAGAACAGAAGCCGGTTTTGCTTAAAGAAGTCCGTAACTTGGTATCCGTATTAGAATATAAATCTGTAGAAAGGGATAGAGGCCATGCCTCCTACCAATTTATTCTGAAATATTCAAATCTTTGGGGTATTAAGGCAGAAATCAAGATAGATATTAATTGGCTTGACCGCCTGCCAATATTAGACAAGAAAAGTCTAACCTTTAAAACCGAGTTCTTCGAAGTAATACCTAAGTTCAATATTTATACATTGGTTTTGGAAGAACTGCTGGCAAGTAAGATAATTACCTTTCTGAATCGTCGACTACCAAGAGATTTTTATGACGTCTATAAAATCGCGCAAGGTATTGTTCCATATGACAAAGACCTTTTGAGAAAACTCGTGGTTTGGACCGGCTGTACGGAAGAAGAACACTTCAGAAAACTGATTAAATTCAAAAGC
>JAZDMB010000055.1:0-21049 GCA_043801445.1 Planctomycetota bacterium
AGAGAAACACGAATGATACAAATGGAACGAATCTCACGAATATTCTTTTGGGGATAGGAACCTTAAGTAGTAATTTTTTATTCGTATCATTTGTCTTTATTCGTCTTATTCGTGTTTATATTTCTATTCATCTATTCGTGGGAAAAGCGGATTGCCTTTATTTATCTTCGTATTTGGAATTATCTGCCCGAATATAAGACTCTGCGGAATAGACACTTCTTGTCCGGCAACGCCCAACTGCTTCCTGATTGATTCACAAGTTGCAGGCATAAAAGGTATTAAGTATACCGAAATAATCCTGATTATTTCTGCCAGAGTATATAAAACAGTATTTAAGCGAGGTGATTTCTCTTTAGCCAGCACCCATGGTTTGATATCGTCAACATATTTATTAGCCGATCTCACTATCTCCCATATTTTCTCCAATGCCAAACTAAATTGAAAATGTTCCATATGCCCCATAATAATATCCTGTAATGATAGAATAGTCTTCTTTAGAGATTCATTGGAATTATCTGCGCTATCTTGAACAGGTATCTTGCCATTATTATATTTTTCAATCATTGTCAAAGCTCTCAGAATCAAATTACCAAGTTCGTTACCAAGTTCATTATTATAACGGCTCAAAAGCGCCGGGAATGAAAAATCACCATCCTGTCCAAAAGGAATTTCACGAAGCAGAAAATAGCGCAGGCTATCAACACCAAATTTTGCGATAACATCCCGCGGGTATATAACATTACCCTTAGATTTGGATATTTTATCCGAATTCATCATCCACCAACCATGAGCAAATATTTTGCGTGGCGGTTCTAATCCGGCAGACATCAACATACAAGGCCAAATAACAGCGTGGAACCATAGAATATCTTTGGCTATCAGATGAACATCCGCAGGCCAAAACCTACCGAACTTATCCTTATCATCAGGATAACCTAACGCCGATAAATAATTGCTCAGGGCATCAAACCATACCCAAATAACATGTTTTGTATCAATCGGCAGAGGGATACCCCAATCAAAAGAAGCCCGGCTGATGCTGACATCCTCCATTCCCATCTCTACTCTTGATACTATTTCATTATATCTGGAAATAGGCTCAATGCAATCAGGAACTTTCTTGAGATAGGCAATCATTTTATCACGGTATTTACTCAGTCTGAAGAAATAATTCTCCTCCTCAAAGAATTCCGTAGATCTCTGACAAACCGGACATTTTTTATCCGGGGATTCCTTCAAGGAAATATACCGCTCACAAGGCGCGCAATACCAACCGGAATATTTCCCCTTATAAATATCGCCTGCATCGGCTATTTTACTAAATAAGAATTGAACTGCCTTTTCATGTTTCGGGTCCGTGGTCCGTATGAAATGGTCATATTTAATATTCAAATCTTCCCAGGTCTTCTTATACTGAACTACCACACGGTCGGCAAATTCCTTGGGCTTCATTCCTTCGGCAGTTGCGGCTCGTAATATTTTCTGTCCATGTTCATCCGTACCGGTTAAATAAAAAGTCTCATAACCGCATAATCTCTTATAGCGAGCCATTACATCTCCGGCAATAGTTGTATAGGCAGTACCGATATGCGGCTCGGCATTTACGTAATATATCGGTGTCGTTATATAATAAGATTTACTTTCCATTAACTTCTTTCTCTCCGTCTAAATCTACTTTAATTGACGGTTCTTTGATTGTCTCGATAATATCCGAGATGCCTATTTTAATTCTACTATTATTCTCAAGCTCTACAATCACCTTCTGAGCCATAACTTCTAAATCTATCACCTCACCCAAACCATTCTTGGTTTTAATAACCGTCCCTTTTCGTGGGAGTTTTTTTCTCAATTCGTTGTAAGTTTCGTCTTCATAACGAAGACAACACATCAATCGTCCGCATAAACCAGAAATTTTAAGAGGGTCAAGCGTCGCCTTCTGGTTTTTCGCCATCTTCATTGTTACCGCCTCAGTCTCCTTGATAAAAGCCCGACAACATAATTCATATCCACAATGACCAATATCAGATAGGAGTCTCGCTTCATCACGCACTCCGATTTGTTTCATCTCTATACGGGTCTTATATTCCTGGCCAAACTGTTTAATCAATTCCCTGAAATCGACTCTTTCTTTGGCTATAAAATAAAATGTTATCTTCTCACCGCCGAAAAGATAATCTATAAGCGAAATCTTCAACTTCAGCCCCAAACTCTCTATCTTTTGCTTGGCGTATACCAATATCTGTGGTATTTTCTCTTTATTTATTTTTTCCAACTCCTTTATATCCTCAGATGTAATCTTTCGTAATACTATTCCAATTGTATCAACATTCTCATTTTGTTTAATTTCTTTGGGATTGGAGCAAACCAACCCAACTTCTGTCCCGCTATCAGTCTTAACAATACATTTATCACCCATCTTGATATCACCATAAGGATATTTGAAGTTAGTCAGTATCCTGGCAACACCATAACGAACTGTTACTAAAAACATACAAAATTTCTCCTTATTATATTCTATATTGAGACTGTTAACGAAGTCAACAATCTCACCCAGAACCCAGCTGGAAGCTGGATAAACTCAGTAAAGGGTCTCAAACTGACACCGCCCCGATGGACATTGAGACATCTCATTACAAGAAAAGATTATCCACCACCAGATTTATATTAGCATTATATCTCAAATAACGTTCAGATTCTAATAATTTATCTATTAGTTTTTCTATCTGTTTAGAATCGCAACTTTTATGATATTTTTTCACTTCGTTGATTTTATCTTTATTAAATAATCTACTATCTGCCACCCCGTAATAAAGCCATAAGACATCCCTCACGAAAAATCCGATTATTTTAAGTTGCCAGATAATCTCCTGTCTAATGCCCTCATTATCTTCAGCATTAGATTTGGCATAATTAATAACTCTATTAGTCATATTCCCATGGTCTTGTTCTATCAGTCCGGCAATTAATGAATCACGCTGGCTGAGCATATTTTGCGAATGTAACCTGACTGCATCTCCAATACTGCCGTGGCATAACTGTGTTAAAAAAGATGCCTGACCTGAATCTATTTTCAGATGTTTTATCAAATATTCCTTCATCTGTTCCTGTTGCAACGGATAAAACCTGATTATCTGGCATCGTGACAAAATAGTCGGCAGTAATGATGGTAAATTTGACGTCACCAAAATAATTATAGTATTCTTGACCGGCTCTTCTAATGTCTTAAGAAAAGCATTAGCCGCCTCTTCACTCATCAGTTCCGCCTCATTAATGATAAACACCCGATATGACTTATAAAAAGGCATCATCATCAACTCTTTTTCCACCGCTCTAACCGTATCAATAGTAATTCCTTGCTTTCCCTTTTCCACTTCTATTATCCTTAAATTCGGGTGACAATTTTTACCTACCAACATACAGGAACGACATTTAGAACAATTTTTAGTAACCCAATTGCCCTTCTCATCATTTTCACACATTAATATCTTTGCTAAGGTGCGAGCAAAAAGAAATTTACCAACACCGGAGGGACCGGCAAAAATGTAAGCGTGGCTTAAACGGTTTGATTTTAAAATCTGCTTGAATGTATTAACAGCAGATTGTTGTCCGATAATATCGTCAAAGAACATTTTTTACTATCTTGATTATTTCTTTATGGGTATCTGAAATTGATTGAGTCCCATCAATCACCTGATATTTTTTCTTATCAAATTTTGCTAATCTAATAAATCCTTCTCGCACCTTTTTATGGAAAAGTAATGCCTTACGCTCCATCCTATCCAATCCCCCTTTTATTCCCCCTTTAATAAAGGATGATTTAAGGGAATTTGAAACAGACGAGCGGCTATTTTTTATTCGCTCAAATCCTTCCTCTGGTGGTACATCTAGAATTATCGTCATATCAGGCAAAAAACCGCCTGTCATAATACGCCATATCTCTTTAACGTTATCTTCACCAATTTTACCGGCATAACCCTGATAAACAATGGTAGATGAAAGAAAACGGTCTGAAACAACGACCTTATTCTCCTTTAATGCTGGTTTTAGTATCTCGTCAACCAACTGAGCCCGGCTGGCAAAATAAAGAAACAATTCGGTTAATGGAGTCATTTTATTATAATACGGATCAAGCAGTATTTTACGAATACCTTCACTGATAGAAGTCGAACCCGGATCACGCACGACTAATATGGAATGCCCTACTTTACGTAGATATCGACTCAATAATTTAACCTGGCTACTCTTACCACAACCATCAGGACCATCAATCACAATAAACTTTCCGCGTTTCATAATTATAATTATATTATCTGTTTCGCTTTTTCCACTGCTTCTTCAATTGTGCCAACCATATTAAACGCCTGTTCGGGCAGGCTGTCATGTTTACCTTCAAGAATTTCCCTAAAACTCCTAACGGTATCTTTCAGAGGCACATACCTGCCGGGCGTACCGGTGAATGCTTCGGCTACGTGGAATGGCTGTGAGAAAAAACGCTGAATGCGTCTTGCCCTTGCCACAATCTTTTTGTCCTCATCAGACAATTCTTCCATACCCAATATGGCAATGATATCCTGCAGGTCTTTGTAACGTTGGAGTATAGTTTGCACCTCACGGGCAGTATTGTAATGTTCCTTACCAATGATTCTTTCATCTAGGATGCGTGAGGTAGAATCAAGCGGGTCAACTGCCGGATAAATACCCAACTCCATAATCTGGCGCGATAGAACTGTAGTCGCATCTAAATGCGCAAAGGCGGTTGCCGGTGCCGGGTCGGTTAAATCATCTGCCGGAACATAGATGGCCTGAATAGACGTAATAGAACCTCGTTTAGTTGAAGTGATACGTTCCTGTAATTCAGCCATCTCGCTGGAGAGCGTCGGCTGGTAGCCCACGGCTGATGGCATTCTGCCCAGTAGCGCTGATACTTCTGAACCGGCCTGAGTAAATCTGAATATATTATCAATAAATAACAGGACGTCCTGGCCTTCCTGGTCGCGGAAGTATTCTGCCATAGTCAATGCAGTCAAAGCCACCCTAAGACGGGCGCCAGGCGGTTCATTCATCTGCCCAAAGACCAAAACAGTCTTACTTAAAACACCTGAACTCTGCATTTCCAGCCAGAGGTCATTACCTTCACGAGTTCTTTCACCCACACCGCCGAATACGGAAAATCCGCCGTGTTCGGTAGCGATATTTCTAATAAGTTCGGTAATCAAGACGGTCTTACCTACGCCTGCTCCACCGAATAGACCAACCTTTCCGCCTTTGGAATAAGGCGCAATAAGATCTATAACTTTCAAACCAGTTTCAAATATCTCGGTGGTGGTTGACTGTTCAACCAATGCCGGGCTATGACGATGAATAGGATAATAATCCTTAGTTTTAATCTCGCCAATCGTGTCAATCGGCTTACCAAGCAGATTAATAACCCGGCCCAATGTGGCGCGGCCAACCGGCACAGTAATCATTCCTCCGGTATCAATAACCGGGGTACCTCTGACTAAACCATCAGTAGTGGAAAGCGCTATAGTACGAACTGAATTATCACCCATATGCTGAGCGACTTCCAAGACTAATTCTGTTCCGGTTTTGTCATTTTTAATAATTAAAGCATTATAAATATGGGGAAGACTTCCTTTGGGAAAAGCCACGTCCACCACTGGACCGATAACTTGCAGAACCTGTCCAATATTATTATTTTTTTCCATTATCTATCTCCTATTATCTCAATCCTTCTGCCCCGCCTACAATATCCAACAATTCTCTAGTGATATTTGCCTGACGGGCTTTATTAAATGTTAACGTCAAATCATCAATAACTTCAGAGGCATTCTTAGAGGCATTACGCATAGCAATCATCCGTGCCGAGTGCTCGCTAGAATAAGACTCCAGTAATGTTCGGTAAAATATTACTTCCAGATACCTGGGTATAATTAAATTTAATAATTCAGCCGGCTGAGGTTCAAATAAATAATCCCCCTCAACCCCAACCTTTCCCCGCTGGGAAGAAGTAACGGAAAGGGTTTCATTATTATTTAAATCAGCAAACGGAAGAAATCGATGGGCTTTGGGTTTATTGACCATCGGATTAATAAACTCGCTGTAAACCAACCAAACCTCGCTTATTCTGCCCTGCTCATAATCTTTAATAATAGGATTAATCATCTCCTTAGCGAACGCCATATTCAAATCCGCACCGGCTGTAGCGCTGGTTTGAATATGGCGGATATTATAGTTATTTTTGCGGGCGAAATCATGAATCTTTTTGCCGACCGGAACTATCTCGATAGTCTTTTCGGTTTCAATAGAGACTATAAAATTATTCAATGCCTTAAGTAAAATAGCATTATATCCTCCACAAAGCCCCTTGCTGGAACCCATCGCGATAATACAAAGTTTTTGGTCCTTCAGTACCACATTTGCTGAGTCCTGCTTCTTTAAATACGGATGGCTGAAACCAATACCTTTTAAATATCCAAAAAGATGTTCAGTTATCTGTTTTAGTTTAGATGAATACGGACGGATAGCAGTCAGTTTAGTCCAGACACGCTTGAACTTGGAGGCGGAGACCATTTCCATCGCCCGCGTTATTTTCTTAATATTATGAACGCTTTTTATTTTACGCTTTATTTTACGCGGATTTAACATATTTATCTACATTCAAACTTAATTATTCTGACACCGCACTCGCTGTACTCGGAACAACAGAATTACTCTGATTATAATCGACTATTGTTTTTTTTAGATTCTCTATGGTTGATGCCTCAAGTTTCTGCGTCTTTTTTATTGTTTCAAGTATCCCCGGATGTTGCTCGTGAACAAATTTCATAAAACCATCAACAAACGACTTTACTTTATCGACAGCTAAAATATCAAGATTACCGCTGGTGCCCAGCCAAATCATAACCACCTGTTCAGCCACGGCAATCGGCCCAAATTGCGGTTGTTTGAGAAGTTCCACCAATCGTTCACCTCTGGTTAATTGCGCCTGGGTAGCTTTATCCAATTCCGAAGCGAATTGGGCAAATGCGGCCAGCTCGCGATACTGCGCCAATTCAATACGCAATCTGCCGGCAATCTGCTTCATAGCAGATATCTGGGCTGACCCGCCCACACGCGAAACAGATAATCCAACGTTTACTGCCGGTCTGACACCGGCATAAAAAAGGTCTGGTTCAAGATAAATTTGGCCATCGGTAATGGAAATAACATTGGTGGAAATATAACCGGAAATATCGCCAGCTTGGGTTTCCACGATAGGCAATGCGGTCAAAGAACCACCACCCAATGCATCTGACAATTTAGCGGCGCGCTCCAATAAGCGTGAATGCAAGTTAAAGATATCGCCCGGATAAGCTTCTCTACCCGGCGGCCGGCGCAGGAGCAGAGACAACTGGCGATAAGCCACGGCATGTTTGGACAAATCATCATAAATAACCAGCGCATGCTTTTTGTTATTCATAAAATACTCGCCCATAGCGCAACCTGCATAAGGAGCAATGTATTGCAACGGCGCCGGGTCAGAGGCAGTCGCGGCTACCACGATAGAATATTTCATCGCACCGTATTTCTCCAGCGTATCAATGATACTTGCTACGGTTGATGCCTTTTGTCCGATTGCTACATAGATACAAATAACATCTTCTTCTTTTTGGTTAATGATAGTATCAATAGTTAAAGCGGTTTTGCCGACCTGACGGTCACCGATAATTAGTTCACGCTGTCCGCGGCCGATGGGAATCATTGAATCAATGGATATCCAACCGGTTTGCAGCGGTTTTCTAACAGGCTGACGCTCAATAACATTGGGCGAACGCCCCTCTATTGGCCGATAATCATTGGTGGCAATCAGTCCCTTGCCGTCAAGCGGTTCGCCTAAGGCATTAACTACCCGGCCGACTAATGCCTGCCCGACCGGCACCTGAACAATCCGACCGGTAGTTCTGACCTCATCACCTTCTTTAATTTGGGTATCATCACCCAAAACCACGCAACCAACATGATCTTCTTCAAGGTTAAGCGCCATTCCAAAAACTGATTTAACCTGCGCGCTATTTACCAAATGGGAGGGAATAAACTCCACCAATTCAGAAGACATTACTTTATCCAAACCCCAGACACGGGCAATACCGTCACCGACTTGCAGAACCACACCTACCGTATCCATTTTAATCTGTGTTTGGTATTTATTAATCTCTTTCTGAATTATGGAACTTATTTCTGCCGACTTAATATTCTCACTCATAATTTACTTCCTTATTAGATTAGAACTGAAATCATTTAATAAAAATTTATTACTATACCTCGTATAACTCTATGCTATTTCCAATAATTTATCCTTAAGGTCTCTCAAACGTCCCTGTATACTACCGTCAATAACCCTGTCGCCTATCTGGATAGTCAAGCCACCCAGCAAAGCAGGATTAATTTCTACATCAACAAAAACTGCATGATTGGTTATAATCATTAATTTCTGCCTGACAGCTTCTTTTTGAGTTGCCGTTATCGGAAAAGGCGACTTAACTTTTGCCCGAACAATTCCGAGTGATTCATCTGCCAAAATATTATATATTTCCACGATATCGGACATAAGATTGATACGTTTCGCGCTTACAAGTATGTCCAGAAAACGAATCACTAGTACCTCCACTTTGCCCTGAAGTATATCAGCCATTATCTGCTTCTTTTCATTCTCCGGTATCAACGGATGCTCCAGTAACCTATGCATTTCCGAACTGGGTTGAAATATCTGTAAAAGCATTATCATCTCCTGACGCACTTTATCTTCGTTAGGATGAGCCAGATTCAGCAGAGCCCGGGCGTATCTTTTAGCAACGATTTTATTGGTCATTTTGTTTTATCAATTTCATCTAAGAATTCAGCCACAATTCTGGAATTAACCTGTTCGTCTAATTTCTGCTTAACAACTTTCTCAGCCGCGGCAATGGAAAGCGAAATAACCTCCTGACGCATTTCTTTCATTGCCTTTTTCTTTTCTATATCCAATTCTTCCTTTGCCCGACGCAACACATTATCCGCCTGCAGATGCGATTCGGAAATAATCTGGGTCTTGGCAGTCAAGCCCTCTTTAATGGCTGACTGTATCTTTTGATATGCCTCTTTTTCTATCTGGTTCAATCTATTCTGGTATTCATCAGAAAGCCTGGCAATCTCCTTTTTATCGGAATCTATTTTGGTATAAACATTCTGAATCTCGTCGCGGCGGCTATCAACAAATTTAGTTAGCGGTTTAAACAATAACTTATTAAGCAGTATTATCAGTATTATAAAACTAATAGCCAGAATCAGGATTACCTGAAACTGCGCACCCATTAGAGTAAGAAAATTGTTTAATGATTCCATATTTATTTTTATATAACAGTTTTTATATTATAATGGCGTAGGGGCAGACTTATGCCTGCCCCGGCTACACAGAGCGAACCAATAATATCGACCAATACATAAGCTCGCCCCTACGAAAATTAACGTTGTCCGCTGCTTTTTTCTTTATTATAGGCATCTTCCATCTGTACTGCCTTAACTTTATCAGCGCCGTATTTCGCCTTAATCATATCATCCAAATTACTTTTAAGGAATATACCCGTAACAAGAAGGGTATAAATAACCAGCGTCTCAATAAGGGCTAAACCTATGATAAGAGAAGTAAAGATTCTGCCACCTGCTTCAGGTTGCCTGGCAATGGCTTCGACAGCGCTTGCAATTGCACGGGACTGAGCGAGTGCACCAAAAGAAGCCGCTATTGCTATACCTATCCCAATCGTAGTTGCCGTCAGTGCGATGTCCATTATTATCACCCCCTTCCCTTCTTATGTTTTAAGTTATTCTGAATGCGCTTTCATAACCATTATATAGATACATGAAAGCGCTGTAAAAATAAATGCCTGTAAAAATGAAGTAAATAAAGCAAACCCCATCATTAAAATCAATCCGATAAATGACGGAATCGGAAGCCATGCTAAAGGCGGAGATTGAATAATATTAACTATCGCCATAATAATAGTATCCTCGCCTGAAATATTGCCATAAAGTCGTAATGAAAGCGATAGTGGTTTTACGGCTTCACCCAAAAGATGTAACGGGAACATCATCGGCACTAAAATCCACATTGCTATTCCTTTAGGAGAACCACTCATATGCTTGAGATATCCTAAAAATCCGTTCTCTTTAATTCCATAAGACTGGACAAAAAGGATAGTGACTAAAGATAAAGCAACCGTGCAATTCCAGTTAGCTGTAGGTGATATCATTCCCGGAATCAATCCCAACAGATTCAAGCAAAATATAAAAATAAAAATAGTGCCTAGCAGTCCTAAATACTTTTTTCCGCCATAACCAATAAGAGATTCTAATAAACCGGTTAATTTTTCAATAATGATTTCCATAGCCGCCTGAAATCGCCCTGGAATCCTTTTAAGATGACGGGAGTTTATATAAGTTATAATGACTAATACTATTATAATAAACCATGAGAAAACTATTAATTGGAAAAGTTTTTCTCCGTTTTCTCCTCTCAGAAATACAGGCAATAAATCATTGTGGAGAAGCTTTTCGTATAAGCCATTTACTATAGTTGGAGGATGTAATTTACTTGCCATAAAACATCAAGATAGATTTATTATTTTCACGAGAATTTTGCTCTCTTTGATATACTATTAACAATGTTATAATTATGGGTACCATAATAATGAATCCAATCAGAAAGGGAGTGCCTATGATAAATTTCAAATTACCGATTAAAATGATTAATATGCCCAGCATAATGAACTTAAATACTAATATTGCAAGCAGTAAATAATAGCGAAATGATAGCCGGTTTGTTTGATTTTCTTCGATTTTATCATCTTTAGAGCATTTAGTTGATTTATATAAGACATTCCGTGTAATCTGCCAGAATACAAACGGAAAAATACCCATAAAGATTCCACATACCCAACTTAACAACCATTGAGGTTTTTCAATAATAAATAAAAATACCCCGCCTCCAATAAGTCCAATCAGCAAGGATAATATAAATATCTTTTTGCTCATTTGAATTAGAGAAATTAACTTAAAAAATGCTAATACAATTATCAGATAGTCTTACAATTCCATTGGCTTCTGTCAATTTATATTATGCGTAATCTCAAGGCCGATTAGAATAAAAACTGATGATTTTGGGTAGCCAAAAATAATCTACCATTCAAATTTTCTTTAGTTTTGTTAATAAGAAGACGATATTAAGTTAAGATTTACCAGAGAAAGATTTAATTTTAAAACAGATAATATGAAACCAATAATCGTAGCGCATGGTGGAGTTGGTTCTCAGAATTCTTTTAGAGATGGTCCCCAAAAAGCAACTGAAGAAGCACTCAAAGTACTGAAGAAAACCAAGTCGGTATTAAAAGCCGCAATAAAAGGAGCGGTTATCTTAGAAGATGACCCTCGTTTTGATGCCGGTACAGGCTCAAATTTCCGACTTGACGGTAAGACCATAGAAATGGATGCTTCAGTAATGGATTCGGACGGTAATTTCGGCGCGGTAATCGGTATCCAGATGGTAAAAAACCCGGTCATTGTCGCAGAGATGGTCTCAAAGTCACCGCATCTGATATTATGCGGAGAAGGCGCAACCGAATTCTCCCGTCGCCGGGGAGTACCTTGCTATAACCCTGCTACTCCCAAGGCAAAAGAACGTTTAAATATGGCTCTCCAGAAATTGGCGCTCAAAAAGATTCCTTACTGGGCAAAGAAATTACCTTCATACCTGTCTTCTTATCTTTTAGACGAAATGGACGGTTGCGATACGATTGGCGTAGCTGTTTCAGATGGTATGGGTAATTTTGCAGCTGCCTGTTCCACAGGCGGTGTTTCCTATATGTTACCTGGTAGAGTAGGCGATACGGCCATAATCGGCTGCGGATTATATGTCGGCAAAAAAGGCGCTGTGGTAGCCACCGGAGTTGGAGAGGAAATTATTAGACGGATGCTTTCAAAAGAAGTCTATGAACAGATTGCCCGGGAAATGCATCCGCAAAAGGCGTGCGACTGGGGCTTGACACTATTTGATGACTACAATAAAAAGATATCAAAACCGCATCGTAAAAGAATCCCGATTGGCTTGATTGCGGTAACCATGACCGATTACGGCATTTCAGCAACACACCAGATGGCAGTCGGATTGACTCACTATAAGAGAATAAAAATATAAAAGTTGTTTTTATTATTCCTCGAATAATGCCTCTACAAATTTATCCGCATCAAATGGTTCTATGTCTTCCAATGTTTCACCAAGCCCGATAAATTTTACCGGTATATTAAGTTGGTCTTTAATCGCCACAATAATACCGCCTTTGGCAGTACCATCCAATTTAGCTAAAAACAGACCTGTTACGGGAACTGATTCATTGAATAACTTTGCCTGAACAACAGCATTTTGGCCGGTAGTAGCATCAATAACCAAAAGTGTTTCGTGTGGCGCATTGGGAATTTTACGTTCAAGAATATTTCTTATCTTGGTAAGTTCTTTCATTAGATTTATCTTAGTATGAAGTCTTCCTGCTGTATCTATAATAAGAACATCTATCTTTCTGGCAATAGCAGCTTCAGCTGCATCAAAAACGATGGCAGCTGGGTCGCTACCTGATTGATGTTTAATGATATCCACTCCGAGTCGTTCAGCCCAGATTGTAAGTTGTTCAATAGCTGCAGCACGAAATGTATCACCCGCCGCTAATAATACCGATTTCTTATTCTGTTTGAAAAGGTATGCTAATTTCGCAATAGAAGTTGTTTTGCCGCTGCCGTTTACACCGGTCACTAAAATAACAGTTGGCCCTGTCGGCGCAAAACAGATTTGATTGTTACTATATTGGCTCTTAAGATTGTTTTTTAATTCGTTTTTCAGATATTCGATAATCTGAGAAGCATTGGTTAAACAACCCTTTTTATAATCCGATTTAAGGGCTTCAATGATTTTGACGCTCTCTTTAACGCCTATGTCTGAAGTAACAAGAATCTCCTCCAAACGATTAAGAAGCGCTTCATCAATCTGAGCCCCTCTGATTAGATCGCGAACATCACCAGAAAGAATCTTTCTGGTTTTTGCTAATCCATTTTTTAATCTACCTAACAAATTCATTAATGACATAATTATTTATCAATATGGAAATCCGTATGAATGCATTAAGAACTTTTAATGTTTTGGGATACAATCTTATCCAAAATCCCATTAACAAAAGAAGCAGAATTAATATCACTATACTTTTTGGCAAGTTCTATTGCCTCATTCATACCTACTGCTGATGGGATATCATCACGAAAAACAAGTTCATAAGTAGCGAGTTGTAAAATAACCCTGTCGACTAAAGCAATCCGCTCGAATTTCCAATTAGTCGCGCATTGTCTAATAATATTATCAATCTGATGCTGATGGTTAAAATAACCATTAATCAATTCTTTTGCATATTCTATTATTTTCGTATTTATTTGTAACGAATCCTTGGATAGCTCTCCCAACTTCATCAAAATATCATCCACATCAAAACCCTGAAGATTATTTTGGAAATTAAGTTGATAAAGAGTTTGCAAAGCAAGTTCTCGAGATATGGTTCTTTGACGCATAAATAATCCTAAACACCTCTATAATAAGGCGTGGATTGATTAAGGGCATAGATGGATGAATCTTAACCCAGTTGGTCAAGGATATTGACCATTTCAACCGCGGCTTCGGCAGCTTGAGCACCCTTATTACCTCTCTTAATACCAGCTCGTTCCATTGCTTGCTCGACGGTTTCTGCGGTAATAATACCAAATTCTATCGGAATACCGCTTTCAAGCGATACCTGCGCAATCCCCTTAGCTGATTCGGAGGCGATGTAATCAAAATGAGGTGTATCGCCCTTAATAATCGCACCCAAACAAATAATTGCATCGTATTTCTTGGTTCGCACAAGTTTCCGGGCTATAAGCGGAATTTCAAAAGACCCCGGCACCCAAACAATATCAAAATTTTCTTTCTTGACACCGCTTCGAATAAGCCTATCCTGCGCGCCATCAAGAAGTCTTTGTGTTATTAATTCATTAAAACGACTGACAATAATTGCAAATCTTTTGCCTGATGCATTCAAATTACCTTCATATATCTTACCCATAATACACCTCTCTTTATAATTTACTTATAAAACAACCGTTGTTTAGGTTAGTAATAAATAACAGAAAAATAACTATTTTACAAGAAAAAGTCTTTAAAATTTGGAACAATTCATTATATAAATATAAGAAATACTTTAAATGTTTATTGGATTTTATACATTCAATACATTCTTGTTCTAATACTATTAGCTTTTTGAAAGGATAATAAAATGAAAAGTAAAGCAATAAAGAAATTTGTAAAAGACGGTTACGCCAAAATAGCCAATTCGGATATCCATCGGAACTGTTGCAATTCTAAAAGTTGCTGCGGAACTACCACATCAACAGAAACTATCAGTAAAGGAATAGGATATTCCGATAGGGAAATTAACAGCGTCCCTGATGGCGCAAATTTAGGGTTGGGCTGCGGTAATCCCATTGCCTTGGCATCCTTAAAAAAAGAAGAAACTGTACTTGACCTCGGTTCAGGTGCCGGGTTTGACTGTTTCCTTGCCGCCAATAAAGTCGGCAAAACAGGCAAAGTAATCGGTATAGATATGACTCCGGAAATGATTAAAAAGGCAACAAGAAATGCCCAAAAAGGTAATTACAATAATGTGGAATTCAGGCTTGGCGAAATTGAAAATATGCCGGTCGATGATAATTCCATTGATATCGTTATTTCAAACTGTGTTATCAATCTTTCTCCTGAAAAAGACAAAGTATTCAAGGAAGCATTCAGAGTATTAAAACCGGGCGGCAGAATAATGGTCTCGGACATAGTTCTGACAAATAAACTCCCTGGTTGCATCAAAGATTCTATCGAAGCCTATATAGGATGCCTTTCCGGTGCGATAATGAAGAATAAATATATCGGCATAATCAAAGCCGCCGGGTTCAATAATGTCAAAATAATAGAGGAGACGTCTTTTCCTATTGATTATATGGCTAATGACCCAACTGCAAACACACTTATTAAAAAATTTAATGTATCGGCTGAAAAGATAAAACAAACTGCAAATTCGATACGTAGTATAAAAGTTTATGGATTAAAACCAGCTGATTGAATCAGAAATGATATGCTACACTGAAAATGAAACCACCCATTTCACTCTTTAATTTTTGGTCGGAACCATTTCGCATCGGATAAACATCAGTATGATTATGACCTTCAGTCCTTAGAAGCAGATATTTATAGCCTCCGTTAACCGAAAAATTAGGCGTAAAATAGTAGTTCAGGCGGATGTCGTAATGAATTCCATTTCCATTAGCTGAAATAATATTCTTTTGTTGCTGCGCTACGGGACGCTCAGGATACTTAACAGAAGTATATTTAGCGGTTAGACGTGATGCGTAGCCTCCTGAAAGACTTACTGAAATACCCTGGGTTACAAACACCTCCTCTTTAATCCTGAAATCAATACCATGATAATATATGTTATATTTCTCCCAGTCTTCCGAGAATGTCCTATTATTGTTTAATGGATTATCCCAATCAATAACAACACTCGTATTATTATAGGTCACAGAACTTTTATAACCGATATATCCCACTCCGATATCAAATCGTGATATAGACTTATTAGTTTTACCCATCAGCCGGTAGAATAATCCGCAACTCCCAAAACTGCTTCTGCCTTCAACAGAGGAATAACTCAAGTCCTTAAGGTAGCCCTGTTGATTATGCACCATATACGTTACTTGTTGTTCGTCTTTTATCAAACCACTATTCAAAGTAAAATCAGCCGAAATTCTCTCATTATATTTCACCTCAAAAAAATAAGTATTAGCGCCCAGCATTATGGAATCAGTCGGCTGATTAATATACCAATTATTATGAGCCTGCTGGTCGTTGCCTTCAATGATAAATTCGCCTCGATTAAACCAGCTGTAAGATGAAATGCTGCCTTTGACTTCAGCCAAAGTGATTGAGTTAAATGAAGCAAATACAGAAATCGAAAAACTTATGACAAGAAATCTAAATAATGAACGCATACTTATAAAAAACGATTTAAATATCATTGTATTTATATAATAGTTATCTATAATATGTCAACAAAACAAATGCGCCCGTAGCTCAGTTGGATAGAGCGCCCCGATGTCACATCGGGGAGGTCGCAAGTCTGCCCCGATGTAATATCGGGGCAGACTTACAATTATTGGAATTACAACATCATGATAAAACAATCTTACGGTTATGTCTATATTTTAAAAAGCAGTCGCAACGAAACTTATTATATCGGAAGTACTCAAAATATAGAAAAACGATTGGAAAAACATAATACTGGGCTCGTAAAATCAACATGTAATATTAGACCTTTAATTCTAGTTTTTTATCAAAAATATAATACCATACCACAAGCCAGGCAAATAGAATATAAGTTAAAACGACTTAAAAGTCGTAAGATTATAGAACAAATTATTACCGATGGTTGTATTAAAGTAAAATAGATGCGCCCGTAGCTCAGTTGGATAGAGCGGCGGTTTCCTAATGCAATCAGGTCGTTTTTCATAACTACTTAAAAATCATATAACTATTGAATTGTCAATGGGATAATAATAAAATTTGAGTTGACAGGAGTCAACAAGAATATGCCTCTTTTCACACCCATTTGGCACACAGAAGGCACAAGAATCGGACGCGTCTGGGCGATTCCTTACAAGCGTAATCTATAATCCAGCATTGGAGTATGACGACACTAACAGTTGCGGCAGAGTGTTATAACATCCTTATGTTGTGTTCACAAGCCATCAATTGAGTTTGAATTTTAGTGGAATCGCTGTAATTACTATTTAACTGTTGGAGGGTGTCCCCCGAATTTAGGAATTGAGGCATATGATGTATGGTGTGCGGCACAGAAGTTAAGGTTAGAACGATGTCTTAAAAAGTTTGCCATCATCGTTTTTATCATGCAACTCCATAATAATTTCATCTTTATCAAACATTATGAAATTATCTTTGTCATCTCTTGGCAAATCATCTTTGATTACGCTGAGGATATATTGAATGTTATACTTAGTGCAGTACTCTTTTAAAAGATTCAACAACCTTGCTCTTATTTTATTTTCCTGATTAGAAAATATATCGTCGTGATAGACAAACCTGAAATACGATTCGTTTGAATACTCTGCTAATATTGCCAAGTCAAATGCAACGCAAAGCATTTTCTTATATGTATTGCCCTCACTTTTTTTTGTCTCTCCAATTCTATAACTAAATTCGACGTTATTCTTAGAGTTTGGAGCGACAGAGATAATTGCTTGATAGTTCAGAATTGAGTATGCAAAATCTGAAAAGAAGTTTCGTATCTTTGCATAGCGACTATTTGCAGAAGTATTGTCCAGAATTGCAGATAGCTTTTGTACAGCAATTTTCAGATCATCCTTTAATCTGCCGATTTCCGACTTCTTTGATTCAATGATTTTGATGGAATCTAACTGCGCTTCGTGTCTTGCAATTTCATTTTCAAGCTTTATGAGTTCACTTTGGTATTCCTTAAGTTTTTTTAGAATGGTATTATCTTGTATAACATCTCTAAACTTCTCCTTCTCTTTATTTGAATTAATAAGCAAAAGTTTAATATTTCTTAGGGCTTCAGTCTTCTTAGACAAAGTGTCCTTTAAAAGTGTCTTCCGTTCCGCAGTGATTTGTTTATTAAATTCAATTAATTCTTGATATGATTTGTCCAGTTGGTCTGGGAAATAAAGTTCAACTTCAGCAAAAACTTCTTTGACTACATCTAAATCAAAATCAAAATTGCTTTTTAAAGACTCATTAATCTTTTTTATTTCAAATTGAAAATTATACGAGGCTTTATTTAACTCGCTGATTCTCGTTTCTATCTCTTCAACTAAATTAACAATCATTTTGTCGTCTTGACGATAAAAGTTCAGATTATCCAATTCTTGTATTCTTTCCCGTTTGGATTTATTAAGAACCTGTATGAATCCTTCTATCTCATCTTTTTGATTTGATTGAATATTGAACCCTTCTTCCTGTTCTTCAATAACTTTATTTATTTGTTTTATTTCTTCCTCAATAGCGTATTTTTTTGCAAGCGGGGAGCAGTCAAACCCCAAAAGCGAAAACATAAAAGTTTTCCATTTCTTTTCATCCCAGGTGAACTTGCTAAGCATAAATAAATCAGCATAATCATTATGCATCCTTAAGGAATAATTAATAGTATCTCTAAAGTCAAAGACAGGGTTTGCATTAAAAAAATTAAAATCTAAATACTCATTCAATTTTTGTTTTGCTTCGCCAAGAGTTATATTTTCCAAATCCCATTGCTTCGGAATTTCAAAATCTTTTACACTATCAGTTGACACTTTTATTGAAACCTTTGAACTGTCTGCAACAGTTCTTTTAATGGTGAGATATTTGCCCGAATTGAGAAGAATTTCCAAATAAAATTCATAACCATTAAATTTGCGCGTATTGGTTTTTTTATCTTTCGTAGAGGTTAAAAAATGTTCTTTTGGTGTAATTCCTTTTAAAAGAAGAAAATTAATTAACTCAATTAGCTTTGATTTTCCCAAATTATGCGAACTATTCGGGCTTGTTTTTGCTTTTACATCTGCATAAATTACACTTAATCCCAAATTAAACTTGGTATTGTGAAAGTCCTTATTGCTGTATATTTTGTTAAGCTTCATTTTAAATGTTTAATGCTAAAAGAATCTATGTTTTTATTATATTCAATTTTGTTGAGTAAAAAAAGAAAATTTAATGCATACGGGAAAACGGGTTTACTATCAGCCCCGAGTAATTTGCATACTTCATTTTCAAGCTCACTATAAGATAAAACTTTTATTCTCTGTAACGCTTTTAAAACCGAAGCGGTCACATTAAGTAGAGAATGTTTCAGGTTTAAATATTTATCTGGTGTTATCATTTTCGTTTTCGCCAATGTCGCATTGAAAATACATAAAATGAAGCAGTATTTGCAAACGCCTTCTGTCTGCCACTAATGCCTCGGACTGTCTTTTACAGATGTCTTCAATTTCCGAGAAAATTCCATCAAATTTATCGTATTCGGTCCGTTTAACCAAAATCCGTTTCTGCAAATCGCCTGTTATATTCAAGTAAATTTCTTTGAAAGCCTTGTTTTCAAATTTTTCCAAAAAAGTTCTGAACTGCTCAAAAAATGGCAAAGACTGTTGTTGTATTAATTTGATGTAGCCTTCGCTTAAATTATTGATTTTATTCTTTGTAGGGAATTTCGTTCTGTGTATTTTTCTGATTGAATAGGAAATGTTATTTATCAAATTTGGGTTTTGTGCGGAAAATGCACCCAACATTTCTGCAATGTCCTGTGGGGTTATATCTTCAATAAAACCACTCTTTAGCCTTGAAACATTATTCTCTAAAATTAGCAGGATTTCTCCTTGAATTTCTATTGATGAATTTTTTATCTCTTTCAATAAATCTTCTATATCGATTATATTTTTGCTTTTATCAAAAACATATTTTCCTTGTGTATTAAATTTTGTTGTATAACCCCTTTTCTTCGTCGTAATGAAAAAATAGTGATTCGGGAATGTTTTGTAGACCTCATGCTCAATATTTATTTTTATTTTCTCGTGGATATAGTCTGACGAAGCAGTTGCTGTAACTGAAACACCTATTTTATGCTCTATATCTCCTAAATCAATCGCAGGGAAATTGGTTTGCTTTTTATTGAGATTTTTCAATTCCCAACCAAAGATTTTGTTCAGAAGTAAAACAGCTAAATCTTCATTAGTATTGTTAACGTCATTCAGCAAAACGGATGAACTGTATTCAGTGTAATACCTCCATTGTGTGAGAAGTTGCATTATTTTATGTGTCGTTTGAAGGTTTTGCATATAGGATAAAATACTCGTAATTTGGTTTCCAACTTCCATGGACACCTCACCTAATTATTATACCAACCCTTTATTTCCTTTCAACTAAAATCTAATATTTACCCGACCAATCGGTGATGCGGTGTTGACATTCAAGATGGACGCAATGCAACAATTGAGTGTGAGCTGGTTAGGTCTCTTTAATTAGTATTTAACTGGTCGGTATGGCGTCCCCCGAATTAGGAGGGAATTATATTTAATTTATTGAGCCGTGACCTAATTCCTCCTGTTTGTCTGCCTAAAAGATTTGCTATTTCACTAATTGTTTTACCGCTTTTATATTCGATAATTAACTTCTGTTCCTGTGCCTCCGTCCATTTTTCATAGGCGCTGGGACATTCTTTCCTTATGTCAGGAAGAGAGTACGCCTTGTATCAGTCTTGCAGTAATCAACTATTTTTTCTGTAAACAAATGCCCATATTTTTTTAGCTTCACATCTCCAACCCCATTAATTTCCCTAAAAGCATCCATGGTCTGCGGATACCGTGTTGACATATCTTTTAAAGCTACATCCGAGAATACTATATATGGCGGCACGTGCTGCTTATCCGCGAGCTGCTTTCGCAATGCCCTTAGGATTTCAAATAATTTTTGGTCGCAATCCCTGAAAACAAAGTCGGTAGTTTTTTTAGATTTAGGAATTACAGCCTCTGGTTCAGTGTATGATATAACTTCTGCTTTTTCAGAAGGGGCGCAGGCATCGCACATATTACAGTTATAAGTATCATATTTTTCACCGAAGTAATTTAACAAAGTTATCCGCCGGCATTTAGACCAAGTGCAAAAATCAATCATCCTGTACAATTTACTATAGGCAATCCGCCGGTTTTGTTCATCTTCAATCTTCCTAATGAAATATTCGTGCTTGATTTTATCGCTATAACTGAAAAACAAAATACAATCGCTCTTAAGCCCATCACGACCCGCCCGCCCGGTTTCCTGATAATAGCCCTCAATGCTTTTGGGCATATCGCAATGAATCACATAACGGATATTCGGCTTATCAATGCCCATCCCAAAGGCGATGGTGGC
>JAZDMB010000014.1:0-24322 GCA_043801445.1 Planctomycetota bacterium
ATTGCTGGGTAGCAAATAGGAATTCTAATAATGTCACCCGTATCCAGAAATCAAACCCCGCCATTACGACTACGATTGCGGTGGGAACTAACCCCGAAGGAGTCGCGGTAGATGGAACATATTGCTGGGTGGTAAATACGAGCTCTAGTAATGTAACCCGCATCCTGAAATCAGATACTAGCCAAAAGACTACTATTACAGTGGGAACTAGTCCTCAGGGAATCGCGGTAGATGGGACCTATGTCTGGGTGGCAAATGGAGCTTCTAATAATGTTACCCGTATTCTAAAATCAGATTTAACCAAGACCACGGTTGCCGTGGGAACTCTTCCCTATTCGTTTGGCGATATGACCGGCTATGCCTATGATAATTATTCAAGGGTACCATAAAACAATAAAAGATTAACCAAGTAGATAAACCACAAAGGCAGAGCTACTGCCTTCCGTAAGGGACAGAGAACACAAAGAAATACCTTTGTGAACTTTGTGTTCTTTGTGGTGAAATTCATATTAGTACTTTCTCGTGGGACACATTCACTCCCCTGCAATGGGCTATTTATTCGAGCTAACTGGCGCCATTTTTCTAAAATCCATATGTCTCGGGGGACACGATAATTTTCTATAAGGAGACTATGAGGACAGGAGAACTATTCCTGATTTCCTGGCTTCCTTATAAATAATATCCGGAATTCTTACCACCAAGACACTAACCCTCCAAAGGCGGGCAGGGAATTCTTCGTGTTTTTGTGGCTTTGTGGTAAATCTGGGAATTCGGAGGGCATACTGAATTCAATAAGACAACTTCATTTGTCCACTTTCAGCCCCTGTTTTTGCCCTATTTTGAGCACAAAATTGTTCAGAGGGGGTGGCTATACCCCCACCCATACTACCTGCAACGGTCGGGGGTAGTTCCGGGATCGGTTCCGGGTAGTTCTGCCCTGTGTTGCGGGTAGTTCCCCGATATGGTCCGGGTAGTTCCGGGAACTGGTTTGGGTAGTTCTACCTTGTGTTCCGGGTAATACCCACAACAGTCGGGGGTAGTTCTGTCCTGTGTTGCGGGTAGTTCCCCGATGTGGTCCGGGTAGTTCTGGGAACTGGTCCGGGTAGTTCTGCCTTGTGTTGGGGGTAGTTCCCTGATATGGTCCGGGTAGTTCCCGCAACGGTTCAGGGTAGTCCCCGCAACGGTCGGGGGTAGTTCCCGCAACGCACGAGGGTAGTTAGCTCCGGGGGAGAAAGAAATTTTTTATATGTGAATCCATCATATCAAATAAAGAATTTATATAAGGAAGCCATGAATTCAGGAGAAATTATCTTGGTTTTATGCCTGCCCGCCTCAGGCGGGGCTGAAACTCTATAAACTCTACGGACTCAATAGACTCTACAAACTAAATAGTCCGACGGGGCAGGGAGGAAAAGACAACAGCCGCTGCGCCTAAGAGTCCGGCATTTTCGCCTAATTTGGCAGGGACGACCTTGGGCCGGCGATAAAGATGCGGCATTATTCCATCTTTGACCATCAGACGCAATGGTTTGAAAAGGATATCACCTGCCTGTGCAATCCCTCCGCCAATCACTACCACTTCAGGGTCAAAGGTGTTTATCAATGATGATACGGCGCATCCCAAATAATATGTCGCCTGTTCAATAACCAATCCGGCAATCTTATCGCCTTTACGAGCGGCATCAAATACCATCTTAGCCGTAAGTTCCTTATTTCCACCGCAGAGACACAGAGGTCGCAGAGATAATATCTTTTTATTCCTCTGCGTTCTCCGCGACTCGGCGGTGAATTCCCTGACAATAGCCGGGCCGCTGACCAGCGCCTCCAAGTGTCCGCGTTTGCCGCAACTACATATTGGTCCTGCCTGCCCGACCGGACGGTCGTTCGGGCGGGTTGGACATTGAACATTGTTCATTGAACATTGTTCATTGAACAGAGAGATAGTCATATGTCCGATTTCACCGGCATAGAAATGGGAGCCGTGATATATTTGGTTATTTATAATAATCCCGCCGCCCACACCTGTGCCTAAGGTCAGGCAGATGAGGTTGCGGGCGTTTTTGCCCGCTCCGAATGTATTCTCGCCGAGCGCGGCAAGATTGGCATCGTTATCAACGAAGACGGGTATCTTCAATCGGAAGTGCTTTAGTACTAAGTACTCTAGTACTGTTTTGACCTGCGTTCCCTTCCATCCAATCAGGTTGGGGGAATCGGAAAGAACCACTCCTTTTTCGTGGTCAACACAACCCGGACAGGCAATGCCGATGCCGGCTGGTTTGATTTTAGATTTTAGATTTTGGATTTTAGAATCAAGTAATGTTTTAACCAGTTGCTTTATCAGGCGGATACCTTGTTTGCCGTCAGGTGGTTTCAGGAATGAAATGGTTTCTTTAGTTATGAATTTACCATTTGGATTAACAAGCGCAGTGGAAATATGGCTGCCGCCGATATCAATACCGATTGCTATGGAATTCATATTATAAAAGGCAACCGCTGATTTAGCTGATTAAACGGATTAAAATTAAAGAAATAGAAATCTGCGAAATCCGCATAATCTGCGGTTACGGAGTTTTCTATTTACCACATTTCTTAAGAAGAACCGCCCATTCTTTATTTACACCGTTCTGGATTTTATCAATCACAGGCTGATATTCAGGTTTCTGGAATAAGTGTTTAAAGCGTCCCTGGGGCTTCATCCATTCTGTAATAGGTTTTTGTTTATTCGGGATGTAATTCAATTTCCATTCCCCGTTTTCTACTTCGTAAAGCGGCCAATAGCAGGTATCAGCGGCAATACGCGCTAATTTCATCGAATCTTTCATTTCTATTCTCCAACCCCTGTGGCAGGGCGATAGGATATTAATGAATGTCGGACCGTCGATGGCAAGCGCTTTTTTTACTTTGGTTATCAAATCATCCCAGTGTGCCGGTGTAGTCTGGGCGACATAAGGGATATTATGCGCGGCGATAATCGCAGTTAAATCCTTGCGGTACACATTTTTACCGGAACTGGCTGTTCCGGCAGGTGAAGTTGTGGTAGAAGCGCCCATAGGCGTTGCGCCCGAGCGCTGGATGCCGGTATTCATATATGCCTCGTTGTTATAGCAGATATAAAGGAAACTGTGGCCGCGTTCTAATGCTCCTGAAAGAGATTGCAATCCGATATCATAGGTTCCGCCATCACCGCCGATAGCGATAAATTTGATAGTCTTCTTGATTTTTCCCTGTCGTTTTAATGATTGGTATGCAGCTTCGATTCCGGATATGGTTGCCGCGGCATTTTCAAATGCGCTGTGAATATAATTACATTTCCAGGCAGTATAAGGATAGGTTACGGTTGCTACATATGCGCAACCCGTGGCATTGGAAACAACGACCGGGTCTTCGGTCGCAAGCATAATCTGACGAAGCGAAGTTGCCGCTCCGCAACCGGCGCAAAGCCGGTGTCCGGAGGCAAATAGTTCTTCTTTGATAGAGAGCTCTTTTTTGCGGAATACATCTGTCGGACAAATATCAGAACATTCCGGGCATGATTCGTATTTATCGTCCGCTGATTTCGGCACCCAGGCAATATGCCGTTCTACGCCTCTGCCGACAAAGCCGACGCTGTCATGTTTTTTCACTTCGGAGGAATAGCGGACGCATAACCCGCAAAGTATACAGGCATCCACCTTCCTTTTGAATCTGGTTTTTTTTATGCCGTATTCTTCAGCCAGTTTTTTTATCAATGGGTTATAAGGCACAAGCGGCAGGAGCAGCTCAATCATTAATTTGCGGATATTAATAACCTTGGGTGATTTGGTATTGACTTCCAGTCCTTCTTCGATCGGATAGGCGCAGGAAGCGACTACCCGTGATTTGTTGCCACTGGTGATTTCAACCATGCACAGCCGGCACGCTCCGTAGGGCAGCAGTTTTTTATGATAACAGAGAGTCGGGATTTCAATTCCGGCCTGTTGCGCCGCTTCAAGGATATTCTTTCCTGAGTCTACTGTTATATTCTTACCGTCTACTTTGAGGTTTATCTGTTTCATAAGTTGTCTCCTTTAACTTGTAAACTGATTTAACGCCCGTACGGGCGATAAATCTGATTAATCAGTTTACTATCTTTCCCTAAGTTGTTTAATGGTGTTCATGCTCCAGTTTGACGGAAAAACTCCTGTCGGACAGATGAAGAAGCATTCGAAACAACCGGCGCAATCTTTTTCATATGCCGAATCAGGAATCCATGCCAACTCACGGTCTATTCCTCTGCCGATAAACCCGACCGCCCCGCCCGAACTACCGTCCGATCGGGCAGTTTTTTTATTCTTCACTTCCGCACAGTAACGCACGCATAACCCGCAGAGAATGCACATTGAAAGTTTTGGATTAAATCGGCTTTTCTTAACATCGTATTCTTCGGCTAACTCGCGTACATATGCCAGATAAGGTACGATAGCCATCAATAGCTCAATCATAAGCTTGCGGAATTTAATAACCTTGTCTGATTTAGTATTAACTCTAAGATTTTCTTCAACCGGATAAGCACATGCGGCAACCATTTTTGCGGTTTGCGGTTTGCGGTTTGCGTTTTGCGTATAGTTGTCACTGGTGATTTCAACCATGCAAAGCCTGCAAGCGCCGTATGGCAACAGTTTTTTATGATAACAGAGAGTCGGAATTTCAATCTCTGCCTGTTGCGCCGCCTCAAGAATAGTTTTCCCTGATTCTATTGATACATCATTGCCGTCAATTTTCAGGGTTACCTGCCCGACCTTACCTGCCCGACTGCGTCGTTCAGGCGGGCGGCCGTTCGGGCTGGCCTGATTCATTCTATTTAACATTACTTTTAATCGGTATAGGTTCTGCCGGAGTTTTCGGTAATTTGCTTTGAGGTGAAATCTTTTCCACAGACCTGGATTTCTTGGGGCAAACCTCAAAACAGGTTCCGCATTTGGTGCATGTCTTCTGGTTTATGACATGAACCATTTTCTTTCCGCCGGTAATGGCGTTCACCGGGCATTGCTTTAAACAGACCATGCAACCGGTGCATTTTTCCGGATTTATATAATAGGCGGTCAATGCCTTGCATACATGCGCCGGGCATGTTTTATCTTTGATATGGGCATCATATTCTTTAAGGAAGTATTTCATGGTAGTCAGCACCGGATTAGCCGCGGTTGTTCCCAGTGCGCACAATGATGCTTCCAACAATTGCGATATATCCATCAGCAGTTCCACATCGCCCTCAACGCCTTGTCCCTCGGTAATTCTTTTCAATACATCAAGCATCTGGGCAATGCCTTCACGGCAGGGGATACACTTGCCGCATGATTCTTCCGATAGGAATTGGAGAAAATATCGCGCCACATCAACCATACAGGAATCTTCATCCATTACAATCATTCCGCCTGAGCCCATCATCGAGCCGGCTTTGGTGAGTTCATCGAAGTCAACCGGTAAATCGAGCATATTTTCAGGGATACAGCCGCCAGAAGGGCCGCCGGTTTGGACCGCCTTGAATTTTTTGTCGTCCCTGAGGCCGCCTCCGATATCATAGATGATTTTCCTTAAGGTGGTTCCGAGCGGAACTTCAACCAGTCCGGTATTTTTAACCTTGCCGACCAGTGAGAATATCTTTGTTCCGTAATTATTCTTGGTGCCGATTTTAGTAAACCAATCTACGCCGTTGTTGATTATCAAAGGCACATTGGCATAGGTTTCCACGTTATTAAGATTGGTTGGTTTTTCCCATAATCCGCTGACAGCGGTTTTGATATATTTAAGTCTTGGTTCTCCGACCCGTCCTTCAAGAGCCGTCATCAAGGCGCTGGATTCGCCTGATACAAAAGCGCCTGCGCCACGATGCACCTTGACATTGAAACTGAATTTGGAAGTAAGAATATTGTTTCCCAATAATCCTAATTTCTCTGCGTCTGCAATGGCTTTGAGGGTATTCTCTAAAGCCAGAGGATATTCCTGTCTGACATAGATAAAACCGGATTGTGCGCCGATGGTATATCCGGTAATAATAAGTCCTTCAAGCACCGAATGCGGATTACCTTCAAGGACACTCCGGTTCATATAGGCACCCGGGTCACCTTCGTCGGCGTTTATCACGACATACTTTATCTTCTCCGGGGCATTCCGGGTAGTTTCCCATTTAAGACCGGCCGGGAAGCCGCCGCCGCCTCTGCCACGCAGGTTAGATTTCTTAATCTTTTCCAATACATCTTCGGGAGACATGCCGGCTAATACCTTTGCCAATGCTGAATAGCCGCCCTGACCGATATAATCTTCGATACTGGTCGGGTCAAGTCTGGTATTATTAGCAAGAATAAGCCGTTTCTGGTATTTATAAAATGGTATGTGAGATTCGAGAGGAATGGCTTCGCCGGTTTTTTCATCCTTGTACATCAACCGTTCAATCTTTTTACCGCCCATTATGGTTTCGGAAATAATCTCTGCAACATCTTCTGTTTTGACGCTGAGGTAGCATATTTCCTCAGGGAAAATAACAATGATTGGCCCTCTTTCACAAAAGCCGTGGCAGCCACTGCGTCTGAGAATAACCTTATTTGTAAGTTTTTGTTTTTCTAATTCCTGTGCAAATGCATCTGAGACTTTTTGAGCGCCATATGCCCGGCAACCGGTCCCCGAACATATCGTGATAATCGTTTTATCGGCATATTTTTCAAGAGTCTTTTTCCTGATGGTTTCCAAATCAGCAATTGATTTCAATTTTTCCATATAATCATCTTTCCTTACTCGTAACCATTAATAATTTTGTCTAATCCTGAACCGGAAGGATTGCTGTAATAATTATCATCTATAGCAAGCACCGGCCCTAATGCGCAGCATCCTATACAGTTTACTGTTGTTAAGGTAAAACGTTGGTCTTTTGTGGTTTGGCCAGATTTTATTTCAAGGCGTTGCGACATTCTTTCCAGGAGTGACGGGGCTCCGCGGACATGGCAGGCAGTTCCAAGGCAAACAGTCGCAATATGCCTGCCGCGCGGTTCAAGACTAAATGCTTTGTAGAAAGTCACCGCATGATAAACCCAGTTAAGAGGCACCTTTAATTGTTCACTTACCAGTAAAAGCGTCTCTTTGGGAAGCCATCTCTTTTTTTGCTGGATATCAAGCAATATCTGTATTAAGGCGCTTTTATTCCCCTCATATTTATCTATAATCTTTACAACTTCAACATCTTTATTGTCTATCATTTGTTTACTCCTTAACTTCTGCCACTAAGGCATCAAGACACTAAGAATTCTTTGTGCCTTTGCGGCTAATTATTCCCTTACAGTCAGATAATCAAAGACCTTATCAATTTTGCCTGTTTTACCGATACTAATCAGTTTTTGATAAACCTTATTAATATCTTCTAATCTTACATCGCGTCCCCCTAAGCCGTAGACATAATTAATCATCAGCGGTGATTTATCAAGTCCATACATTGCGGCTTTTACTTCTGTAAAGGTGGGGGTGCTGGCCGTCCCAAAAGAATCTACGCGGTCTAAAACCGCAATTGCCTTAAGATGTTTCAGGGCGTTTTTGATTTCAGTGGCCGGGAACGGACGATAAATCCTGGGTTTTAATACGCCTACTTTAATTCCTTTTTCTCTTAGTTCATCCACAACCATCTTTGCCACACCTGCCGCAGAATTAATAATAACAATGGCGTATTCGGCATCGTCCAAACGGTACGATTCAAATAACCCGTATTTTCTTCCGGAAATCTTATAGAATTTATCGGCAATTTCCAATATTTTATCCTTACTGTTCATTAATGCCTCGGAATGCTGTCTTTTATGTTCCGTATAATAATCTTGTAAAGCACAGGCGCCGATACTTATTGGGTTATTAACATTTAATAAACTATACTCTGTTTTATATTCCCCAATAAATTTCTGAATTATTTCATCATCCAGAAGCTCGACTCTTTCTACCGAGTGGCTGATGATAAAGCCATCCATACAAACCATAACAGGCAGACGGATAGATTTATCTTCTCCGATTAGGACGGCCTGTATTAAATTGTCATAAGCCTCCTGGGCATTTTCCGAATAAATCTGTATCCAGCCGGTATCACGACCGCCCATAGTATCGTCATGGCTGCAATGGATATTCAGCGGAGCGCTAAAGGCGCGGTTAGCCACATACATTATAACAGGTGTGCGTAGTCCCGAGGCAATAGGCAGCATTTCCCACATTAAAGCAAACCCGGCGGAAGATGTAGTCGTCATTGTTCGGGCGCCAGATGCCGACGCTCCGATACAAGCGCTCATTGAACTATGTTCGCTTTCCACGGGTATGTATTGCGTTTTAACCCGACCATTGGCTACAAAATCAGCGAATTCTTCCACAGCTTCTGTCTGGGGAGTAATCGGATATGCCGCAACAACATCGGGATTTATCTGGCGCATTCCTTCGGCTATGGCGTTATTACCGGTCATTGCAACGATTCTTGGCATTTTAATCCTCCTTTTTTTCTTCTATCATCTGTATTGCCTTATCTTTGAGCGGGCATTCCTCTGCGCAAATACCACAACCTTTACAATACTTCAAATCAATTTCTGTAATTTTACCTTCTGTTACCTTAATGCATCCTTCAGGACAATAAATCCAACAGAGAAGACAATGTGTGCATTTTTTGTCATCACGAATCGGCCTATAGTTACGCCAGCCTCCGGTTTCGTACTCCATACTATTACCGGGTTTATCTATAACTGAACCAATAGGCATCTCGTGTCTATTCATTAGTTTCTTCATCTTATTTCTCCTTAATGTTACCGACGTAATGTCAGGTGGCTTTATTCTTTTATTTCCGCAAAACCTCTTTTGATTGAGATGAGATTACCTTCTACGACCTTGGGTGAAAATTTATCACCAAAAGAATGTTTAATATCGGTTAATAATCCTTCTAATGTTATTAAGCCGGTAATCTTAACGATAGCACCCATTATCGGTGTATTAGGCATTGGCCTGCCAAGTGTGTCTACGGAAATGCCTGTGGCATCTACCGTGTAAACTTTATTTACATCATTTTTGAGTTTGCCGCGCAATTCCGATGGTAATTGTTTTGTATTGATAATAATAATGCCATCCTTATTAATTCCTTCGGTAACATCAA
Source organism: Planctomycetota bacterium (assembly GCA_043801445.1). GTDB lineage: Bacteria > Planctomycetota > MHYJ01 > JACQXL01 > JACQXL01 > JAZDFP01. Next base: position 9,119 of record JAZDMB010000014.1, read on the forward strand.
TAGTTTCCATGATTGAGGGGTCGAGTACCACCACGACATCGGGATTGACCACCGAACAGTAGAGTGAGAATTTACCGGCACTGATACGGTTATAAGCACGTATCGGTGCGCCCATTCGTTCCGGACCGAATTCGGGCATTCCCTGAGCATATTTATTTTCAGATATTGCCACCCGGGCTAATGTCCGCGCCGCTAACATCGCGCCCTGACCTCCGCGGGCATGCCATCTTATTTCTGTTACTTTTATCATAATTATTTAACACGAATTACACGAATGAAATGAAGCACACGAAAAGAAATTATTAGTCGCGCCATTCGTCTTATTCGTCCTATTCGCGTTTGCCTTTCATAGAAAATATTCTAATATTCGCGCCAGTTCTGATTTCAGAACACTTCGTTCAATAATCTTATCAATTAATCCGTGCTGAAGCAAGAATTCGGATGTTTGAAATCCTTTAGGCAGTTCCTTGCCGATAGTTTGGGCAATAACACGTGGTCCGGTAAAGCCGATTAATGCCTTTGGTTCAGCAATCATGATGTCCCCCAAACCTGCAAAGCTAGCCATTACGCCCGCCATAGTCGGGTTAGTTAATACAGAGATATAAACTACACCTGCTTGATGCAAACGAGCCAGAGCAGCAGAAGTCTTTGCCATTTGCATTAAAGAAAGGCATCCCTCGTACATTCGCGCTCCGCCACCAGAGCCTGATACGATTATAAGCGGTATTTTAAGCTCAGCTGATTTTTCGGCAGCACGGGTAATCTTTTCACCGACCACAGAACCCATACTGCCCATAATAAATCTTGAATCGGTGACGCACATCATGACTTCTATACCGTTGATTCTTCCCTTGCCGGCAATTGCGGCATCCTTTAGTCCTGTAAGTTTCTGGTCTTCTAATATTTTGTCGCGATAAGAACTCATCGCCCTGAACTTTAATGGGTCCATTGATTCCAAATCAGTCCAGTATTCTTCAAAAGTATTTTCATCAATTAGAAGAGCAATCCGTTCATGAGAACTGATAGAAAAATGGAAATTACATTCGGGACAAACCTGTAATCCTTGTGAAACGGCTTCCTTACGCACCAGATTACTGCAACTCTCGCACTTCATCCATAGACCATCGGGTAATTCTTTCTGGCGGTGGAAAACAAATTTCTTAAGACCATTCCATCCTGTACTCATATCTTGCTCCACGAACCCTTGACTCCCCGCGGGGGGTGAATGGGTGATTAATTGTTGAGGTCTATAGTTTAGGTGTTAATTATTTTAATAAGACTAATTCTTATTATTCAATCTGTCAATTAAAATAAGTTAAAACTCCTTTTTACTTTGGCTTTGTGTCAGAGGCAGACCCTGAATATGAACGTATAAATATATATGCGGATGGTTAATATACGCCCATTTCGCGTAGTCTCTGGTCAGATATGCCGAAATGATGGGCTATCTCGTGTTGCACGGTCTGGTAGACTACTTTTTTTATCTGAAGAGGTGTTTGGCATACCCGCTCTATATTTTTCTGGAAGATAGTAATTTTGTCAGGCAAGACCATTCCATAAAGATGCGTTCTATCAGAGAGCGGTACCCCCTGGTACAATCCGAGAATAATTTCCTGATGAGTTTCGTTAAATAGCTTTAGTTGCTTGAGAGATGGTTTGTCTTCTATGACAATATCCATATTTTGCATTTTCTGTCTGAAGAATTTCGGTAAATCTTCCAATGCAGTGAGAACTAATTTTTCAAAATCATGACTTTTCATTACAGTTTTATTTATTCGTATCTTAATGCCTCCATGAGACTGATTATACTTTGCTACAGGCAGGTTATGAAGAGGGGTTCGGGGAATTAGTAATTAATTTTTTTTAACTTTTGGACGTTGTTCGTTAAGTTCCATAAAGAAATTAAGTATTAGATTCTGTAAAGCGAATTCGTCCAGTTTGGATCTCTGCTCGCCAAAATGGCTCATTACGTGTAATACCCGTCCGCCAGGCATATAAGTTGGTTTATCACTGCCGGTTCTGACAACAGGTTTGCCATAACTCCAGGTTACTGCAACTGCTCCTTCATTTTTATTTTTCTTTGCAAGTTGAGGGCTGACTATTAAGACAGTTACAGCATCTTTTTTTAGGATTTTTATATCAGGACTTTCATTGTCAACCTTCCATTCCGCATCAATGCGGAATTCTTGTTGTTTTATGGATGTTGTTTCGCTTGATTTTCCTTCTGATGTATTCTGATTGGTATTTGATGGCGGCGCTTCAAAGACATATTTTAAATAAGGATGCAATGCAGCACCCGGAGCCGGCATTATCTTTACTTGCTGTTCAGGAAGATATTTAGTATGGACAATATATCCTTTAAATGCCCGTTCAATTACTTCTTCGATATTCAGATCTTCAGTGAAAAGATAGCCGCCTGTTTCTACAAACTGCGTGATTTTCTTTATAGTCTTATCGCTTAATTTAGTATTATGATTTTCATGTGTGCCTTCTTTACCAGGACAGACTTGCGTTCTTTCCACCGCTCCCTTTTGACCGGATGGTTTCATTTTTGCATGTTCAGCTGAACAGCAATGCTCCTTGAAAAAATTACAATTCATAACGATTGCCCATTTATCGTCTAAAGAATATGATTCAACGTCAAATTCTGATTTGCCGATTACGGTATGAGGAATGTTCAATCTCTCCAAGATAATCTGTATTTTGTCAAAATTGCCGTCATTTCCAGTTACTGCTGCTCGTTTTTCACACTTATCATTTCTCAGAACAAGAACTTTTTCTTTATCCAATGTTTCTATGCCTTTCATATCTCGATACTGCCCTACATGCTCAATATTACCGGTAATTTCTTTGGGATGAATAAGTTCTGATGAATTTTTATTCTTATTTTCATTCCACCACAATACCCAAGATTTAGGATAAGTGCCGCGGTCAATATTGGTAATGGTTTTTATGGAATAGATAACTTCTTTTATTAAAGGACCTTTTATCGGATCTTTCGTGTCGTCATCACTTAAAGGACTAAGAAAATTAAAAAGCGCTTCCAATGTTTCTTTAGTAGGAATGGCTCCCAATTGATGAATGCATTCTAATTGCATTTCATAACTGCCTTTTTCTAAAAGGCTGCTAAGAAGAGGGACTATAGTTGGAGTGCGATTGGCTTTCATTGCTGCAAGTAAATCACTGCCTAAATCTTTGTTTTTGTTGGTAATAATGAGAGCAGCTACCTTAGAGATGACATCTTTATTAGTAAAACGGCCAATACCTTCTAGAATTGCCCAATATGCCGCTGGTTCCGGGGTTGGTCCCAATGAAGTCAGTTCCCCGGTTAAAGTATTTAGTGCTTTCTCATTATTTTGTTGAACTAAATTATCCACAGCTTGTTTAATCATTTTAGCATCTTTTTTCTGAATAGCTGTTTTCAAGTCCGGAGAAGAAGTCTCTGATATGGTGATAGCACTGAAAATGGCACAAAGAAATATCATTATTGAAAGCAATAATATTTTTTTCATATCTCATTTACTCCTTGTATTTTAATAACTATAAGGATAAATTTTACCCTTTTGTCTCTCTAATGTAATAATAGTCTTAAAAGCTATTTTGTCAACCTTTTTGTATTAAATTATGGGGGGGGGTATTGGCCTTAATTGTTTTGTCATATGATTTTTTTGAAAAGCGCATATAACTTGAGTTTCATCTTATAATCTATTTTAATGAGGTGTTTAATAGTAAGTGAGAATGATGATTAACCTATGAAGTCAATAATAATATTAGCATCTGCTTCAAGAAGACGTTCGCAGATTCTTTCGCAATGCGGTATTCCACATCAAATTGTTGTGAGTGGTGCTAATGAAATAATGGATTCGCAAAAAGGACCGGCATATAATACAGTGTTTAATGCTTGTCTGAAAGCGGAAACCGTATCCGGAAAATTCAAAAACGGTTATGTTGTTGGTGTTGATACAATTGTTCTATCAGGGAAACGTTTGATTGGTAAGCCACGGACTAAACGTGAAGCAAGGAATCTTCTGAAAGAATTTTCAGGAAAGAGTATTTTTGTTTATACGGGGTTGTGTATAAAAGATGTCAAAAAGCAGAAAATCGTCAAGGCGTCTGTTGTTTCTAAGGTAAGAGTAAAGAGGATGACAGATGAGATATTGAATAAGTTTCTGAAGTTATCAGGACCATTTGATAAGGCAGGAGGATTTTCCATTGAAGGAGTAGGGGCTTTTATTTTTGATAATATAGAAGGTTCCTTTTACAACATATTGGGGTTGCCAATAATTAAGTTGAATGAACTTTTTGAAAGATTAGGTGTGAATCTTTTGGAATATTGCAATGCAAAATTAACCACCTGTAATTAACAGTTTTAATTATTTGTTTCTTCCTCAATTTCCTCTTTGTCCGGGTTAGTTTTTTCTTCCTGGTTTTCACTGGAAGATTTCGCGATGATTTCTTTGAATGGTTTGGCATTTTTACATTCAGGATAACCTGAACATGCAAGGAAACGACGACGCCAACGATGACTTGTTCTTATCACCATAGGTTTACCGCATTTTTCACAGACTTCGCCGCTTTCTAAAGGAGCGGATTTTATATTTAATGAACGGGTGTATTTGCATTCAGGATAGGTAGAACAAGATAAAAATTTGCCAAAGCGTGACCATCGTTCTACAATTGGATTAGAACATTTTGGGCATTTTTCACCTGTTTGTTTACCTTTTTCGCTGCTCATTTCGTTCCCCGCTTTTTGTAAATCATTGATAAACGGTTCGTAAAACTTTCTGAGTGTGGGAAGCAAATCCTTTTTAGATTCTTCTATTAAATCAAGTTCTTCTTCTATGCGGGCGGTAAATTGGGTATTGATGATATCATCGAAGAATGGTATTAGTTTATCGTTTACGAGAATTCCTAATTCTGTAGGTAATAGCAATCTGCCATTTTTTGTCACATAACCTCTATCCTGTATGGTGGAAATAATCGGTGCATATGTTGAAGGTCTTCCAATCCCGTATTTTTCCAATATTTTTACCAGAGATGCTTCATTATAGCGCGATGGTGGTTCGCTAAATAATTGTGTCGAATTGATATTTGTTGTGGTTAATTTTTCCTGTTCCTTGAGCGCTGGTAAGAGTTGCTCTTCAGGTTCATAGAGCGTCAGGAATCCATTAAATACCAGACGATGTTCATTCGTTCCGAAAACGCATTTTTGTACTGATAAACTCTCATCAAGCAGATTATTTTCTATTGTGTCATCCAGAATCCCGAGCACCTTTACAAGCAGTGCCTTGTCTTCAGGGTTTTTATCTAATTCTTTCAGGATATTTTTGGCTGTTACCTCATCATCTTTATTCTTATTGAAGATGTTTATTATCTTATCCGCCTGACCGGACGCCAGTTCGGGCAGGTCTACAAGGTTGCCTGTCGAAGCTTTAGTGAAAGCAGGTGACTGTCGCTCCTTATTACAGGTTGGGGGCTGCTGTGAAACCTGTAAACCATGGAGTATTTTTTCTGCGATAATATTTTTCTTTTTGTCATTAGAGAATACGGATAAATCAAGGCGGGGTGATAAGGTTGCATCTATTTCCACTGCCTTATTGCGCCAGAGCGCCGGCTTCATCTGTGTTGCCACGAACCGTCTCCAGATGAGGTTATAGAGTTTATACTGGTCATTGTTGAGATACTGCCTGATGCTTTCTGGTGTCTTGGAGAGGTAAGTGGGCCTGATTGCCTCGTGTGCCTGCTGTGATTGTTTACTCGGTTTATAATAGCGCTCTTTGGGCTGGAGCAGGTTTTCGCCGTAATTACTTGCGATAAAATTTCTGCATTCTTTGATTGCCTGATCACTAACCTTGACTGAGTCGGTTCGCATATAGGTAATTAGGGCGGTCGGTCCTTCTGGTAAATCTACGCCCTCATATAATTGCTGGGCAATGAGCATTGTCTTTTTCAGGCTGAAGTTCAGCCTGCTCGATGCCATTTGCTGCAGGGTGCTTGTAATAAACGGCGGTGCAGGGTTTTGGTAGATTTCTTTCTCTATAATAGAAGAAATAATAAAATCGCTTTTGAGCAAACGCCCCACTAATTTCTTTGCTTCAGGTTCGGTTCCAATCCAGATTTGGCTATTGATATCTAAAGGGCTTCCAACCTTTAAATCATTTAGTTTAGTAAGCAGTAGCTTTGGGTTTTGTTGACCTTCGGGGATAGCCTTACCCATCGGGGCGGGGGATAGGGGTAACTCAGCAGTGATTTTCCAGTATTCCTGCGGCTTAAAACTTCTGATTTTCTTTTCCCGTTCCACAATAAGTCTGAGTGCCACGGATTGAACTCTGCCAGCAGACAAACCCTTGGTTATCTTTTCCCATAAAAGCGGTGATAGTTTATATCCCATAATTCTATCAAGGAATCGTCTTGCTTGTTGAGCATTAACAAGATTTATAGAGATTTTATGAGGTTGTTTGAAAGCATTCTGAACAGCAGAAGAAGTTATTTCATCAAAACTAACCCGCCAGGTCTTTTCTTCTGGAACGCCTAATATCTCTGAGAGATGCCACGCTATAGCTTCACCTTCTCTGTCAGGGTCTGTTGCTAAATAAACTGCTTCAGAATGGCTAGCCAATTTTTTTAATTCATTTACAGTTTTACGTTGCTTCCTTATAATTATATAAGTCGGCTTAAAATCATTATCAATATCTATCCCGAATTTGCTTTTGGGGAGGTCGCGGATATGACCATAAGATGATTTGACAAGATAGTCATTCCCTAAAATCTTGCTAATAGTTTTAATTTTAGCAGGTGATTCTACGATAACTAACGATGTTTTTTTCTTTTTAGCAGTCGTTGTTTTTTTCGTTTTCTTCATCACTACCCCATTCTTCTGGTGAAAGACTTTGCATCCACTGGTCTTCTTGATTCATCTTTCCTTTACGACGCTTGTTTTTTATAAAGATAACAAAAAATATAATGATAGCAAGTATTCCAATAAGAATATAAGTGTAAAATATCATTTAGGGAAATATAAATAATTTATATGGATACCTAACGGCATTCTATTTAATGGTATTCCGTAAGGGGTAAATCTTTTTGTTCCATCCAAAGTTCATCGGCATTGTATGATGAACGGACAAAAGGACCTGAAGCAACCGCTTTAAATCCTAATTCATAAGCCTTTTGACGATAGAAAGAAAATTCTTCCGGTGGAATAAATCTTTTTACTTCTAATGTTTCACTTGAGAGTGATGGACGCAGGTATTGTCCCATGGTAATAACATCACAATTTGCTTTTCTGATGTCTATCATAACATTTATAATCTCATCTTTTTCTTCACCTAACCCAAGCATCAGTCCTGATTTAGTAGCGATATTCTGATTGAGATGTTTGACATAGGAAAGAAGTTTTAACGACCGTCTATAATTTGCCAGAGGCCTGATTTCAGCATACAGTCGTGGTACTGTTTCTATATTATGATTGAATATATCGGGTTTGGCTGAGACAACTTTATTGATGCTTTCTTTTTTACCTTGGAAATCAGGTGTTAAGACTTCAATTATTATTCCCGGACAGGTTTTTCTTACCTCCAATATGGTTTCATGGAATACCGAGGCACCACCGTCAGATAAATCATCACGGGTAACAGATGTAATTACGATATGCTTTAGTTTCATTTCATTGCAGGCAAGTCCAACCTTCTTGGGTTCATCATGAGGTGGATTCAGTTCTCCTTGAGATTTTAGTTTTTTGACAGAACAGAATCGACAATTCCTGGTGCAGGTATCGCCCAAAATAAGAAAAGTTGCTGTTCCTTTGGCGAAGCATTCAAAAATATTAGGGCAGCGAGCATTTTGACATACGGTATTTAAATGATAACGATTGATGATTTTATTCACAGCAACTGATTTACCGAGAGGGACTTTTTTAGTCTTTAACCAATTTGGTAGAAGCATTTTATTGAAGGATAACTTGCACCTTATTTATGTTGGTATATTTTCAGGAATATATGACAAATGAGTTTTGACCTCGATTATTTCCGTATTGAACAATTCTTTAAAAACATCCAGGTATTCTTTGATAAAACTGCTTATAGGTATGTTTTTACCCAGTAGTTCTGATAGGGAAGTGATTTTAGGGTTTTTCATTCCGCAAGGGTTAATAAGATTGAAATTATCTAATTCATTATTAATATTCAACGAGAATCCATGGTAAGTAATTCCGCTCGATACACGCATACCGATAAATCCGATTTTATGTTCGTTTGCCCCGTTAGAAGCATCTATATTATTAGGTATACAATCTTGTGAAGGGTCATTTTTACCGCCAACTAAGCTTTTAGCGGTGTTAACCCAAACACCGGCAGATTTATCATCTTTTGTATGAGAACTAATATCGAATCTTGCAAGAGATTTAATAATGGTTTGTTCTACTGTTCGTACATAATTTCTCATCGTTTTCTTGTGATGAGCAAGGCTTATTATCGGATAACCTATTAATTGACCGGGTCCGTGATATGTTACATCTCCACCACGGTTAGCTTGTTTTAATTCTATATTTTTCTTTTTTAGTATTTCAGGAGAAACAAGAATGTTATTAATGTTGGCATTTTTACCTAAAGTAATAACCGGTTGGTGTTCTAAAAGAATTAAGAATGAGTTTTTTCCTTTTGTTTCTCTGACACGTTCAACTAATTCAAATTGAAAGGAAATCGCTTCATCATAGGAGGTAACACCTAATTTAAAAACAGTTAATGGTTTCATAATTTATAGTTACACTACAAGCCCAAAGAGACTCGTCCCTTTAGGGATGGGATACAATCATTGCGTTTTGCCTGCCCGTTAGGAAGGCTTGACCCGTTCCACATAGCTGTTATCACGTGTATCAATACGGATAATTTCGCCTTGTTCTACGAAAGCTGGCACCTGAATAACAAGTCCTGTTTCTAATGTAGCGGCTTTAAATACATTTGTAATCGTTGCTGATTTTAATGGGGGGTCGGTTTCTATTATTTTCAAGTCAACCGTAACGGGTAATTGAATATTGATTAGAAATCCGTCACAATATATAAGTATTACGGATAGGTTAGAAGAAAAATATTTTGCCTTATCACCCACGATTTTTTCAGGTACGGAAACTTCCTCATAATTTTCCGTATTCATAAAGACAATTAAAGAACCTTTTTGATACATATATTCAACCTGTAATTGTTCTATAGCCATTTGTTCTACCCGTTCTGATGATCGAAATCGGTATTCAAGAGTGGAATTTGTCTTTATATTACGCATTTTAGCCTGAATCATAGCACGCCAGTTGCCGGGTGTGATATGGTCGTAATCAAGCACCTCATACAGTTCGTTGTTGAATTTTATGGTCATGCCTTTTTTGATTTCGGTAGCATTAATTACGGACATATATTAATATGGTAAGAGACTTTAACTCCCGACGAATTTTGTCGGGGCTGAAAAGTTAGAGCATTCTAACATTGTAATTTTTATTTACAAGAAATCTGTAATAATTCTTTAAAACTGTTTTGAAGAATTCTGGTTATTGGTCCAATAAGTTGATCGCCAATATTTTTTTCTGCAGTATTGTTTTCGGTTTTTATCTTGCAGCTTATCACCGGCATTATTTCCATCAATGAACTTGTCAAGAACACCTCGTCAGCTGAGAATATCTCTTCCTTCTCCATAGGTTTCTCTCTAATTTTAATGGCATTTTTAGTGCAAAGACCGATTACTACCTGTCGTGTAATACCGCGTAAAATATTGCTTTCTATAGAAGGAGTAAAAACCTTGCGGTCTTTAACTATGAAAATAGTGCTGCGTGTTCCTTCCATTATATAATTATCAGTATTAATGAAAATAGCTTCTATTGCTTTATACTTAAAAGCCCATCTACGCGCCAAGAGATTTTCCATATAAGCTAATGTCTTGTGTTTATAATACGGCGTTTCGGAACTTCTCCGGTAGGGATAAATAATTATACTGCCACCGCTCTGGCGATATTTTTTGTATTCCGGCGATACAGGGCCTGTTTCAATAAAAATCATTGAAGTTTGATAACTGCCTCCTGTACCCCGAGGGGCATTGGTTGACACCCCTCTGGGTGCAGGTGATTCTTTACCCGTAGAATAATCTGATGAAGAAAACTTCATTGATTTCATAGGTTCATCAGACGAAGAAACCGCTATCCTGACAAAACCATGTTCTATATGATTAAGTTGTACTAAACGATTGATAGCAGTTTGGAGTGATTTGATGCTGATATTAACCGGCATTCGTATGTGCTTGGCAGAACTTTTCAGACGCTCATAATGTGCTCCCAACTGAAATGGTTTCCATGAATAAATTAAGAGGGTCTCAAATACTCCGTAGCCGTAAAGAAGACCGCTTTCAAGTAAAGTAATTTTGGTATCCTTACGCGGTAAATATTGACCATTCAACCATACAAAATCTGTCATTCTATTCTCCTCTTGCTCGTCCGACAGAATTCGTCGGGGCGAGTTATATCAAGACCACTATCAAACAGGGAAATTTATAAGGAGACCATGAAAACAGGAATATTTTCTCTGGGTTTCCTGGCTTCCTTATAAAAATAATCTTTTACCCATTGGGTCTGCTCCTTTGCTGGTTTTACCCACAGGTTATACCCACTATAGAAATTTTAAAATTCTCCGCAACTTTTTTATAGATTATATGTTTATATATATGAAGATAATGGAATGTAAATAATTAAGGAGACTGTATGATTAAATGCAATGAAGTTATTCCTGAATTAGAGGCATATCGTAAAAATGAGGTTTCTGCCGACTTGAAAAACATTATAAAAATCCATCTTAATACCTGTTCTTCCTGCCGTAAGGAATTATATTTATTACAGCGGATGGATGAATTATTGGAAAAATATCAACCGATTTCGGTCACGTCTGGATTTGCAGCCAGACTACTTGAAAGATTGGAAAAAGAAGAACTAAAGTCAAACAAATATTCCATCTTCAATTGGCGCAGAGTTGGACTTTTAGCGTCCGCTGCCGTTGTTCTCATTGCAGTTGCCATCTGGGTGATAAATCCTTTTGGCAGTCCATCATCCCTGCCTGACGGTCAGTTGGGTTTAGCCGAAAACGAGATAATTAATAATTTGGAACTATTAGAAAATCTTGAGACCGTTCAGATGATGGATGATATGAATGTTGATGATTATGAGCTGGTAGAGGTTTTACCTGAAATTATGGATGTAGATTTAAACGGCCACTAATAATAGTAAAAATAAATCTAAAAGCGAAGGGATTCCCTTATGAAAAGAATTTCAGTGAGTTTTATTGTTATCCTGATATTGTTTTTTAATGCCATTGCCTGGGCTCGGGTAGAAACAAAACCGGATAATGTATCAGATGAAAATAAGTCTTCCTCGCCTCGCTCAAGCGAGAGCGGAGCGGGAGTGAATAAAATAAAAACAGGTTCTAAAGACGAGTCAATTAAACATTCCGAACGGAAGAAAAATCAAGATGATTCTGATAAAACACGCAGGGAAAAAATGATGAAGGAAAAGAAAGAGCGATGGGAAAAGATGACGCCTGAACAGAAAGAAAATATCAAGAAACAGTTTAAAAAATATCAAAATCTATCTCCCGAAGATAAAACGCGGATGGAGCAAATTTACAAACGCATACAACAATTATCTCCCGAGGCGCGTAATGCCTTGAAACAAAAATTGCAAAACCTTCCTCCGGAAAAACGAAAAGAGTTATCCGGGAAAATGAAAGAGATGCAAAATATGCCGCCCGTGAAAAAGCATATGGTAAAACGCACTATGGAACTTGTTAAACAACTCCCTCAGGAAAAAAGAGATGAACTGGAAAAACTTTCTCCGGAGGACCGTCGTAAGGAAATGAAAAGGTTATTAGAAAATGATTTTAAGAAGAGAATCGGGGAAGAGGAATTTAATGAATTACAGAAGTTGCCTCCTGAACAGCGCAGGGAACAATTAAGAAAGTTGACGGAAGAGAAAAGAAAAGAGAAAGTGGATCAAAATAATAATCAGGGGGTTCGTGAGAATGGTAAAGGAGAAAGGGATAAGAAATAATTACAAACAATCTTTTTTTTAATTTCTGTATAATTAATAAGGAGAATTTACTATGAAATATTTGGTGATTGTAATTGCCGTCCTAACCTTAGTTTCTGCCGGTTCAGTGGGATATCTTTATCTTAATCCGGGCTACTTCGTGCATTCTACACCTAATGATAAGATGAGCAGTCAATTAACATCAGACCAGGCGAAAGATTTGAATTCCCGTCTTAATAAACTCCAGAATGAATTGGCGAACTTAAAGGATACAGTTGCCAGGCAATCTATTATTCTTCAGGAATTACAAGTAGAATCGAAATTGGTTAGTGCTGGAAAGAGATTACAGGTGTTGTCATCAGAGAATACAAGCGGTTCGAATATTTCTAATCAGCAATCATTACCTGATGCAAAGACAAACCCGGCTCAATTATCATATCAAGGTTTCTCGCCTGAATTATTCAATAATCCTGAATTCGCCAAGTTATTCCATGACCAGGTTAATCAGGTCGTGCAGGATATACAAAAAGAAGAACAAGAGGCGCGGATACAGCAAATGAATGCCCAGATGCAGCAGAGAATTGTCAGAAGGATAGATGAATTTGCCAAAGCCCAAAATCTGAATGACTACCAAAAGCAGGAGCTTAATAAGATTGTTACTGACCGCTTTAATAAAAGTATGGAATTATTTTCTCAAATGCGTTCCTCTGAGAATTCGGTAAATCCGGATGAAGCCAGGACCAAAATGGATGCGCTCAGGAACGAAAGCAATGCGAAAGTTCAGCAGATTTTATTGCCTCAGCAGTATGATGAATACAAGAAAATAGAAAACCAACTCAGCGGAGGTGGAAGAGGTAGAATGCCGCAAGCCGGACAGGGAACAACTCCTGCACCACAACGTTAATTACACACATAATTCCAGTCGGATGATACAAATCTTCTTAAAGTATAGGAAAGTATAAACACGAATAGGACGAATTAAGACGAATCACACGAATAAGAAGTTACCAATTTAGATTCTTATCCCCAAAGGATATTCGTGACATTCGCTCCATTCGTGCCATTCGTGTTCCTCTTTTTTCTTGATGCAGATTGATTTAGAAGGTAGACTGCAATAATAGATTTAATCTGTGTAACCTGCCCGCCCCGATGTCCATCGGGGCGCAAGCTGGTCTGTGGTTTCGTTCCAGTAAGGGAAAGTATAAAATTTAGTCACAAAGGCACAAAAAATTCTTAGTGTCTTGGTGCCTTCGTGGCAGAAGTTACGAGGTTTTCTTTAATTTATTATGTTTAAAATTGGTAATATACAATTATCAGCGCCAATTATTTTAGCTCCGATGGCAGGCGTGAGTGATTTACCTTTCCGGACGATTAACCGTTCTCTGGGCTGTGAATTTGCATTTTTAGAGATGATTAGCGCTCGGGCTCTGGCTTATCGGGGCAAAAAAACATTAAGGATGATGGAAAATATTCCTGCTGATAAATCTTTGGGCATACAATTACTGGGAACAGATTTGCAGTTTATCCGGAAGGCAATAGATATTATAAACGGATACGATTTTGAGATTATAGATTTTAATGCCGCTTGTCCTGTTCCTAAGGTAACCAAAAGAGGCGAAGGCGCCAGTCTTCTTAAAGAACCTAAGAAATTACAAGAAATACTCAAAGCTATAGTGGAGTGCTCTAAAAAACCGGTCAGTTTGAAAATACGCTCCGGCTGGAATGATGATTCCATCAATGCCGTAAATGTGGCTTTATATGCCCAGGATGCCGGAATAAAATATTTGTTTATCCACGGCAGAACCAAGATACAATGTTATAGCGGCAGGGTGGATTATCAGATAATCAGGAAGGTCAAAGAAGCGCTGAATATACCGGTCATAGGCAGCGGAGATGCGCTTTCACCGCAGTTAATCAAGAAGATGTTTGATGAAACCGGTTGTGATGCCGTAACCATCGCCCGGGGTGCTTTGGGTAACCCCTGGATATTTCCGCAAACAGCCGAATTCCTGAAAAGCGGAATATTGCCTCAAACTCCTGCTTTGGATGAAATTGCCGATACGATGATTAAACACTTCAACCTTTGTTGTGATTATCACGGCGAAAGAATCGGCGTCATTATTTTCCGTAAGTTTTTTTATTGGTATACCAGAAAAATTATCGGCATAAAAACATTAAGAAATAAAATATTCGCTTCCAAGACAAAAGAACAAATAATGGATATCATCAACGAATTAGTCTCAAGTAAATTAGAATTATGTAGGACATAAAACCTATGCCGAAGAATAGTAATAAGAAAATATTGCTTACCGGATTTGCGCCTTTTAATAAGGATACGATTAATCCTTCCTGGGAAGTAGTCAAAAAACTACAGGGTAAAAAGATTAATGGGAAAATGATTATCGGTATGAGATTACCGGTGGTCTTTGGTAAAGCCGGCAGATTAGTAATCAACGCCATTAAGAAATATCAGCCGGAACTGGTGATTTCTTTAGGGCAATACACCGGAGCTTCTCTTATACTCCTTGAGCGGGTGGGCTTGAATATCCATCTGGGCAGGGATGAAAATAAAATCAAACCCGAAAATGAATTTATCAGCCCGGGGGGAACAACCGCTTATTTTGTCAGATTGCCCTTTAAAACCATAATTTCTAAACTAAAGAAAAAAGGGATACCTGTTAATATTTCCTTTAATGCCGGGACACATCTTTGTAATGAAGTTCTTTATACAACGCTTGATTATGTAGCAACCCATAAACTTCCAACTAAGGTAGGATTTATCCATATACCAATGTTACCTGAACAAGTAGCGCGTAGAGACAAGCCGTACCCCAGTATGTCCTTAGAAACTATGGTAAAAGGCGTTAAAGCCATTATTGAATCCTGCCTATAATATTACCTGTTATTATATACTACATTCTACATACTACCTACTTCATACTATCCCCTACCTATTTTATACTACATACTATTAATCCGTGTAATCTGTGGCTGTTTTTCTTGACCCCGTTAAAAATGTCTTGTAATTAATCTAATAACAATACCATTTTGAGTAAGCGGATTAAACAGATTAATCCGATTAAATCCGTTAAATCTGTTTACTAAATTTTTTATGGAACAAATTAAATTAAACGTTGAGGTCTGGAAAAAAG
>JAZDMB010000030.1:0-187044 GCA_043801445.1 Planctomycetota bacterium
GTTTCTCGGGCATCTGGTCAATATGTAATCCTAATGAAATAGTGCCATTGGTACTAATCCATCGCACCGAGCAGAGCATATGGATTTTTCCTAAGCTTTCTTGTTCAATGAACAATGTAACCTGAAATGGTTTAAGCGGTAAACCTTGGGTTGGTATTTCTATATCCGAGACCTCTATTTCTGATAAACCCACCTCACCGGATATCCAGTCGGGCAAGTTGATATTGCAAATTCGTGCTGAACCTTCTTCTATAATGTTGCCTTCAAGGACACTAACTAATACAAATCTAACGGGAATATCCATAGCACATATATGAAATTTCCGTCGTTCGCTGAATCCTTCTCCTTTAGGGTTTTTCCCACTCGCGGTTCCTTCGGGTTCGCTGAATACTTTCCTTTTATGGCTTTGCCCACCCGCGGTCCCTTCGGGGTCAATTCGTGCTATATCCATAAAGACGTTCTCTTTCTTCCTAAAATAAATAAATATTTTATCTGATTAATTATAGGGTCAGTCTTCTTGAAGTATCGTCCCTGACAAATTTTTATATCTTTTGGGTCGGCGTTCCCCTCTATTTTTCTTCCCCAGCAATCACCTCTTTTAGTGTCTACCCGCCTGACCGGATATCCCCGTCCGAACGGTTCGTCCGGGCGGACAGTCGGGCAGGTAGGTTTATAATATATACAATTTTCGCATTTCATATTAATCACCTCATTTAATGTAGTAGCAATCCCTGTGCCAGAAATGTGATAATCTTATAAAAATTTATAACTATAATAATAGTATGAGGTTAGATGAAGTGGTCTTTAGATGGGTATAGAGTAGGATAACTGAAATGCTATGTTATGTAGCATAAGGTATGCTACATTATGTAGCATAAATAGATGTGCTATTCTTGTATTCTCAGTCTTTTCATCTTCCTAGTTAAATCATTGCGATTTATTCCCAGTATTTTGGCACAGAGTATTTTCTTATGACCAGATTTTTGGAGTGCTTCTATAATACATCTACGTTCAAGTTCTTCCAGTTGTTCCTTTAGAGATTTATCTTTTTCTGTTTCTTTTGGAATATCTTCTTTGATTATCTGACGGAGATGTGGAGAAACTACTTCAGCGGTAATTAATTCACCCTTACCTGTTAAGACACAGAGTCGTCTAATCTCATTGTCCAATTCTCTGACATTACCGGGCCAATTATAATCCATTAATAATCTTAATGCCTCATTGTCTATCTCCAATTTTCTGCCCTTATCATGTTGAATAATATTTGAAAAATGATTAATTAACAAAGGAATATCCTCTTTTCTTTCACGTAACGGCGGTAGGTGGATATTAAAACCCTGGATTCTATAGTAAAGGTCTTCTCTGAATCCGTCCTGTTCTATCAATACTTTAAGGTCTTTATTAGTGGCTGAGATGATACGGACATCAACTTTGATAATTTTGTCATCACCCACGCGTCTGATTTCACCATTTTCAATTACCCGAAGCAGTTTAGCCTGCATACCCAAACTCATATCGCCAATTTCATCGAGGAAGAACGTTCCAAGATTAGCCTGTTCAAAGAGTCCCCGTTTATCACTGATTGCTCCGGTAAAAGAACCTTTGATATGTCCGAATAATTCTGATTCCAAGAGTGTTTCACTGAGTGCGGCACAATTCTGGGTAATAAATGGTTTATCCTTGCGAGGGCTATTATAGTGGATTGCTCTTGCCACTAATTCCTTGCCGGTTCCTGTCTCACCCTGAATTACTACCGGATAATCGGTCGTGATGACTTTATCTAAAAGTTTATAGACCTCACACATCGGCTTACTTCTACCGATAATATTGGCAAACTGATATTTTTCATAAAGTGCCTTTTCTAATTCATTAATCCGTTTTGTATGTTCCTCGATTTCTATTGCAGTCTTGACAACCTCTTCTATGAAAACATTTAGAAGTTTGAGCATTATTTCAAGGAGTTCTTTAGAAATGGGGGTAATATCAAAGTATGCCTTTTTCAATTTTTCTAAGTCCACGCCTGTACTTTTTACCCGTTCGGCAATCTCTTGCCATTCGGCTTCGTTTGGTTGATGAAGAAGTAGTCCACCAAATGTGGAGGCACAACCACAATACTTACCCTGAATGACTATTGGGCTACATACCTCGGTCAGACCTGCATAACAGGTGCAAATATCGGTTTTAAGGGTGTTTGAGATTCGGGCAATGGCTTGTTTTGCTGATTCCAAACACCGTCGGTCTCCTTTCTTTGTCTCAGTAATAAGGTCACAAAAGGGGAAAGGAATAGGTTCAGAGGTTCCCCGAATGAGATTCCACTCTTCAATTGTAATACCCATAGCATCAAAATCAGCAAGATCCAAATTCCTTTTAAATATCTGTTTAAATAGAGTGGTAGTCTGATGGAATAAAGGTGAGGTAAAAACTTTTTTCCAGACCTCGGCGTTTAATTTAATTTGTTCCATAAAAAATTTAGTAAACAGATTTAACGGATAAAGCGGATAATTCTAATCTGATAAATCCGTTTAATCCCGTTGTTTAATATAATTTCCTATGCTGTCAAGGAAAAAGCCGCAGATTACACTGATTAATAGTATGTAGTATACAGTATGAAGTAGGTAGGAGGTAGTATGTAGTATACAGTATAAAGTATGTAGTATATAGAAGATGGGGTAAGAGAATATTCACCGCAGAGGAATATTTAATGGTTTTCTCGGCGTTCTCAGCGTCTCAGCGGTAAAACTCGCTGGAGCGGGATAAACTCCGGCGCAAATCACTTATTTCACTGGTTTTAATTGACTGATTTCCCTGAAAATTCCCTGGATAACTTTTTGCCCGTCAAGTTCCATTACACCGGCGCTGATATAAACATGTTTAATAATGCCGTCTTTTGTAATAACATACGCATTTCTTAAATCATTTATCCGGCCTGATTTGACGTGACTTTTGAAATAATTTGCATGATAGCTGTGATTTTTAGGTGGATGTAGTTTAGATTGATGCATTCCTATTATTTCGGTTTTGGAGCGGCCTATTAGATTTTCTGCCTGTTTGTTACAGTCAAGCAATATTCCTGTTTTAACATCGGCAATAAATATGGCGTCATTAGCATGGTTGAATAGGTTGCGGTAACGTTGTTCGGATTTCATAAGATTCCTATGCGCTTCGTCTATTTGGCTGGATAATAATTTTATCTGTCCTGATAAATCGTTCCTTTTTATCAGGTCAAAGACCTTTTGGGCAGATGTCCCGCTGGCTGCCTGAAAAACCAGATGTTTATTAACGCCTAAGACTTTGGCTAATTCCTCGAGTTTGCTTAAACGCGGCACGGGATATACCCCGGTTTTAAACTCATGGAAGTTTTTGACGTCCATGTCCCATCGTTCTGCAATATGGCTGTCCGGGATATCCGGTCCTAAAACAAGCCTGATAAATTTATAAAGATTAAGGGAATCTTTACGTAAAAATCCCGGTTTGCGTTGATTCTTTCTGTCACTTGATTTATTAGCCATAATTATCCGCTCCTTTCATGTTTTATCGTACGGAATGATAACAACGGGATTAAAATGATTAAAGAGAACACGAATAAAACGAATACGGCGAATCTAACGAATAATTCGTGTTATTCGTTCCATTCGTGTGATTCGTGTTAAAATTTGATAAATCCGTTAAATCCTGTTGTTTAATTTATCGTAATGAATTTTATTAGATTAACATATCTAAATCTATAAAATAATAAACCGCGAGTCAATAATTATTCATTAAAAACCCCGGTGTTTTTTGCCAAACCTTAAACGGTGTAAGAAGCAGTGCGCTTGAGCAGTTATATCAGTCAATTTCCTGCAGGGTGATATTTCTGAATTTGGCTATATAACCTTCGGCATACAATCCAATCACGGAGGTGTCTAATGGTTGTGTCTTTCCGGTTCTGGTGGTTTTAGAGCCTTCTTCTATTTTATAGGTTTCACCCTGTTTAATAAATCGCGCTTTTCCCCACGCGCCTATTTTGCTGTAAGTGCATTGAACTTTCTGGACAGTTAATACCTTGCCGATGATACTTTCCCCGTACATAAAACTAACCCCGTAATTTTTGGCAGGCAGCATTTTCTCCAAAAAGATTTCTACCGAGAAAATATAATTCGCAGGCGGTGTTTTATCCCATAAAATGATGCTGGGTTCTTTGGAAACGCCTCTGTTAAAGACTAAAAAAGGTTTTTCCACAGACCAGAGCGGAAGGTAGCTGCTTTGGACCTGCCAATGGGCTAAATCATTACCGTTGAAGATTATTACTTCTGTCCTGAAAGGGGAGTTCTTCTTGGAGATGTCATCCTGGATTTTCTTGGCAGTATCAGAGGCGATTTTATTGTTCGGGTCGATTTTGAGGATTTTAGTGTAAATCCGTTTGGCAAGATAGAGATATTTTTTGTTCATACAGTCATTGGCAACTCCCAAAAGACCGGAAATATATTTATCTTTCAGGCCCTTGAGTTCATTACTCAGGGTATCTAATTTAACCAGGTTGCGCTGGGCCTGCGTAAGAATATTCTTTTCCTCCGCATTCAATTCGGACCTTGATTCAAAGCATTTAATGCAAATACGATATTTTTTTATTGCCTCTTTCGTATTTTTCGTCTTTTCATAACATTCTCCCAATCTGAGCAATGCTTCCGGAAACTCCTTGCGGCAGGATATTGCTTTATTGAGTTTCTCGATTGCCTCGTCATATTTATTTTGTTTGACAAGCATCAAGCCGGATTGATAGTAGGCGTCGGCTAATGCATTGTCGTTAGCAGCCGGTTCTCCTGCTATCTCTTTATTCAATTCTTCACGGACTTTTTGCAAACCCGCAGATGCTTCGGCGTTATTTTCTTCTAATCGTAAAACTATCGAGAATAATTCTTCCGCCAATAAGTAATCCGTTTCATTCAAACATTTATTGGCCAGCTCCGTTAACTTGAAGATGAATTCGCCGTCAAGGGAATATATTTTTTCATCTATGTTTCTGAATTTTTCCATCTTACGCCTGAGTTCTTCGCGGAGTTTAGCCGTTTCATCAGACGGGGTACCGGATTTATCAATGAGTTCTATGCATTTTTTGTAACTCTCATATGCAAGCTCTTCCTCTTTGAGTATCTGGTAAGTATCACCCAGCTTGGCGTATGCTTCAAGAAAGTTCTCATCATAGGAAACCGATTTGATGAAGTGGTCACGGGCTTCCTCATACTGTTTATTCTTAAATGCATCCAGACCGACATTATAAAATTCCTTTGCGGCTTCTGTATTTTGGGGGGCTGTTTTATCCGCAGCCGGTTCTTTTAAAATGCATAACACGCGACATTTTATCCCGGACCACGATTCTAAGCATATTAAGTCGTCATCTATACTGTCATGTGCGGTGTAGTCAGCCGGCTTTTTATGGTCGAATCTCTGTATGTAAAAATGTCTGTTGCTGTCTTGATAGAAATGTTTCCCATTACATGTTAACATGATAATGGTTGTGCCAACCTCTAATTTGGCTTGTTCGATAAACTGCTCTATATTATCTTTGTAAGCCAGCACATCCTGCCAATCGGCTATCCTGTATTTGCTGCCGAATTCATCTTCTACCGCCTGCTCCAAATTATCTCTTTCACCATATTGCTGGGCAGTAACCTTGAACAACCCGGGAAATACCGTTGAATTGTCATTAGGTGCGGCTTCAGGAGCGACGGCATGATTTATTAGCGCTATAAAAATAATAAGAAAAACTAATCGTATTATTTTCAGCATATAACCTTCTCCTTTTAGGGCGAAACGGATTTATAATATCTATTTATAAAAGCATTCCTTAAATGTCAAATAAATATTGAAGTCTATCGGATGGGCGGTATTTTTTTAACAAAGACGGCGGCGATTGATACGTGGATTACATTCCGCTGTCTAAAAAGGATTATTAGGATTTTTGTCAAGGTCAGCCGGAAATAGTAAATCCGGATTTACCGGTCTTGGTCAGCAAGTTTACTGACATCGACATTCCCTTTTTTCATCTTGAAATTCCATTTCCAGATTGCATAGATAGGCGGATATATTAATAATTCAAGGGCAAAGCTGGTGATTAAGCCGCCAATCATCGGTGCGGCAATGCGTTTCATCATATCAGCGCCTGTGCCTAAAGACCACATGATGGGCATCAATCCGATAAAGGCGCAGGCCACGGTCATCATCTTGGGCCTGATTCTCTTTACAGCGCCGTGGATAATGGCTTCAATTAAATCCTCGCGTGTCTTCATCTGTCCCTTATCAACCCTTTCTTTATATGATAAATCCAGGAACAGGAGCATAAAGACGCCGGTCTCGGCATCCAGTCCCATCAGGGCAATCATGCCGACCCAGACCGCGATAGAAATATTATAGTCCAAAAGATATAAAAACCATATCGCGCCGATAAGTGAAAAAGGCACTGCGGTTAAAATTATCAAGGTCTTGACCACAGATTTGGTATTCATAAACAGAAGCACGAAAATAATAAAGAGAGTCAGCGGAATAACTATCTTTAAGCGTTCTTTCACACGCATCATGTTTTCATATTGTCCGCTCCACTGAAGTGAATAACCTGTGGGCAGGGCAACATCATTTCTTACTTTCTCCTTGGCTTCAGCCACGTAACTTCCGATATCGCGGTCTTTGATATCTACGTAGACATAGCCTGCCAGGAAACTGTTTTCATCCCTAATCATTGCCGGACCGGTCGAGAAATGGATATCCGCCAATTCGGCAAGCGGTATTTGTGCGCCGCTCATAGTTGGGACCAAAACCCGTTGCAAGGCAGGTAAATCATCGCGTAATTCGCGGGCATAACGGACATTAATCGTATAACGTTCCCTGCCTTCTATTGTAGTGGTTATTATTTCGCCTCCGATTGCGGACATAATCACCATCTCTGCTTCCTTGATAGTCAACCCATAGCGGGCAAGCTGGTCGCGCTTTAAGTCAAAATCCAGGAAGTAACCGCCGGTGACTCTCTCCGCATAAACGCTTCTGGTACCGGGAATATCTTTTATAATCGTTTCCAGGTGCATTCCTATTTTTTCTATTTCATTCAGGTTATCGCCGTATATTTTGATGCCAATCGGAGTCCGAACGCCGGTCGTAAGCATATCAATCCGCGCCTTAATAGGCATAGTCCAGGCATTTACCATCCCCGGTATTTGCATTTTATTGTCCAGCTCGTTTATGATATCTTCCCATGAAATACGGTCGTGCCAGATGGGGCGGAATGGTTTCTGCAGGATTTCAGGCAGATTTGAATACCAGCGTTTAACCGGACGCCATTCATTACGGGGCTTTAATATGACCGTGGTTTCCATCATTGAAAATGGGGCGGGGTCAGTGGCGGTCTCAGCCCGTCCGGCCTTGCCAAAAACACTCTGAACCTCCGGAATGCTTTTTATGATTTTATCCTGCACTTGAAGTATTTTTTGCGCCTCGGTTACGGAAATACCGGGTAATGTCGTTGGCATATAAAGGATGCTGCCTTCATTCAGGGGCGGCATAAATTCTGAACCTAATTTTAGATAGACCGGAATTGTGCTTACCACTAAAAGTATGGCAATTGCGATAATTGCCCTCGGATATTTTAATACAAATCTGCAAATAGGCTCATAGATACTGAAAAGTAATTTACTGACCGGATGTTTTTCTTCTTTGTAATACTTGCCGACCATGATTTGATTAAGAGGCCAGACGAATATTTTACCGAGCGTTGACTTGGACTTGAAATAATCCATCCGCATAAAGAGCAAACGGATAGCCGGGTCAAGGGTAATCGCCAAAAGCGCCGCTATTGCCATAGTCAGATTCTTGGTATAAGCCAGTGGCTTGAATAATTTGCCCTCTTGTTCCATTAATGTAAATATGGGAAGAAAAGCCACGGCAATAACCAGAAGGGCAAAGAATACCGATGGGGCTACTTCCTGAAGCGCCTGGATGCGGATTTTGTGCGGGTCGCCCACCCGTCCGCCTTCTATCCAGAGTTCCAGTTTCTTGTAGGCATTTTCTACCTCCACGATTGCGCCATCAACTAAAACCCCGATAGAAATAGCAATGCCTGAAAGAGACATAATGTTGGAGGTGATACCCATTCCCAACATCGGAATAAAAGCAAGAAGGCAGGCAACCGGGATGGTAATAATCGGCACGAGCGCAGACGGGATATGCCAGAGGAATAGAAGAATCATCAGACTGACCACAATCATTTCTGTGACTAATTGGGTTTTAAGCGTGTCTATGGCTTTAAGTATGAGTTCGGAGCGGTCATAGGTGGTAACTATCCGGACGCCTTTGGGCAGGCCCGGCGTAATCTCTTTTATCTTTGCTTTAACGTTGTTGATGACATTAAGGGCATTTTCACCTTGGCGCACCACGACGATGCCGCCCGCGGTATCGCCGATGCCGTCTAAATCAGCCACGCCGCGTCTTATTTCAGGACCGAGATTGACATGGGCAATATTCTTTACTAAAACAGGCGTGCCATTTGAATCATTGCCGACGCCGATATTTTCTATGTCACTGACTGATTTAATATAACCGCGTCCGCGGACCATATATTCGGCGCCGCTGAATTCCACCAGCCGTCCGCCCACATCATTATTGGAATCACGGATAGATTCTATAACCTTTAGCAGTGGTATATTATAAGAAACCAATGTATTAGGATTGATGTTTATTTGATACTGTTTCTGGAAACCGCCGATAGATGCAACCTCAGCCACGCCGGGAACGCTTTGGAGATAATATTTCAGATACCAATCCTGATAACTTCGTAACTGGGCTAAATCATTCTGACCAGAGGTGTCGACTAACGCATATTGATAAACCCAGCCCACGCCGCTGGCATCAGGACCGATTTCGGTCTTGACTCCTTCAGGCAAACGGGGCAGGATTTTATTCAGGTATTCTACGGTGCGTGATCGCGCCCAGTAGATATCGGTCCCGTCCTGGAAGATTATATAGACATAGGAAAACCCAAAATCGGAGAATCCGCGGATTGCCTTGACCTTGGGTGCGCCGAGCATCGCCGTTACTATCGGATAGGTAATCTGGTCTTCAATTATGTCAGGGCTGCGGTCCCAGCGTGAATAGATAATAACCTGGGTATCGGACAGATCCGGAATCGCATCGAGCGGGATATTCTGGACGGAATAAATGGCAATGCCGATGGTTATTGCCACGAATATCAGAACCAGGAATTTATTATTGGCTGAGAATTCAACAATCTTTTTAAGCATAATTAATACGAGTCTAACGGGTCTAAGAGTTTAAAGAGTCTGGCGAGTCAATAATCACTGTCTCTTCGACAGATACTGACTCAGAGCATTTATCATCTTTGATATCTCCCCGGCTTTATTATACAAATAATCAAATTTATCCCTTGAAATATATTTTTGGTCAATAGCAATATACAAAACCGACTGAACTTCCGCAGCTGAACCATGCGACTGAACAAGGAATCTTGCGAATTCTTTATCGGTTTTTCGGCCAAAACCTTCTGCAATATTCAACATTACTGAAACTGCCGCTCGCCTAATCTGGTCTCTTAATGAATAATCTCGGGCGAAATTACCTTTGGAAGTCAAGTCATAAATATCTTTGACAAGTTCTCTTGCCTTTTGCCATGCTTCAATATCTTCAAATCTTTTTATCGTCCCCATATAACTCTTTAGACTCCTTAGACTCTCCAGACTCTATAGACTACTTTTTTTCTTCGCCGTGTTTATTTTCCGAACCCATATTTGATATCGCCGATTTCAGTTTTGATTCCGAATCAATAAAGAAATTAGCCGAAGTCACAACTTCTTCGTTTTCAGATACACCCGAAATTACTTCATAATAATTTTCAGCCAAATGACCAACCTTGATTTCTCTTGGTTCATATTTGCCTTCACCTATTTTGACAAACACTATCTGGCGAACCCCGCTATCAAGGATTGCTTCTTCGGGGATTGCCAGTTTTATGCCGAGATTTACGTGAATCTTGACATCGACATACATTTCCGGCTTGAGTAATCCTTCCGGATTGGGAACTTCCGCCCTGACTCGCATGGTGCGGGTTTCTTTATTTAAGATAGGATCAATGGCTTTGATTGCGCCTGTGAAAGTTTTATCAAGAAAAGCAATAGAAGTAACTTCAACTTGTTGGCCGGATTGAACAAGACCGATTTCATATTCATAAATCTGGGCATAAACCCAGACCGTGCCGTTAATTCCGCCCAATAGGAGATTAACATTATCGTCGGTCTTTGTAGGTAATTCTTTTATTTGTTCTTCGGACAATCCCATTTGCCTTAATTTCAGGGCGATAGCTTCAATCAAAGAATTGTTCTTACTGTCAACGGCATTCTTGTATTCTGCTATGGCGACATACAGGTCAGGGTCGTAAGCAATCCGGCCGCTGGTCCGTATCAAAGAAATCAATTCCCGTTTGTTAACCTTTCCGGTTTTTACGCCTATGAGTTGTTCTTGCTGTGGTGTTATGTTAACCATTGCCTGCCCCTCAATCGGATTAGAGGATTGGTCTTCGGTTTCTTTTATAGGCACTAAATCCATCCCGCAAATCGGGCATTTACCGGGTTTGTCGGCAATATAGTTCGGATGCATCGGGCAGTGATAAAGTTGTTTCTTGGCTAATTCTGAGGCAGTATGAGAATCATGTCCCTGATGAGATACCGCCTTTCTCAGAAATGATATGCCCACTATCACCAAAATTGAGGCTATAATAATGAGTGCTCCATAAATTAAATATTTCATATTTTCCCCCTTTATTTTATTATTTTAGAAATCTCTTCAGGTTTGTTGCTCAATACCATTAATGATATATCGTCAAAGATAGTCTCGCGCTGGGCATTCACCACAACCAGCTGGATTTTCAACTCTAATAATTCCCGTCTGCTATTAAACCAGTCCGTGAAACCTGTCTTACCTGTTTTATAATATGCCTCGATGTTGTTTAGTTTTAACTCGGCCAGAGGCATCAGTTTTTCCCTGATGAGTTGACTCTGTCTCTGGAGTTCCCGCCAGGCGAATGATTTCTCAGCCAGCAAGACCGCTACATTAATTTCTTCAGCCGAGAGCTTAGCATTGATTTGTTTCTGACCGGCCTGGGCTGAGGCTATTTCTGCGGCTATCTTCTGGTGCCAGATAGGCAGTGTTATGCTTATTTCTGGCATCCAGTTTAATTTATCATTCTTGATATCCGTTCCTAACCCGATACCAAAATCTGGATTCTTATTTTTATAGGACAGTTCTAATATAGCTTGCGCTTGTTTGACTTCGGATGATAATGTCTTCAAGCGGATATTATGCTCTAGTGCTTCTTTTAATAAATCTGTTTCAGGCGGCAGTATGTGTTCGGTAAAGGCAGTATTCGGCAAAGGCGGTTGTACCTCATTTGGACCAATCCCCAATGCCTGGCGCCAACGCGTGATCAATGGCTTAAAAGAATCATTTAAACTAACCAGTTCATTATGTAACCCGGCTTGTTCTGACTGGACCATCACCAGGTCTTCATTACTGGCCAGCCCGGCTTTAAGATTAGCCCATATGGATTGTTCCTGAGTATCAACCAGGCCAACAATCTCTTTAAAAAGTCGTATCTTTTCGTTAAGCAGTCCGATTCCATAATATATTTGTTTAACATTAAAGGTAGTTTCAAGCAGTTTTTCCTCAAAGATGTAGCGCTTCTTCTGTGCTTCGGCGGAGAATGCCTCTGCCTCAAGTCCGCGTTTGCCTGAACCCGGTATATCCTGCATAAAACCCACTAATAATTTTTCCATGGACGAGATTACTTCAGCGCTTAATGTCAGCTTCGGGTCTGGCAGGGATTGGGCTACCGTTATTTCCTCAACCGCCTTTTTCCAGTCGTAGAAGGCTGATTCCACACTATGATTATTTAATAGAGCGTAGGTGATAAAATCTGAAAGAGGCGAATCTGATTTTAATGTTGGCAACGGTGGTTTTTCTCCGCCTGGACGATATTGCTTTTCAATATTCGCTGTTATTGATTGTGATTGCGAATGAGATGAAGAGCAGGAAACTAACAGCACTAAAATAAAACTTAAGACACAAAATAATCTCATTTGATATATTAGTACCTATAATTTAAATGTTATCAAACACACCATACCGTCCGTACGGGGAATATGCTGTTCCCAGAATTTTTTTCTGAATAGATGATGTTTCAATGCGATAATCTTCCTAGTGTTATATTTATCTTATGGATTATTCTTGTCAAGGTAATTTGCCTTGATATATTGTGGTCTTTATGGATGAAGACAGGAAATTAGTGCGCGCTGCGGTGACACATCTTGCCTGGCCCGTGATGCTCCAGCATCTATTGATGACAATGATGTTCATGGTCGATACGATAATGCTTGGTTGGTATAGCCAGTCTGCCCTGGCGGCTGTAGGGATATCAGGTCCGATAACAATGATGGTCAGACTTACCATGATGTGCATACCGATAGCCGCGCTCGCAATGGTCGCCCGCTCGGTCGGGGAGAATAATCCTGTAAAGACAAATACTAATGCAGTAACCTCATTGGCTATCGGCGTGGTAGTTGGCAGTATTGTTTCTATTTTTGGAGCGGCTTTTGCCAGAAATGTGATTGCCTTTTTTGCCGAGCCGTCTTCCGAACTCTATCAGCAGGCAGTTACTTATCTTTCCATAACACTTTCTGTATTTGTTATGAATTGTCTCTTTCTGATTTGCACAGCGATCCTGAGAGGCGCGGGTGATACCCGAACACCATTAAAGATTACCATCTTTGCCAATCTCCTTAATATCATAGTGAATTATATCTTAATTTATGGCAAATTGGGGTTCCCGGAAATGGGGGTAAAGGGTGCGGCGATTGCTACTTTTATATCATCCGCTATAGAAGGTCTTATTATAGTGATATTTCTTTTCTCCAAAAAGTCGCCTGTAAAATTATCATTAGGAAGTTTTGCACTGGTGAATAAACTTACGGCTAAGATATTGCTGCAAATAAGTTGGCCAGCGGCGATTGAACCGATGATTACACAGTTCGGCGGAATAATCTTTATCAAGATAGTAGCAGGTATAGGACAGGCGGCTCTGGCAACACATTATGTCATCACAAGAATAGAGAGTTTGTCATTCATGCCCGGGATAGGGTTGTCGGTTGCCACAGGTGCATTAGTCGGCCAGTATCTTGGCGCAAAGAAACCTGATTTGGCAGATTTGAGTATTCGCGAGTCGATTCGTTTTGCCCTGCTGATTATGAGTTCTCTGGGAATAATGTTTGCCTTGTTCCCATCGTTTATTATCGGTATTTTTACCGGTGATGATACGGTGAGGTTGTTAGGAGTAACCTGTCTGCTGATTGCGGCAATAGAACAGCCGTTTCTGGCGTATGCAATGGTTCATCAGGGGACATTCCGTGGCGCAGGCGATACGGTTACACCGTTATACATTAATTCTATTGGTGTTTGGCTGATACGTTTACCGTTGGCGTATTTATTTGTAAAGGTATTTAATATGGGTTTAATGGGTGTGTGGCTGACAATGCCCATAGACTGGTTGATACGCGCAGTGATTTATACATTTTTCTATAAGAAAAGAAAGTGGGAAAAGATAAATATTTGAGGGGTCGGGGAGTTTTTCCTACGGGATTTTCATTATAGAATACAGTAAGGTACCGGTCACTCACCCTGAGTCCACAGTTTTAGTGGGGACAAATGGTCTCGTAATGATAGAGATCCTTCGCCCTCACGGGCTCAGGATGAGCCCGTTGAAAGGTTTCTCAACGGTCTCAATCTATCCATTTCCTGCAGATATCAAGTGACATCAGGGAGTAAGAGGTTGCCAGAATCGGGAAATCCTCCCACCAACGTGAAGTATCATTCGTCCAGAATCCGTCTTTGGTCTGGATTGATATTAATTTCGCTGCCAGTTCTTCAGCCCAGAGATGTTCTTTATTGTCTGTTGTAATGATTTTCTTTTCGCCATAGGCGTCAAGGGCTTTAGCAAAGGTGTGATAATAATAGAATAATCCCTGTTTGCCGAGATTCGGCTGGGCATCGGTCCGCAAGCCGGGATTTTCCTCTAATGTATATTTTGAGCGAATCCAGTTATAGGCGGATTGGACGCGAGGGTCGTTCTTATTCACATAGGCATAGATAAAACTTAATAGACCGGCATAGGTCATGCTTCCATAAGGTTTGAGTATCTTTTTGCCGTCAGGCGTAGTTTCTTCACCGGCTTTACTCTCAACAGGGGAGTATGCGAATCCGCCGGTATTTTCTGTAACCCGATATTTGTTATACTCGCTGCTATCCTGAATCTTCATCAGGAAGTCAACGGCGCGTTTGTATGTCTCGCTGTCCTTTTCCAATCCGGCTTTATATAAAGCATCTATTACATAAGAAGTAGTGGAAAGATTGGGATTAGGCATTTTTTCGGTACCACCTTCTTTATAGCCCCATCCACCCATATCCTTGTCAGAAGATTCTGGACCGTATTGAGATTTCTGCAAGTATGCTACTGCTCCTGAAATAATTCCGTCTAATTTCTTTTTCTCGTCATCAGAACGATAGGGCAGATTGGTTTTAAGGGCGACGATACCCAAAGAGGTTTTGTATATATCAAAGGAAGGTATTTTGCCGGGGTCCATTATGCTGCCATTTTCCTGAACACGAGAGATTAGATATGATAATCCTTTATCAAGCGAATCTTTGTATTTCAGGCGCGATGATTCGGATGTTCCGCCCAGAATAATTAATGTCATAGCCGTAAAAGCTACATCATCTTTACTTTCTAAATCAGGAAATGAACCTGAAGGCAATTGTTTTTGTATCAACCATGATAATCCTTTGTCAAACGCCTGGTCCAAGTCCGGTTTAATTGATTTTGCTATAGTAGTAGTTGATGGTACAGAGATTTCAGGTGGTGTTGTTATTTCCGGAGTCGATTTTGGCAGGGTAGTTTTAGTGGGCATCGGTTTCATAACAAATGAAAGAGCTACAATCACACCGGCGATTAATATCAAGCCGATTACCAATAAAATATTATTTTTCATAATCATGTTTCCTTTCTATTGTTTGTTATTCTTTACTAAAATACTTTTGAATAATCTCGTTATATTCTTCAGGCCAATAAGGGGTATTGATTGCTTCTTGATGGGATTCCGGCTGGATAGTCGGTTGAATCTTTTTAATTTCATTATTATATTCTGCCTGAGCAGATTTTGTGACCTGACGGGATTCCGGTTGATAGCGTGAAAAACTGTTATTTTCATCTCCTTTCACGTTTGCATTATAATCGCGAGCCATTTTACCATTGACCAATGATTCTAATTTCTGCAATAGCGATTGTAAATGAGCTGATTCCTGGGGTGGCATTTCTTTATAGTTGGGGATGTCCTGTATAAAAGTATTTATCTTTTCTAATATAACAGAATAATTTTGCTGAGTGTTCCGAATATCATTTAATAGGGTTTCTATCTGGCGTATCAGTTGTTGCACATCCTGACTATTTTCCGTATTTTGTTTAATCTCAGATAGTCCCTGAGAGATATTAATAAGATTAGGTGTTTCAAGTGATGAGAGAGTATTTGGTTTAAATGTATTCGAAACACCGGGATGGGTTATCGGAGTGAACCAGATAATTAACATTATGCCTGTCAATATCATAAATAAAGAAGGGGCACGCCAGTTATACGCAAATGAAAACTTTGATAGGTGATTAACACCGTCTTTTTTTATATTATCTGCCAGTGATTGTTCTATTTGGTTAGGTGATTGTTTTGCGATGCATTCCAGACTCGTTGGTAAATAATTATTAAGTCCTAATTTGGTATCAATAATCAATGCAGTTTCTGAAACTGATGGTTTACGGAAAAGTCCGATAACCATTCCACAACATAATCCCACCAGAAGAGTAATTAATAACCGGTAGTATGATTGAGATAAAAATAATATGCCGGTAATTTTGGATATAAGAAGTAATATAATATAAACGCCAATAAAATACGAGCCTGTTTTAAAAGAGCTATCTATAATGATTAAACTCCATAAGTATTTGGTAGTCTTTTTCAATAAGTTGTTATATTGTTCGTTTTTCATTTTGGCGGGTGTTTCTGTTGTTTTTCCTGTTTATCTTTTTGTTCGCGTTCAGCCGCAATGCTGTTTATTTTCTTTAATTCTTCTAACTCTTTAGGATTAGGTGGACGCATTGTCAGGGTAATTTTTGTTCCGCGTAGCGGCAAAAGTTGTTTATTCGGCAGATAAAGTCCACCCTGATTTGGAATATTTAAGATGGCTGATGGGTCGTGCCAGTTTGCAATGATATTTTTTTCAATGTCTGCCAGATATATCTTTTTACCGGTAGGCTTGCCGGTATCATAGTCTATTTCATCAACAAACATAGAACCGCTAAATGACCAGCCTACTAATTCCAATGGTTTTTGAGTCTGGCTATCGATTATTAAATCCTCAATTCGATAGGAAAATATTTTGCCGTCTTTTTCCCAAGAGACGAATACCAGAACTAAATCACCGGTAGGTTTGGCAGGGTCGCCGAATGATTGGGGTCCCTTGCCTTCTTTAAGACCCGACAGAATTAATGCAAGATGAATATTCCATGGTTTACATTTCAGAACCACCAGTGATTCGTAATCTTTACCGCCCTCGGTGCAGGCAATAAATTCAAGTGGCATTGATGGATTTGCTACAAAACCATCAATTTCTATCTTTTCTACTAAACCTTTTTTGTAATATATTTTTTCTCCCTGCGACATAGTAATTACCCGATAATCAGGTAATTTGACGGAAGAATCTTGGTTTTCATTATTGGCAGTAGCTGGTTGAGCGGAGTTAGAATCAGCGCATTCTGACTGATTAGGTTGGAATAATAATATGGCAGTTATGATAATTCCTAATAGGCAAATTACGAGGTATTTTAATGTTCTATTCATACTAATATAAACGAAAATAACCTATTTCAAGTTTAACTAATTTATATTTTAAGCGAATATTTTTCTTGTGTCAACTAAATAGGCATCCTTAACGCTAGATAGGTATGAACAATGATTGATGTGAAATAATCTTGCTACAGAGGCACAGAGAACACGGAGTATTTCATCCGTGTCCATCTGTGGTTTCGTTATAGATTAAGATTTATTTATTACCAAGAATCTTATACATTCCGGTGCCACAATCAGGGCAATTTCCTTTTACTGCTTTCCTTTTATTCTTCATTATTACCTCTTTGGCGCCTTTGATTTCCTTTTTTGCTTTACATTTCACACAATATCCTTTTTCTGCTGGCATAACTAGCTCCTTTCATATTTTAATGCCCATAATACCTATGGAGAATATATTCCATAGTTAGTT
This sequence comes from Planctomycetota bacterium, assembly GCA_043801445.1. Lineage (GTDB taxonomy): Bacteria > Planctomycetota > MHYJ01 > JACQXL01 > JACQXL01 > JAZDFP01. The sequence goes on from JAZDMB010000030.1 coordinate 17,386, forward strand.
ATGAGCAACAGTTTATTTTTAATATTAAATAGTATTATAGATAAGTTATTGTAGAGGTCAACCAATTTCGTTATAAATTCTTGCTCTGAAATCTACTCCTAAATCTTCTGCAAATTTCCGGAAAGGTTTTATGTCAATATCAGGACGCATTACGGTAGTTATTTCTACATAAGGTAGAGATTCTTTCGCTTCTTTAATGAAGTCAATTACCTTATCAAATGCTTGCTCGCCGAATTGCGGTTGACATATTTCTTGATATTCTTTGGGGTTTAAGGCATTAAGGCTGACCGACACGCTATCAACCAACCCTTTTAATTCCGGAGAAACAGACTTGTTAGCAATTATATTTGCATGTCCATTAGTATTAATCCGAATATGCATATTTTTCTGTTTTAAATAGCGGCAGACACCTTTAATAATATCCAATCTTAGAGTGGGTTCTCCATAGCCGCAAAATACAACTTCTTTATATTTAATATGAACATCAGGCGGGATTGCCGATAGAATTTCTTCTAAAGATGGTTCTTTAGTTAAGCGCAGATTATGACCTTTGACATAATCACTGAAACGAGTTACGCAGAAATAACATTTGCAGGTGCATCTGTTAGTAATGTTGAGGTATAAAGAGTTGCGGATGGGGTAGGCAATGGTTTCCGACTCGGTCCCTGACGGGATTGCTTCATTGCCCGCCCGAACGACCGTAAGGTCGGGCAGGGGACTTGATGTTTTAACGCTTTTCTTGCAGTGAGAAACAATATTTATTCCAAAAAGATGACTAATATTTTGAGTGGTTATTCTGGCAATATCATCGACTGATAATCCGTAAATCTTGGCTAATTCATCGATATGGTATATAAGATAAGCTGGTTCATTACGCTCACCGCGTTTTGCCTGAGGTGCCAAAAATGGGCAGTCTGTTTCCAATAATAATGACTCCACAGGAATACTTTTAACGGTTTCTCTTAATTTAGAGGCGTTGGGATATGTAACAGGGCCAGCCACCGATATAAACATACCCAGGTTTAGATATTCCCGGGCTATTTCCTTGGAGCCTGAGAAACAATGAGCTACACCTTTTATTTTAGACCCCATTACTTCTTTCAATATTTTAAGACATTCGGTATGTGCTTCACGGTCATGAATAATAACCGGTTTTTTGTGCTCTTTAGCAAGATTAAGTTGCCTGATAAAAATATACTTTTGAGACTGGCGGGGAGATAAATCCTTATAGAAATCCAAACCTATTTCACCGATGGCTATGACTTTATCGTTATGTACTAATTTGATAAATTCCTGCCAGTCCGAATCTGTGATTTTGTTTGCTTCGTGAGGATGAATCCCGATAGTTGCATAAACTTCAGGATAAAGATTTGCCAATTCTATGGCACGGCGGGAAGAATTAAGGTCAGTCCCTACGGTGATGATATAACCTACATTATTTTGTTTGGCGCGTGTGATAACCTCCGGCAAATCTTTTTGGAATTCCGGGAAATTAAGATGAGCATGACTGTCAACTATTAACATAAGTTCATAGGTTCACTGGTTCACGGGCTCACGAGTTAGGCTACCGATTAAGAGTAATTGGACTTGTGAACTAAATGAACACATGAACTATTTATAATCTTGGTGGAGGTGAGGGGGTTCGAACCCCTGGCCTTGTGAATGCCATTCACACGCTCTCCCAACTGAGCTACACCCCCTAATTTATAACAATATATAATATTAAACTAATTTTGAGGTCATTGTCAATATTTAGGTGTTTCTTTACGTACTCTTTTTTATGTTAAGTTGCGGCTTAATAGTCTGATACCTTGACAAGTTAAATAGATAGGTCGATGAAGATAATAACAATAAAGCAATAATGGATATTTACTAATCAGAGGATATTTTTCTTTAATAAATAATTCTGAAGGAAATAGATAAGAAAGAAAATAGCGAACTTTGCCACGGAATCCTCTTACCGCATTGATTTTTAAGATATTACCTATATTAGGGATAGCAGAGCGGCTAATTACTTGTTTCATCAATTTCGATAAAAATCGATTCAATCCTTTGTGCCGTAATTGAGTGAATACGGATGCTGGAATTATTTCTGGCTGTATTTCCTGAAGGCGTTCCAAAACTATACTCAATAATGTTTCTAATTGATATCCTTTGATTTTCTTGACTAATAATGACCAGTTAAAGTTGGTTGTGTGATTTATCAACATGGTCAAATCCTGCAGACGCACCATATCAAGTATGCCGTGGTGTAAGATGGAATGAACGGCAATATAGATGAAATGTTCTTCCGCCGCGAGCGTTTTTGCACCAGCCTGACAAAACATCTGGTCTGGCGGGGAGGCATCATTCAGGCTAAAAGATAAACTTTCTTTCCAGAGATTCTCAAATTCATCTTTTTTGAGATACCAGATATCCCAGTGCAGGTCAATAAGCATTTTGAAAGAAGTGCTCTTTAAAAAATGTCCGATATCCCTTGATACCGATTGATAGTTTTCACTGATAAGTAATTTACGAGCAGAATTGAATTCATCAGGTTTAATCAATAGGTCAATATCACCCATTACTCGCAATGCCGGATGTGGATAAACAGTCTTGATTAATCCGGCACCTTTCAAGAGGAGCGGTTCTATTTTAATTTTCTTTAGGTGCACCAATAGATTTGATAATTCTTGCAGACGTCGTGTATTAATCTCAGCATCTGAAAAAAGTTCTAATACCTGTTTGTTATTCATTACAAATTAGCCACAGAGGCACAGAGAAAAAGTAATGTTTATAAGGAATCCATGAGTCCAAGATAACCTATCCGAATGATTCGTTCCGGCGGGTATTCTTGGTCTCCTTATAGAAATTATCCGTGTCTATTAGTGTTTATCTGTGGTTTCGATACAAATAAATACTAATTTTTTATTTAATAAATCCTCAACAAAACTCATTGTATCATTTTGAACTTCTGTAGGCATAACGTCAAATTCTTCTATAATGACAGCATTTATTTCGTTAATATTTCTTTTGCCATCTATTAATTCCCATATTCTGGTTGCCACTAGATTCAATGGATATATCAGATTATCTAACGGTGAGACCAGCAACGCCTCTTCATCAATAACCCGATAGGCAATGGATTCGTTCTTTTTAATTATTCTATTTAATGAATTCATCAATATAACTCCATAGTTTTGTTTCCGGTTTGAAGTATAGTTTGTAACAAGGTATTCTTTTAGTCAACAATAATAAACTATCAATCAATTTATTAGTCCATTGATTGCTTTTGATATTAAGAAGAATATTGGGCAGTGCTGATTTGACGATTTCGGCTGGTGTCAGGCGTTGATAAGAAAATCGAGTTGCCTTATGAATAAAGAATATTGCTTCAATTTGGGCGCCGATATTTGCTTTTACTGGTCCGCCATCTCCATAAAAAGGCGTTGCATAAGCATAATAATTTCGTTTTTCTTTAACTATTGCCGTTGTTTCATCTGTCAGGATAGGTCGATTTTTAGACAAACAAGCAATGGTTGTTTTACCACTTCCAGAAGGGCCGCAAAATACGTAAGATTTTTCTCGGTGTACCACAGCGCTGGCGTGAAGGAAAAACCCGCTTTTTTTCAACAATAATACCGCATATAATAATCTCACTATATCAACCCATCCGGCGTCTGAACAATATTGCACTAAACCTTTCTTTTGAGACAAATCAACGCTGATTGAAAATTGGTTGGTTTCTATTCTGACTGTTTCATCTTTCCAACGGACATGAAGGTTATCTGAAGGGGAATGTTTTATTGATGATAATGAAACATATAAATCAGGTTTACTATTTCCATCAAGAAAAATCTGGTAATGTTTTCTTAATTGCTGAATCGGCAAGGGATTATTTGAATCAAGACTTAATTTTAATCCGGCTATACAAAGTGTTATATCTGTCATTGTTATTTCGGTGGGGCATTACTTGTACCGTTGCGTTTTAATGAAGTCCAGAGATAATAAATGATAGGTGTCAGATAAGCAAATCCTAATCCGATAAATCTTCCGAGCGTGTTATTTATCGGCAGAAGAATGCCCCAACGCTTAAAGGCAACCACTTTCCCGATAAGGTGTTTAGGATTGGTTAATGTATCAAATCTAATACTGATATCTCCTTTGGTTCTTAGATACCACTTTTTATTCCGGATTATTTTATTTATCAAGCGATGAGCAATGAAACTATCTGATTCCTTAAAGATAATAATATCCCCACCTCGTAATTCAGTGGTTTGACATACAGCAAGCCAAACCAATAAATTATCAGGTAAGAACGGAGACATACTAATACCGGTTATTTTTACCCACATAGATTGTTATTATAATGAAGTTAAGATGCCGTTACGGTGCGTTGCCCTTTGCTTAGACCTGTTTTATTGTTGTTTTTACAGGTTGATGCTGTTGATTTACAACAGGTTGCAGCGCCTACTTCCATTATTTTAATAGCTTTCAAGAGTGGTTTCCCATATAGTTTTTTTTGCTTTTCCATAACTTATTTACTCCTTTGCATTAACTAATTCATAATGTATCCGGGAAAGATGTTTTAGAGTGGGGTAGCACTTTTTCAAATCGCCTGTTTCTAAATCTGCCATACCATTACAACGCTGGCAGGTTTTTACATAATAACAACTACGGCATTCGGCTAAGTCGGCGTAGGTATTGAGGCCGGTGAGTTCGTGCCTTATTTCAGAATCGCCATACCAGATTTCATGGAAGGTCTGATTTTTGATATTACCCATCGGGCGGAGTAACTGGGCACAAGGATAAGTATTACCTGTCGGAGCGATGTAACAGCCGATTGTGCCGGCGCCACAAAGCGGTTTTTGATTCGCTTCTTGATAGCATATTTCCGGAATTGTTTCTTGTTTTAATTGATGAGTAACAAATTCTTCTAACTGCCACTTGTCTATTTGATATTTTTGGACGGTTTTATTGCCGTCATTTTTAGGGCTTATCTCTAAATTAAAGCGATAATCATCAGCGCCTAAATTACTGCTTAACTTTTTAATCATATCCGCTTGGTGAAAATTTGATTTCATCAGTGTTGTTTTCAAGACTACCCACAGATTTCGTTCCTTAAGTAATTTCACGGCCTTAATAACCTGTTCGAAAGAACCTGGTTTTTGGGTTATTGCATCATGAATAGAGGCATCAGCGCCATAAATACTGATTTCAATGGCTAATGGTGTAAGTTCAGCCAGACGGTTTGCTTTATCCTCGTCAATCAATAACCCGTTAGAAAATATAGTAAGTGCGAAATGTAAATGCCGTGCATAATTAGCAATCTGGAAAAAATCCTTTCGCAGTAAAACTTCACCGCCAGATAGTATCAGATAAAGTGAACCGATTTCCGATAGTTGTTCTAATAGATTAAATACTTCATTGGTCGTTAATTCTGGGCCGCTCCACTCATCAGGTAGATCCTGGCAGTAACAATGGATACAGGCAGCATTACAACGATAAGTTAAATCTAAATGTGCCCAAAGAGGAATCTTCTTGGATTCTACTTTAGATAGAAATTTGTCAAATTGATTATCCATTATTTCTTGGGATGAATTATACGTTGTTTCCTTGATTTTATTAATGTAAGTAATCCGATTAAAATTAGCACTTCTATTCCAAGATATCCGCATTTCCATTCAGAGTTATTTCCACCATATCCACTGCTACCGCTTGAATAGTTGGTTGAACCTATATTCAATGCCGGGTCTCCGAGTAGATTAAAGGTTTGGATAATATTATTGACCCGCGTTGTATTCCCAATTAGACTCTTATTATTCAAGAGTGATTCCATTGCCTGATAATAAGCGTTGCCGAGTGTTGAACACCGATCATTAAAGAGTGCCTCATAAAAACCTTTAGCAAAGACTAATTGTTCGGTTGATGAAGAAAGCCCGGTTGGTGCAATCGCGGCTATTATCCCACGGTCCGGTGCGCGTAGTAATAGTTCAGACAAACTTTCCAGCCCGACACTGCTGGGATATATGAAGTAACCTGTCAGGCAATTTAATGTCAGCATGATGGGGTATTTATTGGTATTATTAAGGGAATTTATATCGCTTTCTTCCAGTATTCTTTGACTTGATAATATGCCTACTCCGCCGTGGCCAATATGGTTTATCAAAAATAATCCTTGATTTGTTGCCGAGATGATATTTTGTTTTACTATTACGTTAGTATATTGGCTTAAATACAATTTGACCGATTCATAATCAGAAGGTAACATTTGGGCTAAATTTTCAGCGCCTTCCTGGAATCCATCTCCTATATCAGCACTGAATAGAACTCGTTTTGGTAATGAGTCTCTTCCGCTAGTTTCATATGTGATAATCTTATCAATTACCACGGTTAATTCATCGCTACTACAGACAGGTAGACGTCCAATTATCATCTCGGGTATGATATCATCATCAAAATTTACGAACCAATTATCCGAAACTGTTTCACCCATTTCTGGAGTTTCTAAAAGATAGGCCGGGACTTGATATGTTTGACCGCTTTCCCAGTAATCCATATAATCAAAGGTGCCATCACCTACCAGAAGGACAAATCGTGGTGCAGGTTTTTGCCAATACTCATAAGTATATTTGAGGAAATCTCTAATCGTCACAGGTGAAAATAAACCATAATTAAATTCATCATAGATATTTTCTACGGGTATAACTTTTACTTTTAAACCGTTTTTAGTGCGCTGTGTTACAAGAGGTGATAGAGTATCTACAAACTCATTGGGCGTAATAATGATATAATCTGCTTGATTCAAGGTGTTCTTAAGATTAATATGATTTATCGGTGTAATATTCAATAGTTTCTTTATCGAGTCTGAAGAGAGAACGAAATATTGGGTTGATGATATGGTATTATCACCAAATAAAACCTTGGTTTGAGACGATTCAGAAATGATACTGAAATTAGTAATGTAATCAATCTCAGATGGTTGATTAGGATGAATCACAAAGACTTTAATATTCTCAGCGCTGAAGCCATTAATCTCATAATATTGAACTCCTGTGGTCGAAGCAGTAAAACTGATTTGGTCCTGCCTAGCGACAAATCCACGCGGATAAGTAATCTCCAGATAATCTACAAGCACGAATTGTTGAATAGTTTGTGTTTCATCAGGCAACTCAATAGTCAGTATATTTTCTCCTTCATTAATAAGTCCTGTCACAACCGAGCTGGTGAAGAGATATGCACTATCATTGTCCCATTCTGCAGTGTTGAGTATCTGACCGTTGATATAAATATTGACTTTTTGATGTCCGGGATTCATTCCGTTTAGGGTTGATGCGCCTTGTAAGGCGAGTCTTAATTGAGCCGGGATAGTACATGTGGTAACTATATGGTCAATATTAAAACTAATATCTTTTGTTGTTGGTGCGAATAATTCATCTGCAGAAAACCAATGATTATCACCTCTAAATTCTGGCCAATAAGCTTCGTTCTGTTCTACTTTTAGTGTTTCCCAATAAAACTGATTAACCAAGCCGTTTCCTATTGATTCTACCTCATTCATTCTGAGTGTTTGTCCAGTGTCTATCTTAAGGTAGTAAATATTGGTATTGGTATAGCGGTTAGGTGGTGGTGGCTTGCCATAAAATTGGATAGCAAAATAAGGAGCAGAAATAATACGAATTGGTATCTTTTCCTCTTTATTGAAAAGATTAATCTGGGTTTGATTAATCTGAGATATATCCCAACCGAACTGGTTGAGGTCATCACCGGTTATTTCGTATATCCCTTCCTCATCTATGGCTATTTGTAAATTCTGCGGTCCTGGCAATTCTATGGATTTATTCTTTATTAAAGTCGGCGATTTTACATCTTGTGAATATGAATCAGTATTGGTACTTGAGTTACGTCGTTCTATTACTTTACCATCAATTTCCCATCGTCCATCACGTCGGAGATGACCATTTTTAGGAGTATTGATTATATCTAAAGATTGGTTAATGGTGTCTATACTAAAGGGTCCATAGCGTTGGCTCTTGCCAGATTTTTCTATGTCTTCTAAATAATAGCAATAATCATTATTTGATAGAGTAGTTGTATCAAGATAAGAGTAAGATGCGCCGAAGAGTGTGCTACCGTGTGCTTTTACTAACTCTTTGGTGATTTCTACAAGTTCATCGGCATTGTTACCTTTTTGGCGCCATATTCTGAAACCATTAGTTCGTAATTCACTACTGGTTTGCCAGTTTAGTTTAATTCCATTTACTATTGGCTTTGCCTGGAAATTAACCAATGCCGCAAACGTAGGGTTGATACTGGTGAATGTTGCATCTCCACACATTGGCACCGCCACTGTGGTGGTAGTCACCACGGCATTATTACCAGATACTCCTGTATCCACCGTGATCCAATTAGTAGTGGATGTAGTTCCATCATAGGTGAATGCCCATAAATCAGAGTTAGAATCGACAGTTATAATCCACATTTTACCATTAGTTGGAAAATTCGGGTCTTGTTTTATCCTGATATTTTGTTTTCTACCGCTGACAAGTGGCGGACTATAAGTTGCTGGTCTATTCGCTACCTGTTCAGGGTTGGCTGCACCTTTCACCCAGGTGAAATAGGGGAGTGTCTTTGCAGCCACATCGGCATAGACGAAGACTGCCCGGCGACCTGCACCGGTTCCTGCCCAGCCGCAACCGAGCGGAGTATAATTGGTCGCCATTGTTACTACGGTAGTATCTCTGTCATTCCAACGATTAACCCATGCGCCGTTATTCCAAATACCAAGTTGTAAATCTCTGGTTGAAGATGCAATAGAAGCAACGGCAATGTAATTTGTACCTGGTTCAGGTGCAATATCAATGTAATCAGCAATATCCAAAAATGTTCCTTCATCTGTTGTATTAGTCCATGTGGTTGAACCAGCCGTTTTTGTGGCAACACCCATACCTACCACTGCAGCAATACTGTAAATTAAAACAACACGGCCGCTTACCTGTTCGTAATCGATATCAAATTTAGGTGAATTAATAGTGGATAGGGTTTTTGATAGGATGCTGGCAGGTTCAGCCTGCCAGGTATAATTTGTTCCGTCATTAAACCAGACAAATACATTGAGGTCATCATTGGCATCTGAAAAGGCAAGCGCTATTTCATCTGAATTTGGTCGTGATGCCAATTTAATTCTTTCCACTGCTTTGGTAGTGCGGTTGGAATTAATAGTGCGGGCTGATGAATCCCAGACACCATCTACTCTTCTGCGATATGAAAGTTCATTGGTTGTTGCACCATTGGAATAAACGACCATCCAATTACCTGAATTATTTTCATAGGCAATATCAAAACACTTAAGTACAGCAGATGGAGTTGCATTGTCATACCAATTTTGGATCCAGGTGCCGTTTTCCCATGTGTAGACAGTCAAACGAGTATTGGCTGATGAGAGAATCCCGCAGACATATTCATTGGCAATCGGATTTGCCTTGATAATCACCCAGTTGATAACTGTTTCTTGACCACTGACAGTATTAGGTAAACCCGTGGCACCGGACCAGTTACCTGAAGATACGGTATAATCACGTGTTTGTGGAACCGAGGTAGAGGCATTGGAGCCGTAAACAATGATGCCGTCACCGACATCTGCATAGCTTTTATCTTCTATGATGATACTTAGTGCTAATAGTAAAATAATAAAGGATACATTTCTCAAACACCAATTAGATGACATATCTTATCGTATTATAATTAATAACATTTATTTGTCACACACTTGACTGCTGTATGCAGGAACACAGAGATAATCTTTCCTGTCTTCCTCATTAAGAGGGTATCCGAATTATCTTGTTTTTAATCGTTATTTGCTAATAAATATACACTTGATTTATGACACTGTCAAGGGAAATTTGGAATATTCGTCATTTTATGGAAACATATCCTATAGCTACTGCTATGATGAGACTGGTGTTTATATTTACCACGGATATGTCTGCCAAAAAATCGGCACAGACTGATTTGCCCGATTGGCGCCAGTCGGGTCGGTTTGTAACTAATTATATAATACCATGAATTTCTAAGCTGAAGATATTGATTTTTAGTAAAAGAGAGAAAATTTACATTACATACTGGATTTAGAGGCTTCAGGCCTTTTTTTCTTTATTGGAAGGGTATTTATAGTATTGATGGTAATAAGCCGGGGAGCCCTCAATTTCCGGTGTCATACAATTAAAGATAAATCCTTTGAGATTTATTTGAGATGAGACGATGTGTTGTTTAGACCGTAAGAGGGCACCCTTGGCGGTTTTACCAGCCCGATATACTAAGGCAGTTAAATCAGTTTTAGGACCTACTATCAACACATCCGTTACAGCTAATACCGGCGGACAATCACAAATTATATACTTATAATAACCTCTTAAATCATTCAAGAGGTTTTCCACTCCATGATTAAGTAGTTCCGAAGGATTATCTACAGGAGTTCCTGCGGTCATAATATGAAGATTATCTATGCCAGGTGTGTTCATAACCAAATCCCAATTCACGCCACCCAACAACATATCAATTATATTCGAAAGGCAATCATCTGATTTTTTACTGCCGATTAATATATCGCTCAATCCGTTTCCTCTGTCCAATCCGAATATTTTATGGATAATCGGCCTGCGCATATCCATATCAATCAGAAGAATCGGGTCGCCTTTTGAAGCCATTGTAATTGCTAAATTACACGAAGTAATGGTTTTGCCTTCCTGAGGTCCGGTTGAAGTAATAACAATAATTTGATTCTTTTCTTTTTGTGCGGTAGAAGGAGTTGGTGTAACAAATGGGTTATTGGTGCTATTCTCATAATTAACTTTATTTAAATCAGGTGTTATTCCTCGCTGAATAAGATTAGTTCCTAATGTCCGGTATGATTCAACTAATGGTGAAGTAGGACTGTAATTCCAGATTAATTGGAAACGTAATTGTTCGGAAGCAGAGAGTGTTGTTTTGTCTGTCTTCTCATAAAAACCATGTCTATGACTACCTCGTTCTTCTGATTTAGATGATTTATTAGTTTTGAATATAGGAAAGATATACAATATTGCATCTGATATTAAGGTGAAAAGGTTTTTTGCGTGTCTGGAGTGATGTTTAAGCTGCGAGACAGGTGAAAGATAGGGGATAATACCTAAAACAGGAAGCTGGAGCAAGTTTTCTATCTCTTCAATAGTTCTAATGGAGGTATCCAGATGCTCAATAATAAAGGCAGCCGAGAGGCTTATGAGCAAGCCCAGAATAAATCCAACAATTTGATTGGTTGTTTTATTCGGTTTAATCGGTTTTGTAGGGGTTAATGCCAGATTGATTATAGTAACATCAGATGTTTTTTCACCTTCAGCTATTCTTGCCTTTTCAAATTGTTGTTTGAGGTCCGAATAAATTGCGCTGGTAATATCAATATTACGATTCAATTGGGAAAGCGTAAGTTCCTTCGCCGGATATTTTCCTAACTCTTGTTGTAATATCTCAATCTCTTTTTGTAACTTTTCTTGTGATACTCCAAAATCTTTTTGTGACTCCTTTTGTAATACTTCAATCTGTTTTTGTAACTCTTGTTGCAATACCTCAATCCCTTCATTAATTCTAATTACATCAGGATGTTTAGATGTATATTTTCTCAGTAATATCCCTTTTTCCTGTTTTAATTCCTCCAATCTTTTATAAGCCGGTATATCAGTGACAATCACATCAGGATTTCTAGATGTATATTTTCCCAGTAATAATTTCTCTTCTTTTTTTAATTCTTCCAATCTGTTATAAGCCGGTATAGCAGCGCCAGTCACATCAGGATTTTGCTCTTTGAATTTCCTTAGCTCGGATTCTGATTGAGATAGTTCGGCGCTGATTTGAGACAATCTATTTTCTACTGTTTGTCGAAGATTAGTAGCTTGCCTGCTTTTTTCTAATAAATTGTATTGTTGATATCCTTGTGCTACAGCATTAGCAATCTGGCTGATTTTTTGAGGTTCGGTATTCTGAACACTTATTACAATCAAATCAGTATTGGATTCAACGGTAGCATCAACAGATGATTGGATGGAAGAAATAATGTTATTGGCATCCTCAGCAGTGGTATCCGGTTTAATCCAACCCAAAGATTTAGCCGCCAGTTCAGACACGTTCCAACTTTTTATCAATTTAGACTGGGATAACATTATATCTCCAACCGGAGACTGAACTAGCTCGGTCAAAAGGGTTGCTAAAAGGCGCTGTTCCGTGTAGCGGACACTGGAAGATGCTTGATATATATAGGGTTGGGTTGAATTATAAACAAATGTTGAGATAAAAATGGCGCTAAAAATAAATAGAATAATCCAGCGTCTTTTATTAAGAACACGCCAATAATCCCTTAAATTAAGTTCATATTGCGCCATATGTTATAAGTTACCGGTTCATGAGTTTATTAGTTTGCTTGTAGTCATTTGAAATCACGCATATGTAATTTCCAAATCTTTTGCGGCTGATTCTATAATTTCCGGACGTATAACTGTTTCCTGTTTAAGATAGCCATCAAGTAATGATAAATCGCAGATATGATTTACTTCTCTGGGTAATCCTTTAGTATAACGATAAATTAGTTGGCAAGTTTCTTGGGGGAAAATATAAGTGATATCCTTTTCTCCCATCGCTACTTTTACACGATGTAAGATATACTCTTGGGTGTGTTGTTCATTAAGAGGTTCCAGATAATACCTGATTGCAATACGTTGACGCAATGGATTGACTGCATTAATTCTCTCGTTTAATTCTGATTGTCCTATAAGAATCAAGGTAAGAAGGAATTTATCATTTAACTGGAAATTTAATAACAGTCTTAATTCTTCAAAGACACTGCGGTCATCAATGAGATGCGCTTCATCAATAATAACTACAGTATGTTTATTGATATTGAGATTTCGTTGAAGCATATTATTAATAAGTTCAATCATTTCAATTTTAGTAGATGGTATTTTATCAGCGCCTAGTTGATGAGCGATACCGATTAGGAATTCCAATGATGAAATTTGTGGATTAGTAAAATAGACCAGATGATATTTTGCCGGCTCAAGAATGCTTGAAATCGCTCGACTTAAAAGGGTTTTACCGGTGCCATAATTGCCGGTTAATACCATTGCGCCTTTATGATGGGTGAGACCATAATTCAGGCGCATCAAACCTTCTTGATGACTGGGTGACAGATACAAAAAACGAGGGTCGGGCGTATTCTCAAAAGGAAACTCCTTAAATCCCCAATACTCTTTATACATAACTAGTTATGAATAGTAAAGAAGCATCAAAACCTCTTCCTATCTCCTATCCTCTCCGGAAATTAATATACTTATTATCGGTAAAAATTGTTTAATTCTTTATAGTTTATTTGGGTATAGGAAAGTATAAAATTTAGCCACAAAGGGGTCCGCCTTTGGTGGAATTATATTCTTTTATCTTTTTCGTGTCTTTGTGGTTAATTTACTTAAGGTGCTTTTGTCTCGGGGGATTCTAACTTACTATCATGATGTGACTCATAATTTTTTAAGTATGCCTCTATAAAAACGCTTAGTTTTTCCCCATCCAGAACCGCCTGAGCATTACCCACCTCTAATCCGGTGCGATGATCTTTAACCAAGCTATATGGATGGAGAGTATAAGAACGAATCTGATAACTCCAGGCAATCTCGCCTTTTTCGCCATACATTTTATTAAAATCATCCTCACTTTCTTTTTCTTTCATTATATTTAATTTGGCAACGAGTAATTTCAGTGCGGTTTGTTTATTATGATGTTGTGAGCGTTCGTTTTGGCACTGGACAACGATACCGGTCGGGATATGAGTAATCCTGACAGCAGAAGCTGTTTTATTGACATGTTGTCCGCCCGGTCCGCCTGCTGAATACGTGTCAATCCTTAAGTCATTTTCATTGATTTTTATCTTTTCGACGTCTATTTCCGGTACTACATCAACCGAGGCGAAAGAGGTATGTCTTTTATGGTTGGTATTAAATGGTGAAAGGCGAACCAGACGATGAACGCCGATTTCTGATTTTAGATACCCGAAAGCGTAATCACCCTCAATATACAAAGTTGTCCGACGCAGGCCGGCATCATCACCTTTTAATGAATCCACTAATTGATACCTGAAGTTCTTTTGGTCCAGCCAGCGGCAATACATCCGCACTAATATCTCAGCCCAATCACAGGCATCAGTTCCTCCGGCGCCTGCATGCACGCTCAAGAAGGCATTTCTTGAATCATTATTCCCGCGAAATAAAGTAAGATAGCTCAGCGATGCAAATTTTTGCTCTACCTCAATAATTTCATCTTCTATTTCCTTTAATGTGGCGGCATCAGCATCTTTTTCTGCCAGCTTTAATAATTCCAGAACTTCTTCTATATCCTCATCTAATTCTATAAAAGGAATAGAATGTTTTTTGAGTGTTTGTAAGCGTGAAATCTTTTCTTGAGCAATACCCGACTCATTCCAAAAAGATGATTGAGAAGATTCTTCCTCTAATTTTTTTATTTCTTTTGTTTTGGTAGTTAGGTCAAAGCGAGTCTCCTAAATCCTTGAGTGATGTGCGTAGCGATTCCAATCTCATTTGAAGTTTACTTTTTGGCATAATAGTTCTCCTTCATCTTCTCATTGCTATTAAATCCTGATTATAATATATACAACAAATCTCTAAATGGGTCAAGAAAATCCAGCTAAAGCGGGATAACTTCTGCCACGAAGGCACAAAGACACCAAGAAGAAATTAACGGGTTGTTTTCTTCGTGCCTTAGTGTCTTGGTGGCTAATTTTATACTTTTCTATATCTCAAGATAACCTAATTCTATTGCCTGGAGATTAAGTTGGTAATCTTTTGGAGGAGCCATTTGTTTTAAGGCGCTTTCTAAATTTTCTCTTGTGACAATCTTTGTTGCTTTAACTACAGAAGCGGTTAAGATAATATTTGCCATCATTATATTCTTTAATTTTTCTTTGGCTAATTGAGAAGCTGGGATTGCTATTAGATTAACTTTTTTTATATCGGGAGCTATTGTTTTGGAAATATTCACAAGTGTGCTGTCATAGATTAAATATTTAAGATTTAATCTGTGTAATCTGTGGCTTGTAATATGATGGTCAAATCCTTTTTGATGCATTGCTATAAATATATCAGGTGATTCTACGCACGGATAATCTATTTTAGACGTAGAAGATTTCAGACCTGCCCGACTGGTCATCCGGTCAGGCGGGTTAGAGATAACAACTTCAGAGGTAGTAACGCTGCCACGGCTTTCAGGCCCGTAATGAGCTATGTTTGATGAAAATGTATGCTGGTATAAGGCAGCACGACTGAGGAGATTAGCAGAATAAACCACACCCTGACCGCCAATCCCGCTGATAATTATTTCAATCCTGTCACTTTTCATATAATACAAAAAATTAGTAAGCTGATTAAACGGATTTTACTGATTTAGCCGATTTAATTATCAGTTTAATCCGCTAAATCAGTTTACTTTTTTGGTTAACGCTCCGCTTCGGGCACTTTACCCACGGGTGTGCTTATGCCCATGCTGAAATTCTTATACTTATTGCCCGGCTTTTCCGGCATTCGGCTCCAAGTCGCATTGAGTTTGGCTGTGCCATAGCTGGCCGGCGTGTCCTTTTCTACGGTAGTGTTGAAGGTATCATTGCCGCCGACATCAATAAATATGCCAATATTGCTGTTATTATAGCGCCAGGAGTTAGGCGTTCCGCCCTGATTTGAAAATCCGAAGGTGCTGTTAGTGTAATATTCATAAGTATCATTGCCGCCGATACTCATAAATACAGCGATAGAGTTATTAATAGCTGAGCCGAGCAAAATTCCGCCTCCCGCGCCCTTGGTACCGGTGTTTTTAAGAGTTTGTTTGCCTTCGGCATCTTTCCATTCCCAAGCTGAGAAATGGTTATCGCCGCCTTTATCCAGGAAGAATGCCACGGAGAAGTCATGAGCGCCACCCTGCGAAATTGCATGCCAGACGTGATAAGTGTCATTACCTGCTTCGTCAATAAACATTGTCATTCCCATATGCGGAGTGCCTGATTGCGTCCAGAATGAACCTTCATAATGGTCATTGCCGGACTTATCGTGCAGAATACCCGTTCCATACCAGTAAGCGGTCGCCTGACCGTAAACACCGCATTCATACCAGTCATCACCGCTGAGGTCTTGCAGAATGCCTGTTCCACCAGCCATAGAGTGGCCCGGGAACATATCCCCGCGCTGTCCCCAGCCGGCACCCTGACAGAAATTGTAGTTACGCAGATTATCATGGCCCATTACTCCCGGATGGATAAGTATGTATGGTTCTGCGACATATTTATCGTTACCGCCAGTGTCTATCAATGCCCCATAACCGCCGACAAATCCAAATCCTTGGCTGGTGTAATAGGCATAATAAGAATCATTACCGCCGATTTTAACGAGATTAGCCAGACCGAAAGCCGCAGAACCCTGAACTGAAGTATGTCCCTTAAACTTATCATCTCCGCCTCGCGCCCAAAGAATACCCACGCCAAAACAGCACATTCCCTGAGCATTATTCACAGCCGTAAAGATATCGTTACCGTTGTCGTCAATCAGGAAACCATAGCCCATTATTCCGGCGCCTTGAGAGCAGGGTGTATTTTTATCCGATTCATAAGTATCATCACCCGAGCAATCTATGATGGTTGAAATAGGATGGTCCAATTTATAGGAAGCCGCGGCTGCGCCCGTATAGGTATCGTTTCCAGCCATATCAATAATGGCTAAGTAATCCTCACCTTGATAAGTATTGTTTTCATTCTTGCTATTAAAGGCGATTTTGCCGAGCGGTGTATTGATTTCAAATGCAATTCCAGAAATATTAACCGCGACATATGTTGGCGTTATGGGTTTTTCCCCGGGTGTATCTGTTTTCTTTTCTACTTTTGGGTCTTTCAGAAATTTCTCCAACTCACAAATAACCTTGAGGTTCAGACTGGCACCAATGAGAAGGTCGTCGTAATCAATTGCCTGTCCAAAATCCCAGTTAATGATAGTTCCCTCCTGAGATTCATCGGATGACTCATCTAATGAGGAATTCTTAGTGGCGAAATCAAAGGCATCCTGCCATTTTTCCTTTGGGTATTTGCGAAATGCGCGGTCGCGAAAATATTTGGCTTTCTTCGCTCCCAGGATTATCTTGGCAATCTGAATCTGGAGTTCATACGGAATATTATTTATTGTAATATTTGAATCTACATCGGTTTTCTCTGTATCTGTATCGGATGCAGTCTTTTTATTGTTACCCTGTGCCAGAGGCAGACCCGCCTCTGGCGGGAGTGTCGTTTTACATTCCTTGGCAAGTTCCTCTAAGGCCTTTTGAATTGGTTTATCCTTATCCGGCACAAGAGAAGGTATGAATTGGAGCCATCCGGCGGCTCTATGACCGGTGCGGTATGCAGATAAACCGAATACATCGAATATCCCGTTTCCTTCCTTGTCGGCAACAGCGTCTGCAAATCCATCTACGACGCCATAAACGAATTTAGGAAATTCCCAGGGATTTTTCCATAAGCGCAAGAAGTTTGGTTGAATCATAACTTGCTGAGAGGCAATGGTGTCAAGTGTCTGCGGGTCAAGCCGGGCTGTTTCCCTTGTTAAGCCCTGCGTTTTTAACAGCCATTCAACTATGTCGGTGTCTTTATCCCTCACACCAATGTATTGGTGTGGGGATTTATTGATTGTTTTAGTATCAGTACTAATAGTATCTGTTTTTAATGGGATATGGCTACAACCTAAAAGTAAAGTAATTATTATTAAGATAATTAAGGGTTTTAGTGTCATAATTCAAATTCCTTTCACTACAAAGGCACAAAGGGTACAAAGTCCTTAATCTGTGTAATCTGTGGCTCATCTTCCCATAAGTTATTAAAATTAAGCAGTTATGCGAATAATTCATCTCTTACTACTAACCATTCGTTCTTCAGAACAAGCCCTTCGTTCTTGGGAACGAGCCACTCGTTGTTAGCAACGGGCCACTCGTTGTTAGCAACGGGCCACTCGTTGTTAGCAACAAGCCGTTCGTTCTTGGGAACAAGCCGTTCGTTGCCTTCTACGAACCGTTCGGATACCTATCTTAGCGTTATCGCTACAACTCCTTAGCGATGTCCCTACAACTCGAAGGGATGTCCTTTTAACCCGTAAGGATGTCCTTCTAACCCAGAAGGATGTCCTTATAACTCATAGGGAAGTCCCTACAACTCATAGGGAAGTCCCTACAACTCAGAGGGAACTCCCTTTAACTCAGGGGGAACTCCCTCTAACTCAGGGGGAACTCCCTCTAACTCAGAGGGAACTCCCTCTAACTCAGAGGGAACTCCCTATAACTCAGAGGGAACTCCCTACAACTCGTAGGGATGTCCTTTTAACTCGAAAGGATGTCCTTTTAACCCGAAAGGATGTCCTTTTAACTTATAAGGATGTCCTTACAACTCGTAGCAATGTCGCTACAACTCGTAGCGAAGTCGCTACAACTCGTAGGGAAGTCCCTATAACTTTCCGGGACATCCCTGCCTGACGGCAGGCAGGCCTGAACCGTTCATTGCCCTCAGTCTTCCCGAATTCCCCGAGAATTAATAACCGAACCGCCTATTTACTTCTTCTACCTTTAAGACTTCATTCGTAATAGAATCTTGTATACCAAATATTTTCCATCTCGTATATGGCGGTGGATCAGTTATTTTTCCGTCTGGAACAAAAGAAAATCTAACCCTCTGTTTCTTATAAATTATCCATTTGGTAACAATGGGTGGGCGAGGTATGTCGTTTTCGGTACTATCGACTTCGTCAGGAGAACCATATTTTGCGATAATACTTGAAAGATTATCCCCTGCTTCGCTTGAGGAAGTGTCGGTTGACCTACCTACTTCATTTTTTGGAAGTATGTTACAGAGTAAAAAAAGGAGCACTACACAAACAATAGCAATTAAACAGCCTGATTGAATTCCCTTAGTTGTTTTCTCTTGTTTTATTTTTTCTTGAGCATCCATTCGAGTTTTTTCTTCCTCGTAGATACGCTGTTTTTCCTCTGTTGATAGCAAACTACCTTTACTGTCAAAGACATAACCACATTCACACTTTCTTTCTTCATCGTTTGAAACAGCACCACACTTTGGACATATTCTCATAATTATCTCCAATTTAACTATCTCTAATATTTCCTGAACACATCGCCCTTTTTACTGTGGGCTTCTAACTACACGCTATCTGGTTCCGGGGACACAATACTCAACTCAATAATTCGGTATGGTGTCCCCCGAATTCATAAGTTATCTCCTTTTGATAAAACTACCTATTGCCATACAAATTAATCCCATTACTGCTAAGGCAACACCTATAATAATTCCGTTTTGTCTGTCCTGTAATAAACCTATATTATTAACTTTTCCACCACCACCATAAAATTTACCCATAATTTCTACCGGTTCTACTGTTACAGTAGTATCAAAATGGTAAAAATAATATGTGGCAACAATTGCCCCAGCAACTAAAAGCAATCCTCCCAATATTTTCAAGGTTAAGCTTCCCTGTTCTGGTTCATCTGTTATCAGGGTTGCCGTTGGAATGTTAGGACTTTCTGTAATCTTTAAATTGTCTCTATTAATATTTTCACTCTTAAACACTTCTAAAGATCTCTCTAACGCATCTTCTCTATTTTTAGCACGTACGTAACCGAGATAATCATCTGGATAATCTTTACTTGTTTTATAAACGGAATACTTAATAAAACACGGGATATTTTCAAGATTAGATTTACTCAAGAACTCACCGCAATGTTTACATTTTACCGCTTCCTCTTGAATTTCCTCAGCACAATAAGGACATTTTTTCATTTTACTTATCCTCTTTCGCAAGAATTCTTATCGTTTTTAATAAGACACTCTCTAAAGAAGTTCGCGTGTTCCTGTGGTAACGATAAATGGCTCTTTTTAGGTTTATTGTCATTGCCTGTATTGACCGTTGTTGTTCCACAGGACTTAGTTCATTAAATGTTTTTTGATGTCCTTGATGAGCCTTAAGCTGATGACCACACTGAGGACATCTTGTATAATTGGTTGTCATAATAAATTCTCCTTATTAAAATTACTTAGTGATTATTGATATTGTTCCGTTTCCAAAATAGCCACTTTCAGCCGAGAGCGAAACCTTTCGTTAGGAACGGGGAGTGTCCCTTCCACATATATCTCTCCTTAATTAAACCGCACCCTTCTGAATTTTCATCGTCCTGTCGTTCCTACTGAGACAACTCCATAGGATGCTGAAGTTTTTCCCTGAGATAGCACTTTGTCATCTTTGATAATTTTTACCTCTAAACTGCCATATTCTTCCTGTTTTTGGAAACAACAGGAAACAAGATACCCTTTTACGTTAAACTCGGCAGGCGCAGTCCCATCAACGCTTCTTGATGTAGAATTACCATCCTCTGTAACGGTCATGTAACTGCCAATAAATCTAGAATCGCCAGAGACTTTTATAACAAATTCGCTATATGTTTCCCCAAGAAGTTTAATTTCTTTTTTCTTGACCACATAAGGATAAAAAAAGATTACAGCAACAGCACACATAATAAGCAATATAGCAATACTTTTTTTTAGTTCGTTCATATTAATCATATTCTTCTTCTCTTTTAATTCGGCCACTTCCTCTGGTGTAATTTTGTATCCGCATTTCGGGCAACTATCGGTAGTATCGCTTATTTTTCCCTTACATTCTGGACATTTTATCAGTGCCATAATGTTTCTCCTTACTTATTCGCAATTCGTCATATCCCGCCTTCGCTGAATCTATGGCGGGCAAGCCCGTCCCAGCGGGATTATTGTTGAAATCATATTAAACATTTCTAACAGTATCAAGAAAATTCCCCTATGAGTATTTTATCTTTGTCATTGTCGGATGCAGTCTTTTTATTGCTACCCTGTGCCAGAGGCAGATCCGCCTTTGGCGGAAAGGTAAATAATTCATCCGCAGTTTTGGCGCGGATACATATCTTTTTGAGATTCAAGAGCATTTCTGCTGGCGAAGAGCCGCAGGTTTTTTGGTTACGGCGGCCAAACTGGGTATAACAAGGCGAAATTGTGTCTATGAAAGAAAATCCCTTATGAGTGAGTGCTTTTTTAATATATTTTATCAGTTCTCTCATATGATAGACTGTTGAACGCGCGATGTATGTTGCTCCGGCACCTCTGACAAGTTTACATAGGTCAAATGGCGGTTCTGATGAGCCGGTAGGGGTGGTTACTGTTTTTGCACCGCATGGTGTGGTCGGCGCAACCTGTCCACCGGTCATTCCATAAATAGAGTTATTTGCGCAAATAACGGTTAGTTCCACATTGCGTCTTGCCGCATGGATAAGGTGATTACCACCTATGGCAGAAAGGTCGCCATCTCCGCTTACCACGATTACCTTGAGGGCAGGATTAAATAGTTTTACACCTGTTGCAAATGCTATGGCACGACCATGTGTAGTATGTAAAGTATCAGCGGCGAAATGGGGGCTGGGAATCCATGCGGCACATCCGATACCGGAAACAAAGACCATTTTGTTTGTATCCAGTGACAATTCATCGATTGCTCTCAAAATAGCCTGCATCAGAATTCCGTGTCCGCACCCTTGGCAAAAAGGTGTCGGGAATACCTCAGAACGAATATATTTAGCAAATAGCATAACTAAAAAGTTAAAAGTGAAAAGTTAAAAGTAGGAAGATTGGAATATCTTCTTCACTTTTTACCTTTTACTTCTTACTTTTAACTTCCTCATATATTTCCCTTGCGGTAATAACCGTTCCATTAGTTTTATTATACGGGATAACTTGGCAATCAGTAAATCTCTGGATTTCTCTGATGATTTGTCCCTGATTCATTTCCGGGACGATAATTTTAGAGACAGTTTTAGGAATATCTTGTAATAACTTCTCGGGAAATGGCCAAAGCGTCTTAAGTCTAACTAATCCGATTTTATATCCCTTCTCGTGGGCTATCTGAGCGGCTCTAAATGCACTGCGGGCCGTAAATCCGTAGGTGATTATTAAAGTCTCAGTGTTTTTAGTAATAAAATATTTCTCAAATGATGATATTTTATCTGCATTTTTGCGGATTTTATCACAGAACCTATTTACAGATTTCGCCTGTATTTCAGGTGATTGGGTCTTGCGATATCCCCACTCATCATGAGTTGAGCCGGTTACTGATAATTTTCTTCCCTGCCCGAATGCCGGCATAGGAGTTATAGCATTGGTTTTTGAGTCTCCAAAAGGCGGTAATTTTGTTTTATTTGCCCGCTGGACAATAGGTATATCTGATTTTAATACAGCCGATTCTTTCAAGTGTGCCACAGCTTCATCAGCCAATAGGAATACCGGTACACGGTAAGTCTCGGCAAAATTGAATGCCTGGATAATCATTTCATACATTTCTGAGACTGACCATGGTGATAGGGCAATGATTTCGTAATCGCCAGATGCACCCCAGCGAACCTGCATAACATCGCCTGAGGCTGGTTTAGTTGCCTGGCCTGTAGAAGGTCCGGCACGCTGGACATCCACAATAACGCAGGGGGTTTCGGTCATTATCGCATAACCTATATTTTCCAGCATCAAAGTCAAGCCCGGACCTGAAGTAGCGGTCATTGCTTTGGCGCCGGCCCAGGATGCTCCGATTACCGCGCCGATAGAACCGATTTCGTCTTCCATCTGTATAAAGACCCCGCCCGCCTTAGGTAATTCATATGCCATCTTTTCCATTATCTCGCTTGATGGCGTAATAGGGTAGCCGGCATAAAAACGGCAACCGGCTTTGATTGCGCCCAGGGCGCACGCTTCATTTCCCTGCAAGAAGTATTTAGTCATACAACTAAAAAGTAAAAGGTTAAAAGTAAAAAGTCAGAATAAACTATTTTCTCCCTTTGGCAGTTTTTACACTTTTACCAAGGATATTCGCTATTTCGTGTGATTCCTGAATGAGCGGTTGAATAATCTCGCCTTTAACTATTTCAGAGTCCTGTAAAAGTCTCAGCCAGAACCATGTTTCTTTCGCCTCTTTAAAACTGGTAGATAATTTATATGTGAAGTCGTTTTTGCTGAAGGCAACGGTTGCTTCTTCATAATTAGCCGCCACAGATGAACCAGAGCGTATTAGTTGTTTACCTATTTCTCTGGCTGCCAATTCTGAAGGAAGCATTCTTACCAACTGAATTATTCTTAAAGCAAACTGATATAATCTTTCGCTAATCTCTTTTGACATTATTTCTATCTTCCTTCTTCCCTACTTTTTACTTTCTACTTTTCCACTTTTACTTCTAACGCCATGTCCGGGCAATGCAATTCGCATTCCAGGCAAGTTCTGCAACCACCGCAGTTAAAACAACGGGCAGATTCTTCTAAAACTTGTTTTATATTATAACCTTTATAAACCTCTGTAAAACTATTTAGTCTTAATGTTAACGGTAATTTGATCGGTTGGGTCATTACCTTATGTTCAAGATAATCAATATTTAAATCCTCAAAAGCAATTGATTTCTGGGAAGGTAATGGCGTAAATGTTTCTTTCTTAAGATAATAATGAATCAATGTTGCGGCTTTTTTACCAGCACTAAGTGCCTCCACAATAGTTTTTGGACCAGTGACCGCATCGCCTCCGGCAAACACGCCTTCGATGCTTGTACTGATGCCGTCATTCAATACTTTTATTCTATTATTATCATTAATTGAATCCGGCATATCATTAGTATAAACTTCTTCACCTATAGCAGGAATAACCGTATCCAGTTTAACATGGAAATTGGAGTTCCTAATCGGTATTGGTTTGCGACGGCCGCTCTTATCAACTGGTCCCAATTTCATCCGGATACATTCTAATGCAACAATCTTATTGTTCCTGATTATGATGCGTTCCGGCGCAGCAAGAAAAACGAATTCCATGCCTTCTTCTTTTGCCTCATTGATTTCATCAGGTATGGCAGGCATCTCATTTTCCGTCCGGCGATATATTATTATGGGTTTCTTACCAGCCCGTAAAATACTGCGGGCAGCATCCATTGCCGCATTACCGCCGCCTATGATGCCGACCCTCTGGCCGATATTAATTCTTCTCTTACGAGCCCCGTTAGAAGTGTCCAGAGTGGCAGATACAGACCTGTGTCTTAGTTCATTTTCCTCTTCGTCTTCACTTCTAACGGGGTGAAGATGCATCAGTGTTTGACTACTGCGGGAAAGGTTGTACAGTAATTTAAGAGCAGGAATTACCGACGGATTATCTTCGCCGGCAATATTGAGTTTCCGTTCTTGATGTGCGCCGATAGCAATAAAGACTGCATTATACTCAGAAATTAATTTCTCAAAATCATAATCTTTGCCAATACGGGTATTCAAACGAACCTTAACACCCGATTTGATAATGCGGTTTATTTCAGCATGCACAATATTTTGAGGCAGACGATAACCGGGAATACCCTGGGTTAATAAACCGCCCAATTTATCATCAGCTTCAAATATGGTAGATTGGTAGCCGAGACGTCGTAAATGATAGGCGCAGGCTAATCCGGCCGGACCGCCGCCGATAATCGCAATCTTATATGATTTGTTTATCTTGGGAAGATTCCACTTGAAAGAGTTATTTAATCCAGCATCACCGATAAACCGCTCTATATGATGAATGCCGATAGTATCGTCATAATCACCGCGGTTGCAGGATTCTTCACACGGATGAAAACAAACCCTGCCGCAAACAGCCGGGAAAGGATTATCCGCCGTTAATAATTCCCATGCTTTGCGAATGTTACCCAGATTTGAAGACTGATTTATCAGGTCAATATATCCCTGAATCTTTTCTCCGGTCGGACAGGCATTGTTACAGGGAGGTATCCTATATTTAGCGTCAATTACATAGGCACATAGATATCCGTTTGCGGTAGGCTCTTCAGATATGGCTAATCTTTTTTTAGGGCATATTTCCGCACAGATAGCGCAACCCTTACAAAGATTATCTTTAATAACTACCGACAATTCCTTCATCTTGTATCCCGGAAATCTTTAACACGAATCCCACGCCCGTACGGGCGTCTTATTCGTCGTATTCGTCTTATTCGTGTTCTATTATTTACCTTTTAGAACCTTCTCAAATATTTCCATAGCGATGTCAATATCGTTCTTGGTGATAATCAATGGCGGTGAGAAACGAATATTGTTCTCGCCGCAACCCACAAGAAGTATTCCTTTTCTGAAGCAGTTATAAACAATATTATTTCTTCGTTCCGGGTCTTTGGCTTTGGTCTTTCTGTCTTTTACTATTTCTATACCGACCATCAATCCTTTTCCTCTGACATCACCGATAAAATCATATTTGTTCTGGAGAGATTTAAGGCGTTTAATAAGATAATCACCGCTGAGTTTGGCATTTTCTACCAGAGAATGTTTGAGTAATTCAATGGTTTTTAGGGCTGCGGCACAGCAGACCGGGTTACCGCCGAACGTATTGGCGTGCGTGCCGGCTGGCCAGGTCATAATACTGGATTTGGCTACTATGGCGCTTAAAGGCATGCCTGATGCAATTCCCTTGGCAATACAAATAATATCAGGTTCAAGTTTCCAATGTTCAACGGCAAACATCTTACCGGTGCGGCCCATACCTGTCTGGATTTCATCGCAGACTAAAATGATTCCATACTTATCAGCCAGTTTTTTCAGTTTTTGGAGATATCCTTCGGGCGGGACCACATAACCGCCTTCGCCCTGGATAGGTTCAATAATAATAGCCGCTACATCTTCGGGCGGGCTAACCTTGGCAAAAATAACATCTTCAAGATATGAAAGGCAGGCAAAATTACATTTTGGATAAGTCAGGTTGAAAAGACAACGGTAACAATACGGGTAGGGTATATGAGTTACTTCTGAAAGCAGTGGAGAAAAATGCCTGCGTTGAGTGGCTTTGCTGGCAGTCAATGACAAAGCTCCCATTGTTCTGCCGTGGAAAGCGCCGATAAACGCTATCATTCTCGGGCGACGTGTGATATAGCGGGCTAATTTTATGGCTGCTTCTACAGCCTCTGCGCCGGTATTGGCTAAAAATGCTTTCTTGGCGAATTTACCAGGAGTAATCTTGGTCAATTCCTCTGCCACATCAGACTGCCAACGATAATAAAAATCTGTGCCTATCATATGAATGAGTCTTTCGGATTGTTTCTGTATGGCACGGACAATTTCCGGATGACAATGACCTGTGGCACAGACCGCGACACCGGCATTTAAATCCATATAGCGGTTACCGTCAGGGTCTTCAATCATTATCCCATAACCCTTTTCTGCGACGAATGGGTATCCGCGTGTATAAGAAGGCGAGATATAACGTTTATCTTTTGCTAATACTTTTTTCGCTTCAGGTCCCGGCGGTAGTACTTTTATAAAAGGCAGATTTGCTGGTCTGTTCATCATAATTCAACATCCTTTCTATATTATTGATTGCTTCAAGGTTTATGTTGCATTGTCGCATCAAAAATAATAAATAAAATATGTCTAATTGTAAAGGATTTCTCGGTTTTAATATTGACAATGATTATTATATCTTATAAAAAATTAGAGACGATATTAAAAAGAGGGGGAATTTATGGATGACCTAGTTCAATTAGGGGCTTATGTTTTAGTGATACTTATTATCGGCGGCGCTTCAGTTATAAAGAAAATAATAGAAGCCCAAAAGCAGCGTAAGGAACTTGATAAAAATAAAGTAAATACACTAAGATTGGACGAATATTCTGAAGACCAGCCGCAGTCGATTCCGGTAAGGAATATGGTTTTAGAAAAAGAGATGCCTGCTAATAAAGAAGAAGTAGGTGAGATTCCTATCCGTTTAGAAGACGTCCTGCAGAAAATGTTTAATATACCGCAGGCGAAACCTCAACAAAATGATAACGAAGAAATAGAAGTTCCGCTCGAACGCCAAGAAGCAACTGTTAAAAAAGCGCCGATTCCTATTGTTGTTACCGAGCAAACCGCTTCTGAAGAAAACGATGGCGAAGAATCCATAAAAGATTCGGCGAATTGGGATGATTTCACCGAATGTTTAACTGAAAAAGGATTAACAGAAATCCAGAGAGCAATAATTGTATCGGATTTAATTAGATATCCGGTCGCGTGGAGAAATAGAGTAGACAGATTAAGCGGATTGAATAGATAATTTAATTTATTAGGAAAGTATAAAATTAGCCACAGAGACACAGAGTGCACAGAGAAATTCTTCTTAAGGAAGCAAGGATATCAGGACAAATAATTCCTGTTTTCTTGGTTTCCTATAAATAAATTTCGTCTCGGTGTTCTCTGTGCCTCTGTGGCAAAATCTTGTGGTTACGAAGTTTTCTTGAGCCGGAGTGGCGGAATGGCAGACGCGCTAGACTCAAAATCTAGTCCTCTTCGGAGGGTGAGGGTTCAACTCCCTCTTCCGGCAAATTTGACACGAATTACACGAATCTGCCTGCCGTCAGGCAGGTAGGGCAAATCGTACGAATATTAGTGCCATTCGTACTATTCGTCTTATTCGTGTTAATATTGAATTTATGGCTAAAGGTTTAGTTATTATTATTACAGGCAACGGCAAAGGCAAAACCACCTCTGCCTTGGGCCAGGCACTTAGGGCAGTAGGGCAGGGCTTGAAAGTTCTGATGATTCAATTCCTCAAGAGTTCCGCCATCTACGGCGAGATTAAGACTGCAAAAAAAATATTCCCTGATTTTGAGATTATCCAGGCAGGTAAACCATGCACCCGCGCTAAAAATATTTACAAATGCACGGATTGTAATTTCGAATGCCATGTAAATCCCAAAAATCCGTCTAAGGAGGATAAAGAAGCGGCACAAAAGGCATTTGCTCTGGCACAGGAGAAAATCAAGTCGGGTAAATACAATCTGATTATTCTGGATGAAATAAATTATGCTATCGATTATGGGCTTATCAAGGTAGATAGTGTTCTGGAATTGATTAAGGATAAACCACAAGATTTACATCTCATTTTAACCGGTCGTAATGCACCGCCGCAATTAGTCCGCGAAGCAGATTTAGTCAGCGAAATATTGGAAATCAAACACCCATTTCAGAAGGGTCTAAAATCTGTTAGAGGAATTGACTTTTAAATAGGGATTAATCATATCAAACCTGATACCGATAACTTTTTTAACACGGTTTATATTACGTAGGCAATAAGATAAAATAATTCACCGCTCAGAAAGGCAAACCACCATAAGAAGAATAGAACTCTGGCGAGTTTGCTATGCAGTCCGTTAGTTCTGTTATTTTTCCAGTTTATTATGCCTGTTGTAAGCACGCTGATTTCCAGTAATATTACGAGTGATGCGACTATACCGTGGATAATGAAATATGTCCGAAGCGGTCCGCTGATATCAAGAGTATGACCTCCCATCGTTCCGCCCAGTGTCCGATATAACATATACCCAATGGACATACTTAAATCCCAGCAGATAGCCAGGATGCCTGTGAACTTATGATATCTCCACTTATTTCTGCCGCTTAGGAATGCATGGGTGAATAGGAATGCTACCGGAATTAATCCGATAGCGATAACAGTGCTGGCAATCGGTGCATTTGTCATTTAATTAATATTTTATAGTAATCAGCCTCAGATTACGCAGATTGAATTTAATCGGTGTAAGTGGACCAGATATAAATTAAATAGATTTTAATCTGTGAAATCTATAGCTTTTTATTTGAAAACATCAATAATCATCTATATAATTATTGTTCCATTTATGAAAGAAATGAAATCACTTTTATTAAAGGCAAGAGGAGCGTTAAAGAATGCCTATGCGCCATATTCCGATTATCAGGTCGGCGTTGCTGTTCTGACAACCTCCGGAAAAATATTCTGTGGTTGTAATATTGAAAATGCTTCGTACGGATTAACAATCTGCGCTGAGCGGGTTGCACTATTTAACGCTATCTCACAGGGATACAGGAAATTCAAGGCACTTGCAATAGTCGCTAATGGTTCAGCCCCATATCCCTGCGGAGCTTGTTTGCAGGTAATGGCTGAATTCGCTCCGGATTTGACCCTGATTATATCGGATACCAAAACTAAACCGATTATTATAAAACTTAAAGTATTGTTACCAAAGGCATTTAATTTATCTCACAAAAACACAAAGAATTAATTTCCCCCTTTGCGGTTAATCGTATTATTATTTATAAAAGGAGTTAAGAATGAGTCAGAAAGTTCGCGTCGGATTGATTCAGGCATCTAACGTTAAAGGACCCGAATCATCCAATCAGGTTATTAAAAAGGCAATGATAGACAAGCATCTTAAACTCATCAAGCAAGCCGCTGATAAAAAAGTCAATGTCCTCTGTTTGCAGGAGATATTCTACGGTCCGTATTTTGCCGCAGAACAAAACCCGCGTTGGTATCAATTAGCTGAAAAAGTGCCTCAAGGTCCGACTATTACGTTGATGCGTAAATTAGCCAAAAAATATAATATGGCAATGGTCGTTCCGATATACGAAGAAGAACAAACCGGCGAATATTATAATACCGCGGTGATTATAGATGCCGATGGCAGATATCTGGGCAAATACCGCAAGAATCATTTGCCTCATTGTTTTCCCGGCTTCTGGGAAAAGTTTTATTTCCGGCCGGGTAATCTGGGCTATCCGGTATTCCAGACCAAGTATGCTAAAATCGGGGTGGTCCTGTGCTATGACCGTCATTTCCCTGAAGGACCAAGGATACTCGGTATAAACGGAGCCCAGATTGTCTTTAATCCGAATGCCACGGTTACCGGACTCTCGGCGCATATCTGGAAATTAGAGATGCCCGCTCACGCGGCATTTAACCAATACTTTGTCGGAGTAATTAACCGGGTGGGTAAGGAATACTGGAATACCGGTGATTTCTACGGCACCAGTTACTTTGCCAATCCTAAAGGCAAGATTATTGCTGAGGCAAGTCAGCACAAGGATGAAGTACTGATTTCAGATTTTGACCTGGATTTTATCAGAGAGGTAAGGGACAACTGGCAATTCTACCGCGACCGAAGACCTGAAGCATATATCGAGATATTAAAACCGTAGGTATTGTAGATGGCTTCGGCAGTAGTAAGACAATGATGCTTCTTTACTCCGTCACAAAGGTGAAGAGTTTCATTTGCATATCTTTGTAATACAGTTTTTACGGGATAAATAATTTAGCCTACAAGATGTCCTAAAGGATAGAGAGAGAAATAAAAAAGGGGACCCGAAGGTCCCCTTTTTGTCCTTGCAAATAGCTTAGAGTTATGGTGTATAGCTTACCTGTTGTGATGCACTGTTGCCCTGACCATCCTGAACCCTAATAGACCAGTTATAAGTCGTGCCGGTAGTTAAGGTAGATTGATAAGCCCTTCCATCAACATTATATACAAGAGATGTCTGTGAACTTGGCATATCGGTATCTTTCGGATAATCCCATATCTGTGACCATACGGTGCCGGTTTGGTTAATGTCAAAGCGATAGCTGTATAATGCTGGCGGTGAAGCCGGTGCCTGCCAGGTAAATGTCGGTGTGGTGCTTGTGCCGGTAGTTGTTAGATTCTGGGCAAAAGTATCAAGCACAGCAGTAACTGAAGAGGTTAAATTTTCCGTAGTGCCGTCTGCGTAGGTAACATTAAATGTATAACTATCTGCTGTAGTCGGTCTGGTTGAGCGATTCAGCCAATATTCAAATTCCCAACGCTTGCAAATATCAGTTACTCCGGTAATACCGGGACCTGAAGCCATGGCGACTGCAACAACTAATTTTCTGCCGTCATTGACACGAAGGCTAACATTATAACTTTCGTTTGTGCCTTGCCTCCAATGGTCAGTATTTACTCTGGCAATACCATTTGCTGTTGACAGGGTCTGATCCTGGTTCGTGAGACTGGAGTTGTTTACTATAATTAAACCGCCTCCTGGACCTCCTTGGGTATTTTGAAGGTCACCGCTATCAGCTACCCCGTTATTATTCATATCAAGAACCGCAAATAGCTGGTAAGTCCCGTTTGCAACAGCTGTAATAGTATATATCTGTGGACTTGTTGGTGACGCGATTCTGGTATAAGTGATAACCGGACCGGTCGGAGTATCAATATAGACTCCAACATATAGTGGTCCTGTTGGTGTTACACCACTGAATGAGACTGTTCCTGAAACACTGTAGTTACCGTTAGGTGCGCCGATGATTAACGGTCCAACTGTGGTTGAAAAACCACTTTCAGTAATTCCTACTACTGCGCTTATTTTAAAGTAATAAGAAGTACCATCTGTTAGTCCTGTAATGAAAGGCGGATTATTGTCACCGTTCGCCGGGATTGTTTTAAAATTAGCAGTAGTAAAACCAGGGTCTGTGGCATAGTATAGTTTATAAGATTCGGCTATTTCCCTGCTCTGAGTATCTCGAGATGTATCAAAGAAAACAAGCGCTGATTGAGCTCCTGGATAAACACGAAGATTTGTCGGAGCAACCGGTGTCGGATAAGTAGGTGGGGTATAAAGGGTGACGTTAGCGCCTGTAACAGCACCTTGAACATTTATCGGCTTCGGGTTCGCCTGATCGTCGACGACTGTGCCGGTTGGATTAGAGGCATTTTTTTGCCCATTGCCTATATGGTCTCTCCAGGCATAAAGCTTATAGGTTCCTGGCTGAATGCCACGGATAGTAAAGTTACCTGTCCCGGCGATGCTTGTCCCGTAAGGAGTTTGTCCGCCGTCAAGCCATTGTACCTCAATATAAGTCCGTCCTGTCGTGCCACCGGTTACGCTGCCAGTGATACTATACGACGGCGGATTCTGTGTTGCCGCAGATGCTTGCGGACTATAACCACTGTCACCCGCACTATTAGAAGCCTTGATTCTGTAATAGTAAAGCGTTGAAGGAGAAAGATTATTATCTGAATAAGTACTTGTTGTGTTACCAGGGACAGTATTAATCTGATTAAATCCACTGTTAGAAGTCAATGAACGTTCTATTTTAATAGATTGTGCACCAGGAGGAGTTGTCCATGATAGGTTTATCTGGTATGGTGATACAGCAGTAGCATTCAGTGACGTAGGTGCGGGTGGTGGAGTAGTAACTGTAGATGTTTGGGTTGTCGCATATGCTTGTGTACTATAACTACTATCACCCTGACTATTATAAGACTTGACCCTGTAATAATAAGTAGTAAGAGCAATAAGTCCTATATCAGAATAAGAAATCACATTAGCATTAACCGTAGCAATTTGATTAAAACCGCTGCCGGCAGTTGTTGAACGTTCTATTTTATAACCGGATTCATTAGGACAATCTGTCCATGTTAAATTTATCTGATAAGAAGATGTTGCAATAGCCGAGAGAGTTGTGGGTGGGTTAGGCGTATTAGTTGCCGGTGCTTGTGTTGTTACATATACTTCATTACTCGGATTACTTTCACCATAACCATTAGAAGCCCTGACTCTGTAATAATAAGTTGTATTTGTGTTAAGCCCTGTATCTGTGTAATAGGTTGTATTACCGTTAACCGTGGCAATTTGGAAAAATCCGGTGCCTGATGAGCGTTCGATCTTAATGATTGATGCATTATAAGAAGTATTTTGCCAGGTTAAGTTTACCTGAGAATCAGATACTGTGGTAGCAACAAGAGATGAAGGAGCAGATGGCGATTGGGAATTATTATTATTGTTATTATTATTCCCACTACTTCCGGAGTTATTATTATTGTTTTCGGGAACAGTGATGCAACCGCCATAGTTAAATGCGGTTACGTATACGATAAATAATACCGCCGCAATGACCTTTATCCATAATCCTTTTGGCATATAGCTACCTCCTTTTTTGTCTCCTCTTCAAAGTTGGGAAGGGGAAACTATTTTAAGTTATTAATGATATTATCATTATAGCAGTATAATTTTATTTGTCAAGGAGAATATAATAAATTTTATAAAAATATCGTGCAGAGTATTGACCATCAAATACTTTATATAATGAGAGATGAAAAAAATACCCCGCACCCATCCTTTGGATAGGTGCGGGGTTTGAAACATACTTGCTTATTTCTTGAGCGGTAGCTTCCGCATCAATGGGGAATCGTTGTAAGAAACTGGTATAATCACTCTTCTTACATTACTTGAATCACTCTCAAAGGTCATTGTATTAATAGGTGTAATGGTATTGTTATTTAACTCAAATACCGTCCAGAGTGTGCCGGCCTGATTTGGAACATTGTAGGTTGCAATAAGGCTGCTGCCTCGATAAACCTTTACCTGAGCCGATGAGGCCGCCATTGCATTGCTTGTGGTTGACCCGCCGTTGGAATAGTCATGGATAGAATATCTGTATGTGCCACTGAACTGCTGGTAGATGGTGATTGTTTCAGGACCGTAACTGCTTGTATCGTCAACATCTAAGTCAACATATGGAGAACTTGTTGAGGATCCTCCGTTAGCATAGTATACATGGAATCTATCTGTACCAGCCGTATAAGTTGGTGTTGGTACCGTCATATGGCTGTCCAGGTCAGAAGGGGTTGCACCCCAAGTGAGAACAACCCGTGTCTGGCCTACTGGTATGACAGGGGTAATTGTTGTATTTTGATTCGCAGTGGTCTGTCCACCGACGCAGGTTACAGTAAAGAAAAGGGTAGTATAATTAGTCAGTGTGGCTTGTACGGTGTAATTACCGGCGGCAAGACCTGATGCGGTATATGCGCCGCCTGTAGTGGTAGTTGCGGTCAGAACTACAGTGCCGGTATTTATGTTAATCCCTGACCTGAATGAAAGCAGTGCGCCAACTACGCCGTATCCATTAAAGGCGTCATTGATTATTCCGCTAACCGTTCCGGTAGTCGTTGTAATCGGGACTTGGCGGATCGGTTCAACGACGGTTGCAACATTGGCTGTAATAGTAACACTGGAGACAGTGTTGGTGATGTAACCGCTTAAGGAAACATTTATGGTATACACGCCGGCGGCCAGGGTAGCGGTATAAACACCATTCACATCTGTTGTATAAGTTCCAACCAAGGTACTGCTTTGATTGTAGAAAGTAACCGTAGCCCCTGCCATACCTGTTCCGGTGATAGTTCTGATAACGCCATTAGCGGTACCCGCAGTTGATTGATTTGTGCTACCAATAGCGGATGGGTCGCTCTCAAAGGACATCGTATTGATTGGTGTGAGAGTGCTGCCGCTTAATGTAAATACTGTCCAGAGTGTACCAGCCTGATTCGGCACATTGAAGGTTGCAACAAGGCCGCTGCCGCGATAAACCTTCACCTGAGCTGATGAGACCGACATTGCATTGCTTGTGGTTGAAGACCCGTTGGAGTAATCATGGACAAAATATTTGTATGTCCCGTTAAACTGTTGAGCGATGGTAATTGTTTCAGGTCCATAACTGCTTGTATCATCAACATCTAATCCAGTATACGGGGCAGCAGTTGAACTTCCTCTGGAAGAATAATAAACGTGGAATTTAGTAGTCGTGGATGTGGTAATAGGTCATATCATATGGCTGTCCAGGTCAGAAGGGGTTGCACCCCAGGTAAGAACAACCCGTGTTTCACCTGTCGTCAGAACCGGTGTAACAGCGGAATTTTGGTTAGCATTAGTTTGTCCGCCGATACAGGTGGCTGTGAAGAAAAGGGTGGTATAACTGGTCAGCGCGACTTGCACGGTGTAGTTACCGGCGGCTAAGCCTAACGCGGTATATGCGCCGCCTGTAATTGTGGTTGTGGTCAGAATCACGGTGCCGGTAGTTGCGTTAATTCCTGATCTGAATGAAAGAGTTGCACCGACTAAGCCTTGTCCTGTAAAAGCATTGGTGATGATACCCGTTACAGTGCCGGTGACGACAGAGGTCAGGACTTGCTGGACCGGTTCAACAGTGGTAGTTACATTAGCCGTGACAGTAATCCCTGAAGAAGTGTCATTAATATAGCCGGTTGCGTTAACCCGCATAATGTATGTGCCGGCTGTAAGTGTGGCGGTATAAGCGCCATTAATATCTGTTGTGCAAGTTGTAACCAGAACATCGGCTGGGCTGGTTGAGAAAGTAACCGTGACATTGGGCATACCTAATCCGGTTGTAGCGCTCCTGATGACGCCGTTGGCTGTGCCATTGCCACCAACCGTGACGCTGCTTCCGGCTTCGGTACCAGCGACACCACATCCACCAAAAGTGGTTACATATGCGGTAAATAATACAACCGCAATGACTTTTATCCATAGTCCCTTTACCATATACCTACCTCCTTTTTGAATTCCTTTTCAAAGTTAGAAAAAGGAACCCATTTCTTGTTATTAATTATAATGTTTAAGATTAGTACCTTACTAAATGAATTAAATTTTGTCAAGTAAATAATAGAAATTATTGTAAAATTTATTTTAGAAATAGTGGACATAGATATTATTGTAGAGCCCAGCTGAATGCGGGATAAACTTTGGGCTTAGAGCATAGAGTAAGAATGCTCGATGTTCTTTGTTTCCTCAAAATCCAGATGTCTTATTATTTTATCGGTGTGAATGCGTTTTGGATAAATTTAATATCCGATTCTTTGTTATTCATTAGAATAGACACCACATCGAATTGGCAGGGGACAGATGATGGGATTTTCTTTTTATAGATGTAGTAATCTGCTAAACGAGATAGTTTCTTTTGCTTGACTTTATTTATAGCGTCAAATGGCTCACCGAAATCTGAGGATAGACGAGTTTTGACCTCAATAAAAGACAGCACTTTCTTTTTATATCCGATTAAGTCAATCTCTCCGAACTTACACTTGAAATTGCGTTCAACAATTCTGTAGCCCTGTTTCTTGAGGAAAGTTTCAGCGAGTATCTCACCTTTTTGACCCGTTTCTTTTGTGGTCATAATTATTAGCGTAGAGCTTAGAGTATAGAGTAGACCTGCCCGACTGGTACCTCCGCCAGAACGAGTCTTTCTGGCTGGGGTCAGGCGGGAATGTTCCATGCTCTTTGCTTCCTTAAATATTCTATTGTTTTGGCTAAGCCTTGCACGAATGGAACTATGGTTTTATAACCGAGATACTTGCATGCCAGTGTAATATCTGCATAAGAGTGTTTTATGTCGCCTGTTCTAATCGGTGTAAATATTGGTTTGATGTTTTTACCGAGTAGCTTGTTAAGGGATTTGACTAATTCTATAACAGTAATAGGATTACTGGAAGCAATATTAAAAACTAAACCATTGATTGATACAGAAGTTTTTAAACAGGCAATAGTTCCTTCAACTACATTATCAATATAGGTGAAATCACGTGATTGTTTGCCGTCACCGAAGATAATTGGCTGTTTGTTTTTGAGCATTGCGTTAATGAATTTAATGATAACACCGGCATAAGGCGAATCAGGGTCCTGTCTTGGTCCGAAGACATTGAAATATCTCAAGGCAATAATCTCCAGCGGATACCCGCCAGATCGAGTTTGTCGGGCTGGCCTGCCCGACCTTTCGGTCGTTCGGGCGGTGATGCGCGAGAAGGTGCGGCAATAAGTTTCGCCGATAAGTTTGGTTGCACCATAAGGCGAGATAGGAGCAGGTATAAAAGATTCTTTCTGGGGCAGTATTTTTACATCGCCATATACGGAACTGGAGGACGCAAAGACCAGACGTTTAACTTGGGCTTTTTGTGCTTGAATAATGATATTAAGCGTGCCGTTAACATTGACATCATTGAATTCTTCAGGCCGCTTGAGTGATTCAGGAACTGATTTCATCGCGGCTTCGTGGATGATATATTTAACGCCACGAACTGCCTTTTTGACTGCGGATATATCTCTGATATCACCGCGAATCAGGTCAATCTTATTAATGTTATGGCGAATATTATCCATTTTACCGGCAGAGAAGTTATCGATAACTCTGACCTTTGCTCCGTCTCTTACTAATCTTTCAACGATATGAGAACCGATAAAACCAGCGCCTCCTGTAACTAAAATTTTCATCTTCAAATTCCTCAAGAAAAATATATGCCACGAAGTCACAAAGGCACCAATAAGAATTAAGGATTGTTTCCTTTGTGTCTTGCCTGCCCGCCTTCGGCGTTCGGGCGGGGTGTCTTTTCCCGCTGGGCTATCCAAGTGGGCTACAACGGGATCCCGACAGACTTTGTCGGGTGTGGCTAAATCTTATTTATGCCCGTAGGGTATATACTTTCCTACACTTTCATTGAAACAATAATTAATAAAAATAGCAAAGAATATAAATAAATTTCACATAAAATTATTGACGAGTTTTAATTATATTATCCATACTCACAATTATTGTAGTCAATGAGACTTTAACGAAACTTAGGAGGTGATGGTTTTAAAGGTAAAATCTATACCGGGACATGAAACTAACAAATCAGCAAATTTATAATATCATATAATATTTTATGACTGAGAGGTAAAAATGAATTCACTTTTGTTAGGCATCACTATTCTCATGCCAATGGGATGCGGTATTCTATGCTATTTACTTCGCAACCATATATTACGCACTTTATTGATATCTATTAATGCGTTATTACTGATTGTCGCTTCCGTTTTCCTGCTCAAACAAGGTGAGTTTACTTTCACACCGGCACCTTTCTGGAATACCATTATTACTATATGTGATTTTATATTGCTGCTATATTTCTTATATATAGGTATAGCAAAAAAACATTTAGTGGTTATTCTTCTTGCCTTGCTTCAGATAGTGCCTTTGGTATATTTTGAAATCGTACAAGCCCATAAA
Source organism: Planctomycetota bacterium (assembly GCA_043801445.1). GTDB lineage: Bacteria > Planctomycetota > MHYJ01 > JACQXL01 > JACQXL01 > JAZDFP01. Next base: position 55,161 of record JAZDMB010000030.1, read on the forward strand.
ATCACTGTTTCCCAACCATTAGTTATAGACCAACTTGCCATAATTATGTGTTTGATTGTTTCAATCATAGGTTCGCTTATCTGTTTATATGCCATACAATATATGAAGGACCACGAACATCATCTGGGGCTGAGCCGTTCGCGTCAACATATATTCTTTTTGTTCTTTGTGCTCTTCCTCGGGGCGATGAATGGGCTGGTTTTTTCCAATAATCTATTATGGTTATATTTCTTCTGGGAAATGACCACACTTTGTTGTTATCAATTAATCAACCATGACCAGACGGATGAATCGAACAAAAGTGCTATCAGGGCATTATGGATGAACCTCATAGGTGGTGTTGCTTTTGTTTTTGCCTTAATATTGATATTTAACTCATCACATACTTTAGCCATTAATGAAATTATTCATAATCCTTCCGCAGCGTTGTTTTTAGTGCCGTTAGCATTACTTTGCTTAGCCGGTTTTACCAAATCAGCCCAGGTGCCGTTCCAAAATTGGTTACTCGGCGCAATGGTTGCTCCGACACCTGTTTCGGCATTACTGCATTCATCCACAATGGTTAATGCCGGTGTTTATTTAATACTCAGGTTTTCTCCGGCATTTCAAGGGACAGTGCTTTCTACGATGATAATGCTGGTTGGTGCTTTTACTTTCTTTGCTACGGCTATTCTGGCGCTTACTCAGTCTAATGCTAAAAAATTACTGGCTTATTCAACTATCGGTAATCTTGGTATCATAGTGATGTGCGCCGGTATTAATACGCCGTTAGCGATTAGCGCAGCTTTAATACTGCTTGTTTTCCATGCTATTTCTAAAGGGTTGCTCTTCTTATGTGCGGGCGTTATTGAAAATGCCATTCATTCACGTGACATAGAAAAAATGGCTGAGTTGGTAATTAAATTTCCTTTGACGACTGCTATTACGGTAATCGGAATAATCACGATGTTTCTGGCGCCATTCGGGTTACTCATAGGTAAATGGGCAACTCTGGAAGGCGCTATCAGCGCCGATTCGCAATGGGCATTTATTGCCGCGATTATGTTGGTATTGGGAAGCGCTGCGACGACAGTATTCTGGACCAAATATCTTGGGCGCTTAATCAACCAGCCGGCTTCTACCGGAAAACGAGTGATTGAAGCTATGGCGTTCCTTTATAAATTACCGTTGATTTCATTAGTTTTAATAATTATAGTTCTGAGTATTCTGATAGCACCTTTCTACAACGCAATTATTATCCCTGCCTTAAAAACAGGTTATGGTATAGCATTGAACACTACTTCTAACTGGGATTTATTAACACCTGTCGGTTCATTTGCCACGTGGCCCTTGTTTATTGTGGTAGCAATAGTATTATTGATGCCTTTATTGATGCTCAGGGCAAAAAAGGAGGAGATTTCGCCTGTTTATATGTGTGGAGAAAATTCACCTATAGATAGTTGTGAATTCTGCACTGTGGCTGATAAATATGAACCATTGCAAATAAGCGGTTTGTATTTTACCGATATGGTTACTGAAACGACATTAGAAAAATTATTTACGCCCATTGGAGTTATTATTTTGATAGTCCTGTTTGGGCTATTACTTAATCTAGTATAAAACAGAGGAGATATATGAATCATCAGACTTTATTAGCTACTATTATTGCTTTATTGGTAACGCCGTTGATAGGGGGGCTATTAAAAGGTATTGACCGTAAATTAACAGCTCGTATGCAAGGAAGAATTGGTCCGCCTATCTTACAGCCTTTTTATGACCTTATCAAGTTATGGAATAAAGATAGGAATGTTGCATACAGAAGCCACCTGATGTGGGCATATGGTTATCTGGGTTTTATTATGGCCAGCATAGTTATTTTTACTATGGGTTCGGATATTCTGATGATGATGTTTATGCTTGCCTTTAGCGGAGTTTGTCTTGTTTTGGGGGCGCTGAGCATTAAATCACCTTATAGCCATTTTGGAGGTAATCGCGAGTTAATGCAGATGCTTGCTTATGAACCGATTCTGTTTCTGGTCGCCCTGGCGATATTCCTTGAAACTCATAGTTTTAAGATAAGTAATATTATGACCGTTCCGACGCCGTTGCTATACACATTGCCTCTGGCATTTATTGCTTTGGTTATTGTTCTGTTAATCAAGATGCGTAAATCGCCGTTTGATATTTCATTGTCTCATCATGCGCATCAGGAGATAGTGCGTGGACCCGTTACTGAATTTTCCGGTAAATATTTGGCGCTGGTAGAATTGGCCGAATGGTATGAATTGATTATTATTATGGGGTTGCTGTTTATTTTTGGGATTACCTATATTAATAATACCAACGTCACAAACTGGATAAGTAATTTATGGCTTGGCGTAGTTATTGCTTTAGCCTCGTATTTTGTCGTTCTTGTTATTGATAATATTTCAGCCAGGCTTACCTGGCAATTGCTTTTGAAATTCGCATGGACATTCGGTATCGGACTGGTTATTTTCAATATTTTCTGGTTGTATTTTTTAAGAGAGGTTTTATTCAAGAAGATAATTTAGTAAACTGATTTGCAGCCGCGGATTTGGCGGATTAAGCAGATAGGATATTAATTAAATCCGTTTAATCCGCATAATCAGTGGTTTCATAAATATGATTTGGAGGTAAATATGGGATTAGTTACGAAATCAAGAGTTAAATCTCCATGGCTTCTGCATTTCGATTGCGGGAGTTGTAACGGATGTGATATTGAGATTCTGGCTTGTTTGACGCCGCTCTATGACGTTGAACGTTTTGGCATTATTAATATAGGTAATCCCAAACATGCTGATGTTTTAGTGGTAACCGGTTCGGCTAACCGACGTAATTCCAGGGTTCTGAAAAACCTTTATGACCAGATGCCGGAGCCCAAAGTAGTTATTGCAATCGGAAGTTGCGCCTGCACCGGCGGTGTATTTAATGAATGCCCGAATATCCTCGGCGGGGTTGATAAAGTCATTCCGGTTGATGTTTACATTCCCGGCTGCGCCGTAAAACCTGAGGCAATTATTGATGGCGTAGTTCTCGCATTAGGCAAACTGGCTGAAAAGAACACTGGGGCTAAGGTAAAAGAAGGAGTTATAGCATGAAATCCAATTCTATGAAAGATGCTGTTGAAGTTAAGATAACTAAAGGCGAACTGGTTTCCGAAATCAAAAAAATGGCGCAGGCAAAAAGACGTTTCACCACGGCTTCCTGCGTTGACCATAAAGACCAGACTGAAATCATATATCATTTTGCCGATGATAATTATAAATTAACCAATATCCGCTTGTTTACTGAAAAGGGAGAGGTCGTACCTTCTATTTCAGGGGTATATCTGGCCGCAACGTTGATTGAAAACGAGATTCACGACCAGTTCGGCGTGGAATTCAGCGGTAATGCTCTGGATTATGAGCAGAAGTTCATGATAACCGGTGATTCGCCCAGATTAACTCTCAATAAATTGACTACCGATATCGGGATCTCTACCGTCCAGAAAAAAGGCCGCTGCGGTGATTCCTGCCCGGCCGGAATTGATGTCCCGAATTATGTGAGGCTGATAGCGGAAAAGAAATACCGCGAAGCTCTTGATATTGTATATAATAATAATCCGCTGCCTGCAATCTGCGGCAGGGTTTGCTTTGCCCCTTGTGAAATGCATTGCCGCCAGACGCTTCAGGATGAAGCCGTAATGATTCGGCTTCTTAAAAGATTCCTGACCGATACTGTCGGTATCGGTATTTCCAAATCCAATGCCCCGAAGACCGGCAAGAAAGTCGCCATTATCGGTTCAGGTCCGGGTGGCCTGGTTGCCGGATTCTATTTGGCACGTAAAGGTCATTCCGTAACCATATTTGAAACATTGCCCGAACCGGGCGGATATATGCGGGTGGGTATCCCTGAATACCGTCTGCCTCGTGATATACTCGCCAATGAAATCAAGATTATCAAAGACCAGGGCGTAGAAATAAAGACCAATACCAGAATAGAAAATGTTGATACTTTATTCCAACAGGGATTTAATTCTGTTTTGGTGGCTACCGGCGCCCACAAGAATATGTCTCTGGGCGTGCCCGGAGAAGAGGTTGAAGGCGTTCTTAATTGCGTTAAGTTTTTGAGAGAAGTTAATCTGGGCCAGAAGGTGAATCTGGGCAATAAGGTATTCGTCGTCGGCGGCGGGAATTCTGCCATAGATGCGGCTCGTGTTGCACTGCGTGCCGGCGCCAAGGAAGTTACCATACTCTACCGCCGAACCCAGAAAGAGATGCCCGCTTCAGAAAAAGAAATACACGAAGCGCTGGAAGAAGGTATAAAGTTAGAGACACTTTGCACGCCGACCAAAATCGCACGTGCAAATAATAAATTACAGATAACTAATATCAGAATGAAACTCGGCGCACCGGATTCAAGCGGCAGACCCAGACCTGAGCCGATTCCGGGCAGTGAATTTAACATTGAAGCTGATGCGCTTATTGCCGCTATCGGACAATCTGCTGAAGTATCGCCTCAGATGGGTATAACCTTAGCCAAAGGCGGTAAGGTTGACAAGATTACCAAGAACGGCGTATTTGCCGCAGGCGACCTTGTTACCGGTCCTACCTCTGTGGTTGAGGCAATCCGAACCGCCCGCGAAGCCGCTTCTGCCATAGATAAATTCCTGGGCGGCGACGGCGTAATACTGAAAGAAGTTAAGACTTGTAAGCCTGAATTCATTAAACGCATTACTATGGAAGAGAGATTAAAGAAATGTAAACAGGTAGGTAATCCCTGCCTAAAGCCTGATAAGAGGGCAGATAATTTCAAGGAAGTAGAATGCGGTTTAACAGAAGACATGGCCATAACTGAAGCAATGCGTTGCTGGCGTTGCAACTGGACTGAATGTTAAACAGATTTGTAGATAGGAGATAAATATGAGTCATCGTACAGTAATTCCATTTGGTCCACAACATCCCGTTCTTCCCGAACCAATCCAGTTGAAACTGATCTGCGAAGGTGAGAAAATAGTTGAGGTCTTACCCAATATCGGTTATATACATCGGGGCATAGAAAAAGGCGGTGAGATTAAGGATTTTCAGCAGACACTTCATCTTATTGAACGCATTTGCGGTATCTGCAGTTTTATGCACGCTATGACTTATGCCCAGGGAATAGAAGAGTTATTGAATATGGAAATTCCGCCCAGGGCGAAATACTTAAGGATTAGTTGGGCTGAACTTTCCAGGATTCATAGCCATCTGCTCTGGCTCGGTCTTTTAGCGGATGCTATCGGATTTGAATCACTCTTCATGCAATTCTGGAAAATCAGGGAAACCGTTCTGGATTTACTTGAACTGACTACCGGACAGCGAGTTATCCAGTCTGCCTGCGTCATCGGCGGTGTCAGAAGGGATATAGATGCCCAGATGGCGGAAAAGATAAAAGCTGATTTAAAGAGCGTAAAAGAAGCGATGGACAAGTTACTACCAGTATTACTGGAAGATTATACACTGAAAACCCGCACCGTCGGCATCGGAATGCTTTCCAAGGAACAGGCAATGATACTCGGCGCAGTCGGTCCGACCGCCCGCGCCAGCGGTGTAAATCAGGATTTAAGAACGCTTAATTATATTCCATATGACAAAGTCGGATTTGAACCTATTATCGAAACCGCAGGCGACAGTTATGCCCGTGCATTAGTCAGGACAAAAGAACTATATCAATCCATTGGGATGGTCATTAAAGCGCTTGATATGGCGCCCAAGGGTGAACTTAATGTGCCGGTTGAATCCTGGCCTAATGGCGAAGTGATTGCAAGGGTAGAACAGCCCAGAGGTGAAGTATTCTATTATATAAAAGGTAACGGCACAAGAAACCTGGAAAGGCTGAGAATCAGGACGCCCACTTTTGCCAATATACCGACTTTATTAGTAATGATACCGGGAACAACTATGGCAGATTTGCCCGTTATAGTATTATCCATTGACCCGTGTATTTCGTGCACGGAACGGTAACTAATTACTAACGACTAACAACGGATTAGGAGATATTGAAATGAGCAGAATGCTACCTACTATTATTAAGAATCTATTCAGTAAGCCGGCAACCAGAAAATACCCGTTTGAAAAGAGGCCCAATTTAAAGAACTCACGCGGGGCAATTACCTTTGACCAGACCAAGTGTGATCATTGCGGTGACTGTGAGCGTATCTGTCCGGCAGGCGCAATTGAAGTATTGGAAAAGGAAAAAAAGATTAATTACGACCCATTCCGGTGCATTTATTGTTGGGTCTGCGTTGAACACTGCCTCCAAAAAGCGATTAAATCAGACGAACAATATCATTCACCGGCTTATGAAAAGAAAAAGGAAAACTATAGTCCTACCACTTTGACCAAATCCGAAACAAAATAAGGCAGTAGCAAGTTCGTATATATCTTGCCACAGAGGTAGAGCTACTGCCTCTCGTAGAGACAGAGCACACAGAGAAATACGCCTTATTAAAACGGGCGACCGTCGAGTCGGTTTATTTATAAGGAGTCCATGAAAACAGGAAATTCATTAATCTTGAATTAATGGTTTTCTTATAATTATTTCGGCTCCGTGTTCTTTGTGGCTAATATTTTCCTTAACTAAAAAGACTGGTGCTGACTACCCCCGACCGTTGCGGGGACTACCCGGAACACAAGGCAGAACTACCCGGACCAGTTCCCGGAACTACCCGGACCACATCAGGGGACTACCGGCGACAGTTCGGGGAACTACCCGGAACACACGGTAGGACTACCCGGACCAGTTCCCGGAACTACCCCCGACCGTTGCGGGTATTACCCGTGCCAGTCGCGGGGGTTACCCGGAACCGTTGCGGGAACTACCCTGACCACATCAGGGGATTACGCTGAGCTGTTGCGGGAATTACCCTGACCACATCAGGGGACTACCATGAGCCGTTCCCGGAACTACCCCCGATCGTTGCGGGTAGTATGGGTGGGGGTATAGCCACCCCCCTTGCCTGATTTTAAGCACGAAATTAGTCAAAAACAGGTGCTGAAAGTGGACAAATGAGGTTGTAACCCACCCTGAATTCGTATCCTTTCTTTGTGTTCTTAGTCCCTTACGGGAGGCAGTAGCTCTGCCTTTGTGGTTAATCATATTTTTAATTCAGTATGCTGTCTCTGTAGATAAGATACAACGAGATAGATTATACCTTATCCAGTATGGGGCTATACCATATAGGGTGTGGGATTATACCACATCGGGTAGTGGTTTATACGCTATATAGGACTGGATTATAGGATACAGGGTATGGGGATATATATTCTGTAGAGGTATTAGATACGCTACAGGGCGTGGGACTATATCTAATCCGGTATGGAGTTATAGGATACAGGGTATAGGGTTATAATAGTTCTGGTATGGGGCTATAGGATGTAGGGGGGTAGTATATAGGGGGGAGAGGTGGGGTATACCTGGGGTATACCCCCCCCTGAAATCAACTGTATAGTTAATCTTCTTTCCTAACAGATTCGAGAGTATTTTTGGTGGTCAAGATATGAGTTAACAAGGACAGTTAAGTAATCCGCGTAATCTGTGGCTGGGTTAAGATTCGGTACGCCATATTTGACACCCGTTAAGCTGTATATTGAATCATTTCTGACTCGTGGGACACAGAGCGTGTCTAAAAACGCTTCTAAATAGCAACAATAACTAATATTTCGTGGTCAATCTGGATTCATCCAACAAAAACTTTACCGCCTGCCAACTTTAAGCAGTTACTGTCGCCAGTTTTCTCTCTCCACTAACTACTTTTCTGGTTATTTTAAGTAAATTATGGGCTATGGTCGCCCATTTCCATTCAATCTTGGCTCCAAGCAAGCCACGTAACATAAACCTTATAAAATTACCTACTGTTTTTATTTGTCCAATCACCGGCTCTACCATTGTCTTTCGCTTCCGATAAAACTTCCGTCCTTTATCTGTTTTTAATTTCTGTAACATTCGTAATCGCTCCGCTTCAAATTCTCCTCTCATAATAGACCGATTCTTGCTTTTTGTGCATTTATTCCTCTGCTGACATATTAAGCATACGCCTTCTTCTGCCTGATAGACCGTTATCCATTTATTACTGTATTTCGTATACTGATGCGACCGTCTCGTTGGTGTGAGGATTTCTCCAGCCGGACATTTATAACAATTACTTTCTTCATTATATTGAAATTTATCTTTAGCGTATAAATCAGTTTCCGGTTTCAAATCCTGCCCGATGTTTTCTTCACTGCTTTCCGGTATATAACCATCTATCTTACGGTCTTCTAATTCCCTGAAATTAGCGCCACTTCTGAATCCGGCATCAGCCAACACTCGTTTCGGGTCTTTGCCGCAATTATCATAGACTGCATCTAACGCCGGCTTTAGTTGATTGGTATCCATCGGCTCTGATGTTACATCCGAATGCACGATTATCTGCTCTTTAGTTACCGCTAATTCACAATTATATGCCGGCATTGACCCGTTCTTATGGTGCATGAATTTGGCTTCCGGCTCAGTAGAACTTGCCTTCTGGCTTTTATCTATCTTTCGCCCTGTCTGTTGTTTTATTAATTCCTCTATCTTCTTTATCCGTTCCTGATTGTTCTCTAATTCTTTGGGTATTTTATCACCTCTTAAGTTTTCTCCGTATTTCCGGTCATCCTCTAAATCAGCCGCTTCGGCTTCGGATAAAATCTTTTTAACCTTTTCACGGGCTTCGTTTAATTCATCTTCCCAGTTTTTTATACTCTTAAAACTTTCCACACTTACGTTAGCCCGCACTTTGGTGCCATCCAAGGCAATTAATCCTAATCGGACTAACTTCAAATCTCCGGCTAATAACAGCACTTGACCGAATAAATAAGTCAATCTATCCAGATTGGTTTTTCTGAATAGACAGATTGTTCTAAAGTCGGGTTTCTCCAAGCCAGCCAGCCACATGTACGTTACATCAGCCAGAAGTCTTTCTTCTAACTTGCGGCTGGCACGGACTCCATTAGCATAACCCCACAAAAGAACTTTTAGCATCATTCGGGTATCAAACCTGGGCCGTCCTTCTAATTTAATTTCCTGAAATTCAGAAATATCTATGTGGTCAACGATATCAGAAAAAACCCGTGCCGGATGGTCTTTTCTTAACCATTCATTGAGATTGTGTGGCAAAAGAAATTGCTGATTTTGGTCGTAAGGACGAACAGGCATAATTGATTCTCCTTTCGTAAGAAATGTTGGGAGATGTCTTGATTATATGATAGTAAATATATATGATTTGTATAGAAAGATGTGCTTAGTTTTTAGACACGCTCTCTGTCCCACTTACACCACAACCTGTGAGTAATCATTCTTGGCGGAAATAGAAATCATATCATTCTATTCGTAACCCAAACTCATCAATTTCAGGTAATAAATATTTTATGGCGGAAATTACTGTGTCGTTATCAAGACGTTGGACAATTAAGAGTGGAACCTTCCCCGCACAAAAGTATGACATACCCTTTCGTGTCATATAATCTTGAATAAATTTTATAGTTGTAACCTTAAGGGCGTAATCATAACCACCCTTCTCGTCCGACTCAGGTTCAGTCAAAACGCGTACTTCAAAACAATCTAACTCTAAATCCTTTGGCTCATCATAATAATAGACACTTTTTAATTTCATCTTATACTCCTTCTTTATTCGGGAAACTCAACGTGAATATTTGGTTGTCCCTCTCCTGTCCAGCCACTGGGTCTCGTGGGATCTGGTTTTAATCATTTTTCGTGGGACACATTCAACTCCCTGCACTCGGTTATTTATTTGGGTTAACTGACGCCATTTTCCTAAAATCTATTCCCAACAAGTCTCCTATTTCTCTGGTGATACACACCTTGACTCCTATTCCTTTATTTACGCGGTTTGCTATGGATTTTCAACTGTTTCAGAAAGCAATTTCTTTATTTCTGACAGTTTTTCCAATGCCTGTATCGGTGTGAGATTATTTATATCAACCCCTTTAAGTGCTTCACTAACCGGATGGGGGAGTGTGTTAAAGAGTGGTAATTGGTTCAGGTCCGGAGTTTTAAGTTTATGGATTCCGCCGTCCAATAATGGTTTGCCCTGCGCATCAAATGCCTGTTTTTCAAATTGAGCAAGAATCTGCCGCGCCCGCTTTATTGCTTCTTCAGGCAAGCCGGCCAGACGAGCCACGTGGATTCCATAACTTTTATCCGTGCCGCCTGCCACAATCTTGCGGGTAAATATTACTTTATCGCCCCATTCCTTGACCGCAATACAATAATTCTTGACTGCCGGTAAAATAAGCGCCAGTTCGGTGAGTTCGTGATAGTGTGTTGCAAAAAGTGTCCGGCTGCCGAGATTGTCGTGGATATACTCTGTAACCGCCCAGGCAATACTGACTCCGTCAAATGTTGAGGTGCCTCTGCCTACTTCATCAAGGATAATCAAACTCCGTTTGGTTGCATTATTAAGAATATTAGCGGTTTCATTCATCTCTACCATAAAGGTGCTTGAGCCTCTGGTTAATTCATCAAATGCGCCTATTCGTGTAAAAATACGGTCAACAATACCAATCGTTGCCTCTTTGGCAGGAACAAAACTACCCATCTGAGCCATCAGGACTATTAAGGCTATCTGCCTGATATATGTAGATTTACCGGCCATATTGGGTCCGGTAAGGATTATTATACGTTGTCCCTCCTCGCCTTTGGCGGGAGGTTCGCCAGAGGCGGCGTGGCAATCTTTAACAGAGCCAAGATATATATCATTAGGAATAAATTTTTCTTCCAGCACTCTTTCTAAAACCGGATGACGGCCGTCAATAATCCTGATCGTCAGCGAGTCATTGACTAAAGGGGCGCAGTAATTATTTTCCTGGGCGACCTGCGCGAAAGAAAGAATGCAATCCAGTGTTGCGATTGCCGAGGCAATATTCTGAAGCGCCACAATATAGTTCTCTGCTTCTTTACGAACCTGACAGAAGATTTCGTATTCCAATTCATGGCTTCGTTCCTTGGCGTGCAGGACCTGAGTTTCGTAATCCTTTAATTCAGGCGTAATATACCGCTCGGCATTTTTCAGCGTTTGCTTGCGGATATAATTAGGCGGGATTTTGGATGTATGAACATTAGTAACCTCAATATAATAACCGAATATTTGATTATAACCGACCTTGAGCGAATTAATGCCGGTCCGTTTTATCTCTTCGGATTGGAATCTGGCAATAAAATCCATTCCCTCACTACATAAATTACGCAAACGGTCTAATTCATTGTTATAACCTTCTTTTATAAAACCACCTTCGGATAGGTCTAATGGGGGACCATCTACAAGTGCAGTTGCAATAAGTTTCTGTAGCGCTTCCAATGGGTCAAGTTTAACACATATATCATTGAATATCTCGGATGCTGTCTCCTTCTTGCAACCCTGTGCCAGAGGCACCTGCCCGACCGTCAGGCGGGGATCCGCCTTTGGCGGAGCAGACCGTTCGGGCTGCTGGGTTAAATTGGTTTTGATAACAGGAATAAGTTGGAGAGTCTTTTTTATGGCAACCATATCTCTGGCATTAGCTCGGCCTGAACCTATCTTTGCCGTGATGCGTTCTATATCTGCGCATTCTTTTAATTCTTTCTGCAGTTCCTTACGGCGAATAATATCGTTGACAAATGTCGCAACGCCATCCTGGCGATATTTAATTATGGAAATATCGGTAAGCGGAGATAACAACCAATCCCGGATGAGTCTGGCTCCCATCGCCGTCTGCGTTTTATCTATCACCCATAGAAGACTGCCATACGAAATATTATCCTTACGGTTCTCATGATGATAAGACATCGTTGAAAGCAGTTCCAATGAAATCTGGGTGGCTCTATCAAGATATAGGCGATTATCTGAAGAGTAAAGTTCCAATTTAGTAATATATTTCAGCGTAGAGCTTAGAGTCACGCCTGTGGTGGGAGGCTTAGAGTCTTCTTGACTTTTAGTTTTTTGCTCTATGCTTCGTGCATGGGGTGTCTGGGTTTCATATAGATATTGCAATATGGCGCCGGCTGCGGAAATACCGCTTTTGGTTCCTTCGCAGCCAAACCCTGCTAAATTTGTCGTGTGAAAATGGTCTATCAGTGTTTTATATGCGCTGTTATATTCAAATGTCCAATCATTTACCGAAGTGAAAATCACATTGATGTTAGTCTTTATTGTTGAGACTATATCCGGTTTGTGGTCAGTTACATATTCCGGTATCAGGCACTCAGACGGATTTATCCGACGCAGTTCGTCAACCAGACGGTTCAGATTGAATGGGAATTCCTGGGTCTTAAATTCTCCTGTAGATAGGTCAATCCAGGATATGCCGATGTTTCCTTCGTAAGAAGTATCAAGTATTTTAGTATTCAAGTATTTAGTATTATCATACTTACTATGCTCTATGCTTACTGCACACAGAAAATTTGGTGTTTTACTATCAAGAAGATTATCTTCTACAATAGTACCCGGAGTAATAACCCGCACCACTGAACGGTCAACTAATCCCTCGGCTGATTCGGCCGGTTCTGTTTGTTCACAGACAGCAACCTTATAACCGGCCCTCAGAAGCCGATTTATATAAATTGTGGCTGAATGATAGGGGACGCCGGCCATTGGAACAGTCTTCTCGTCTTTAAATCTTGAGGTAAGCGTTATGCCCAGAACTTTGGATGCGGTTTTGGCATCTTCATAAAACATTTCATAGAAATCACCTAAACGAAAGAAGAGTATCTCCTCGGAATATTTATTTTTTATCGCCTGATATTGTTCCATTAATGGAGTCATACTTTGGCCCCTGCATCTTGTAGATACGAGATACGAGATATGTGATATGCGCTAAACATCTCATTTGCCTCCTTTTGTTAAATGACTTTGTTCTACACTCTGAATAAATTTGTTTAGCATTCTTCCTAATTTATCGTATTCTGTCATAAACGTATCAAAGATGTTTTTATCATTTAATGATTTGGTTTCATAAATTAATTCCAGATGTTCAATAGTTTCGTCGCAGGAAGCATGGGCATAAACAAGATATTTAACAAATTCGGCTTTATAACGTCTTCTACCAAAACCTTCCTCAATATTTGCACTGATTGATTTAGATGAGCGTCTGATTTGTGAACCTTCCGCATATAGTTCAAATTGTGGTAAATCCAATGTTATTTTATGTGATTCTACGACTAATTTATGTGCCAGTTTATATATTTCCAAATCATTATAACTTTTAAAACTCATATTTTACTTCCCGTATCTCGTATCCCATATCTCATATCTTATATCACGGTACCACCACCGCCTCAATGCCTTTTTCATTGATTATATCCGCCTCTTTTTGGGCTTCTTCAAAAGTGTCATATCTACCGCTCCAGACATAATAAAATTCTTTGCCGTCTATAAGAATGATATTAACTACTGCTGAAATACCTTTTTCTTGTTGCAATTCTGCCTGATAACTAATGGCATTTTTCTGGATCTGATATTTTCCCAACTGGACTGTAAAGGTATCAGGCGGCATAGAGAGTCTTTCTGTAACGTGTTCTCTAAGTTTCTCATCCCTGGCGGATAAGGGGTCATCAGACTCACTCTTGGTATTATCCAGACAAAGCTGGAGATATTTTTTGCCTCCTGCATATTTATCATTGCGCATTAAACAAATACCTAAATTATAATAGATATATGCCAAAGATAATTCTCCGTTATTATTTCGGATGACCTTGCGATAATAATCAACCGCTTGTTTATATTTATGTTGCGTCTGATAAAGCTGTGCTAATGTGTGATAGGCCAAGAGATTAAATGAGTCCTGCTTGTAACTAGTTGGGTTTTCTAATGCCTCTAATAGATTCTTTTCCGATTCTTCGTAATTAGCTAATGCTAAATAACCTACGCCTATCCGATAATATGCCTCGGCGGTATAGTCTGAAGATTTTTCTGAGGCAATAAATTGTTGATAGTAATTTATGGCTTCCGGGTAATTACCATTAAGAAAACTCTCTTCTGCTAAACGGAAATATTCATTCTTAGGAAAAGCAGACGGAGGAAATGAGGCGCATCCAAGCATAAGAACAAGTGAAATAATAATTAAAAAACGCATATTAATTATAAAATCTATCGTATAATTACTACATTGTCAATAATTTAAATGAAACCATGATACTGCCACAGAGGGTATAGAGACGGAATTTATTTATTAGGAGACCATAAAAACAGGAATTATTTATCCTGTTCTTCTGGATTCCTTATAAGAATTCCTCCGTGTTCTCTGTGGCTATTTTTCTTGACAATATTTAAGGTTAAGGTTAAGATTGAAGTTAATTATGTTTAATATTCTAAGAAAGATTTTCCCGTCCCGTAATGAGCGGATTGTCAATTCGCTCTGGCGAGTGGTGGACAGTATCAATAGTTTCGATTCGGAAATACAATTACTTTCTGACAGTCAACTGCGTCAGAAGACAGATGAATTCCGCCAGCGTCTTAAAGACGGACATACACTTGATGATATCCTTCCTGAAGCTTTTGCTGTGGTCAGAGAGGCGAGCAAACGCACCACCAAGATGCGGCACTTTGATGTTCAACTCATCGGTGGCATAGTGCTTCATCAGAGTAAAATCGCTGAGATGGTTACCGGTGAAGGTAAAACAGTGGTTGCAACTCTGGCCGCTTATCTTAATGCCCTTACATCTAAACCGGTTCATATTGTTACGGTTAATGATTATCTGGCAAAGCGTGACCGTGAGTGGATGGGACCTATCTATGAATTACTCGGTCTGACCGTCGGCGTGATCCAGAGTCAGATGGATAATCCGGAGCGAAAGATTGCTTACAATTGTGATATTACCTATGGCACGAATAGCGAATTCGGATTTGATTATCTGCGTGATAATATGAAGGCAACTTTTGAGACACAGGTCCAACGCGGATATTATTATGCCATTGTTGACGAGGTAGATAGTATCTTGATTGATGAAGCCAGAACCCCTCATATTATTTCAGGTCCGGCTGAGGAATCAACCAATGATTATTATTTAGCCGAGCGGGTAGCCAAACAGCTGAAGAAAGATATTGATTACATCGTTAAGGAAAAGGAAAATATGGCTATCCTTACTGAGCAGGGCATAGAAAATGCCCAGAAACTGGTCGGGGTTGATACTTTTTATACCGGTAAGAATATGGAATGGCCGCATCACATAGAACAGTCGCTCAGGGCTAAAGAATTATACCGCAACGATAAGGATTATATTGTCAAAGATAACGAAGTGATTATCGTTGATGAATTTACAGGCCGCTTAATGCCCGGCAGACGCTGGAGTGATGGATTGCACCAAGCCATAGAGGCACACGAAAACATTAAGATTCGCGAGGAAAACCAGACCTTAGCCACGGTTACCTTACAGAATTATTTTAGGATGTATGAAAAACTGGCAGGAATGACCGGGACTGCATTAACCGAGGCAATGGAATTTTTTAGCATCTATAAATTGGAAGTCGTTACTATTCCCACTAATCAGACACTCATCCGTTACACCAATCCTGATATGGTGTTCAGAACCGAGGAAGAGAAATTTAATGCTATAGTCGAAGAGATAGCCCGGATAAATGAAACCGGTCGGCCGGTATTAGTCGGCACAACCTCCATTGAGAATTCTGAGAAAGTCAGCGATAAACTTAAACGTCGGGGGATTAAGCATGAAGTCCTTAATGCCAAACACCACGAACGAGAGGCGCAGATTATTGCCAAGTCAGGCCAGCCCGGTGCCGTTACCATCGCT
The DNA here is from genome assembly GCA_043801445.1 of Planctomycetota bacterium. Lineage (GTDB taxonomy): Bacteria > Planctomycetota > MHYJ01 > JACQXL01 > JACQXL01 > JAZDFP01. The sequence goes on from JAZDMB010000030.1 coordinate 70,944, forward strand.
ACCAATATGGCTGGTCGGGGAACTGATATTGTTCTGGGCGAAGGTGTGGCTAAATTGGGCGGACTACATATCCTCGGCACAGAACGTCATGAGGCTCGGAGAATAGATAACCAGTTACGAGGACGGGCCGGCAGACAGGGCGACCCCGGTTCTTCTCAATTTATGCTCTGTCTGGAAGACCATATCTTAAGAGTGTTTGCACCTCAATGGGTTTCTCAATTACTGCTTAAATTGGGTATGGCTGAAGGTCAGCCCATAGAAAGCCGGATGGTTTCCAATGCCATTGAAAAGGCGCAGAAACGAATGGAGGCGCACAATTTTGATATCCGTAAACAACTTCTTGATTATGACAAGGTAATGAATGAGCAAAGAGTTCTTATCTATGGCCAGCGCCAGAAAATACTCAAAAACGAAAATATCTCGGATGCAGTCGCTCCGATGCTACCCTGTGCCATAAGCAGATCCGCCTCTGGCGGAAAAGAGATGATTATAGATATGATTAAAGAGGTCATCTATGAAGCGATTGACCGTTTCCTGCCGGAAAAGTCTAAAGAGTGGGACTATCAGGGATTGTCCGATTTATTAAAACATAAGTTTAACCTGAATTATTCAATTAAGGAATTAACCGTGACCAAAGATGATATAGAAGATTTGGAGAATAAAATAATCAAGGATGTGGAGAAATTATATCAACTGCGAGAGGATAAATTAAGCGCTGATTATATGCGCAATGTCGAGCGCTTTATACTTCTGGAAAAGATAGACGAGAAATGGAAAAATCATCTTTATGCGATGGATTATCTCAGGAGCGGTATCGGGCTTAGAGGCTATGCACAGGCTGACCCGAAGGTTGAATATAAAAAAGAAGGCTATCGCCTGTTTGACGAAATGATGATTTCTATCAAAAACGAGGTATCTGAACTTATATTAAAGGTGGAGCCCATCAAAGAATTAGAAGAACAATTAGCCAAGATATGGAAGATAAGCAATGTTTCTCATAAAGAATTGGGAAGCTTTGAGACACTCAAACAGGGTGATGGTGGTGGTCAACAGCCGCCTGCGGAGCGAAGCGGAGTCCCGACGAATGTCGGGAAAGAAAAACCACAACCGATAATAGGGCATAGTAAAGAAGTTGGTCGCAACGACCCGTGTCCTTGTGGAAGTGGAAAGAAGTATAAAAAGTGTCATGGTCGAGGAACATAAGTAGTCTCAGAAAAGCGGAGTCCCGTCAGGGACGAACGGGGAATAGGTAAACAGATTAAGCAGATTTAACGCCCGTACGGGTGTTTAATCAGCTTACTTTATATTTAATAAGAGTGTCTGCGGTTAGAAATTGTAATAAGAATAATTACCAATAAATTGATTAGGGCGATGAACATACAGGTATTGTTTATTCCGAATATCGGGATAAAGAATACACCTATCAGCATAGCACCCAAACAGGCTCCTAAATGGTCAAAACTGTCAATCAATCCTGCTGTCTTCCCTGTCTCAGCACCGGATTTAAGATATATTCGGCTAATGACCGGATAAGCCATTCCGGTAATCATTCCGATAAAAACGATTAGAATGAATATGACCCAGCCCTTGCACGCAAGGGCTGGGTAAGAGATGAATATTGGTATCATAAATATAACGAAGTGAATAATTATCATCGCCCTGAATAAATCGGGACGCTTTTGTTTGATATAAATATTAGACAAATATCCGCCCACTGCTAAGCCGGCCATGAATAATGCCACCATAAATCCGATATACTGATAAAGATAGCCATAAACATTCTGGAAAATAATGATGCTTATAAGTTCTAAAGATAAACCTGATAGCCCTATAATAAAAATGGAAATTAGAGAGTTGGATTTCTGGAGACTTGTTTGAGCCGGTCCCGACAAAAACTGTCTGGATCCCGTTGTCGTCTCTTGGATAGCCCATCGGGACTGGGTAATCTTAAGATGAATAAGTCTGACAATAAAAAGGACAAGAAGTAATATAATAATCCAATGGAATCTGATTCCCGAGAGTATTTGGATGAATGTTTTTGCTGATGAGTTTTTACGGGTAATCTTATCCCAGAGTATCAGATTGAAAAAGTAGGTAATCGGATGCAAGTCCGTATTAAAATAATGTTTCCTTTGTTTAAGCAGGGCTTGCCGGGTGAATTTTATATCCCATTCACGAAGCATCATCTCGAAAGAAGCCGGTGAGATGAAATATTTGGATTCAATGTCAATAGAACGGTATCGCCGGTCAAGAGTGCTGATGTTAAAAGTAACGGTATCAGGTTCATCAGAGGCGAAGAAATATGCATCAGTCCCGGGCGTAACCAGCACATACTTAAAAACAGAAGTAAGGGTATCATATACGGAACCGGTATAATTGCCGACCGTTTCGCTGAAATAATTAACGGCTGATGAAACTCTGGTAATAATAACTCCGCCTTTATTTAGATGTAATTTTGCTTCTTTGAAGAAATCTATCGTATAGAAACGGTTTATAATAGCGGTTGACGGGTCGGGCAGGTTAATGATAATAATGTCAAATTTAGCCGGATGCGTTTTAATAAACAGTTTTCCGTCGATGTAATGTATCTGTAATCTTTTATCTGCCCGAAGTAATTTCATATCATCAGAAGGCAGATATTCGCTTTCAATTTCTATTATTTTGGGGTCAAGTTGGACATAATGGAGATTCTTGAGAGGATAGTTAAGCATTTCTTTTATCAGGCCTTCAATGCCGCCGCCAATCAACAAGATATCTCGCGGTTGAGGATGCTGGGTTAGGAATAGATGAGCCAACGGAACATAAGTATAGTCATCCGGGAAAGAAGAAACATATTTACCGTTTTCAAAAAGACTGTATTGTTCGTTCAGACTGCCAATGGCTATGTTGGCATATTTGGAATCAGTTGATTTTACCAGCGCCATATTTTCACCGGCAAGAGACTGCCATCTTTTTAGGATGGATTGATTCTCTATTGATGCTGTAAATTTTAAGGTGATAATAAGATTGGAAGCAACCAGAATAAGAAAGATTATCAGGGAAATAGTTTTTCTGGCAGATGTGACCGAATAAACAAGAAATGCAATTGTTAACGATATAAAATTAGATGCAAGAATTATTTCAAAAACCGAGTAATGTTCAACCAGATAAAAGGTAAAAAGAACGCCTCCAATCAGACTGCCGATAGCTTCCCAGATATAAACCCAGCTAATCTGTGATGCAGTATCTGCAATTTTTCCTTTTAACAGGGCATATATTTTACAGGCGACAGGGAACGCAATCCCGATAATAATACTGAACGGCATAACCGTAATAAAACTCATATAAACCGTTTCAAAGAATGGGATATGCTGTCCGATAGGAATATTGATTATCAGCCTGATTAGTCTGATGAAATAAACCTGAAATGGTAAAATAAAAACGATTAATAGTAATAGGGCAGTCAGCAGGGAAGCAGAGGATTTAATCTTGTCTGCAATAAATGAAGCAAGGAACGCTCCGAGCGTAATGCCCAGAAGCCATGCTGTAAAGATGATTCCCAAACAGAGTTCGTTACCGAAAAATATTACCATTAATTCCCGGAAACAAAGCGTCTGGGCAATGATGGCAATAAAACCAAGCCAGATAAAAGTAATGATTAAGATAATATTTTGCATAATATGAGACTGTTGAAAAATCCCCCTTCCCGCTGGGGCGGGACTCCGCTGTCGCTCCGTAATCCCCCTTTGGCAAAGGGGGAAATAGGGGGGTTTATAATTATAAGTTCTCGGTTATTCTTTCAACCACTCCATTGATATTTTTAAGCACTTCTATATCCGAAAATCTTAAAACCTTAAGTCTAAGACTTCTCATATATTCATCTCTGGTCTTATCTTTAGATTTACCATTATCAGTATAATGCTGGCCGCCATCGAGTTCAACTACTAATTTTACTTTTGGGCAATAGAAATCCACTATATAGTTGCCAATAATTCGTTGTCTGTAAAATTGGTTACCTTTTAATAGTTTTCTTCTTATCTTTGACCATAATAGTTTTTCTGCGTCAGTCGTATTTTTTCTGAGATATCTTGATAATCCTTTTAGTTTATTATTATAGAGTTGCATAATATAAATCCCCCTTCTTCCACCTTCGGAAAAGGGGAATTATAGGAATTAAGAAACATTAATGTATTTTAGTAATTATTTAGCCAAGTAAAGTAGCGTATTTATTTCCCCCTTTGGCAAAGGGGGATTGAGGGGGATTTAAATCTCCCCTAACCCCTCTTTTTCAAAGAGGGGAATAAGTTGTCTGAGGTGATGCGTTCCATACCACTTCATTCGGTTAATATATTACGTATTTTATAAATTCTTATTAGCTTCTTTTGGTATCCCTATATCGGCAACGGTCAGTTTGCCAAGATATTTTTTGGATGATGGTTTGAGAAATCCGATTTTAGGAAATCCGAATGTAACGGTTCTTTTGGCTTTGATGGCGATACCGAGCGGCTGACCGGTATCCGTATCTAATCCTGAAGGTATGTCAACGGCAACCACAGGAATATCCAATGAATTTATCCGGGCTATAAATTCATGTAAAGGGCTCTGAATTTTACGCTCCAGTCCGATTCCGAAAATAGCATCAATAATCACATCCGCCGATTTTAGTAATCTGAAAGCATTCTCGTATGGGCGCGGTAATCCCTTAAGCAGAAACGGCAGTTCCATTACCGGAATTCTTAACTTAAGAACAATGTTAAGATTTATATTGGTAGCCTCAGACATGGACTTAACATCGTTAATATTCCCCAGATACAGGATGCTTACTTTACAGTTTTTATTGTGGAGGTGCCGTGCAGTTACAAAACCGTCACCGCCATTATTACCTTTACCGCAAATAACTATAATAACAGGTTTCTTTTTACCGGGCAGAGTTGATTTGATTAGTTTTATGGTTTCATCAGCCACGGCTCGACCGGCATTTTCCATCAGGATTAAAGACGGTATGCCATATTTGTCCGTTGAGATACGGTCTATTTCCTTAAGTTGGGTTCTGGTAAGATAAGATTTCATATAATTAGCCACAGAGACACAAAGGACACAGAGAACGAACTACCTTTCTTTAACTTCCAATTTATTAATAGAATCTTTAAGCAAGCCACCCGGATACCATATATCAACTTTTTGATATGTAACACCATATAATCTGGTGATGGGCGTATGCCAAAATTTATATGTCTCTTTAACAGATTTATTATCTAAAAGGAATTGTTCTGATTGAGGAATTAGTTGCTTAATTTCTAAGTCTGATAACCATCCTGCTGGGTAAGTAGTATTATTTGTAGCCGATATAGTTTCGAGCTCTATTTTTATATATTGTAATTTATCTTGTACACCTTCTTGCGTTGTTTTTTTTCGCCATTTTGGATTGCCAGTATAGTTATTTCCATGTACTAAATTATTGTACTGGTTAATGAGATAAAACATTGTAATAAGAATTATAACAGCAGTTACCCATCGGATTATTTTAGGCTTTATAAATAATAGGCTAATCAGTAAGCAAATGGATGGTATAATGGACTGGTAAAATGATTGTCCTTCATAACATAAATGCTGCGGATTTCCGCATAGCGCTATGAGAGTAATTAGAATACCTATAATTATTTGAAATAATTTATTTGGTTTCGAGCCATACTTGATTAGCAGAATAGCAGTCAGGATTGGTATAATTATAATCCCTATAGCATTGATATTCCCTTCCATAATTATTCTCCACTCTTACTCAAGGCTTTTAATACCGATTAATCTGTGTAATCTGTGGCTGACTTCATTCCAATTTAATTGCCTGATTCGGACAGACCGAGACGCATAATCCGCAACCGTCGCACAATTCTTTCGAAATCGTGCACCTGTGATTTTTAAAAGCAATTGCCTGTAACCCGCCATCTCTGCATGCCACAAGACACCGATGGCAATGGGAAGTAGAAGTCGATTTTAACGGGCATTTATTTTGATTAATAACGGCTGTAAGATTTTGTGATTTAAGTGAAGAATGTCTGACTAATTTCTTCTGGGATAGTGCAACCAGCTGTTCCAATCGTCCCGATGCCTTCGGATACGGGACGCTCCGTATCGGAGCATCGGAGCGTCTGAAATTATGTTGCTGGATATATTTTTGGAGTCCCTTTTTCAGGGAATGGATTATCGGATACCCGGAAAACATCACGGCGCTGCAGAGTTGGAGTGTCCTTGCGCCGATAAGCAGAAATTCTACGGCATCATTCCAATTAAAGATTCCGCCACCGGCGCTGATAGGAAGTTTTGTTGCCTGAAACATTTCCGCTACGCATCTCAAAGCAATCGGCTTAATACCCTGGCCGGCATATCCGCCGAAAGTTCCTTTTTCATTTACGCTGGGCAATGGCGATAATTTTTCTATATCTATCCCGGCCAGAGACTTAACGGTATTTATTCCCGAAAGCGCATCAGCACCGCTTTGGGCGCAGGCTTTTGCGATTAACTTAATATCTGTGACATTGGGAGTGAGCTTGACAATAACCGGAATAGAAACAGCCTTTTTCACCGCATGCGTAATTGTGGCTGATAGTCTGGGGTTTTGTCCAATCAAAGAACCCATTCCCCTTTCCGGCATTCCGTGCGGGCATGAAATATTCAACTCCAATGCATCAGCGCCTGCATCAGCCATTATCCGCGCTAATTTCTGCCAGTCGTTGGTTTTGGCCGAAGCCATAATGCTGGCAATAATAATTTTGTGAGGAGCCGTTTTCTTAATAGTAGAAATCCATTTGACCCATTGCTGGACCGTATCAGATGAAATCAATTCAATATTGACTAAACTTTTAGTTTTATCTATAATGGATAACCGGGGATGAGGACTTTGGGTGGGGGAGAAACTAATCGTTTTGGTTACGGCACCGGCCCAGCCTTCTTCAAAGCCTCTCAGTATCATCTCGTCATTGCGAGTAGGAGGGCCTGAAGCTAATATAAAAGGATTAGAAAGCTCTAACCCGCAGAATGATATACTTAAATCCGATTTATCTTTACTAACAGTTGATTTCATATAAATTTATACGTTACTATAGGAATAGCAAATATATAAAAATAATCAAAGAATTTAAGAATACATTGTGTTTATAATTTTAAATATATCTAACCTGCCCGAACTGGCGCTCGGTCAGGCGGGTAAGACAAAACTTTGCTTGGCAGTAATTATTTTCTTCCTTAGTATTCTAGCCTTGTTGCCAGCCGAATCAAAACCGACTTCATCTGACCCCGATGGGACCGCGGTCGAGAAAGGTTCTAAAGGAGAAACCTTACGCGACGATATATACCAGAAATCGAAGAAGATATATGAGGCTATCGAGAAAATAGACTCCGGGAATATTACTAAACAGCAGGAGGGTTTCGAACAGCTTCGTTTAATGGGTCCAATGGTCCTGCCTTTTGTATCAGCCCATCTAAAAGAGAAATCAATCTTTCTGGAATTAGTCCGTCAGATTATTGAAGACGGTATTTTTAAAGATGGGAAACCGAGCGGTATTTTTACTGCGCCTTTGCATAATATCAACTCTCTGCCGCCGGAAACCGCTCTCGTAGAAAAGTATTTTTATGGGAAATACCTGCAGTCGCTAAAACTATTTGACCAGGAAAACTATGAATCAGCAAAAGAGTTAGCAACCGCGATTCTTACGATAGAAAGAAAATTGTCATTTTCCAATCAACTTAAACTGCTGAAAATACAGTGCGAAGAAATGATTATTCAGCGCGGTTTGCTGAAAGCAACGTTAATACCGATTCCCAAAGAAGGGTTGCCTTCATGTCTATATGAAATAGGGGACCGTATAAAACTTACTTTGAAATTGGAAAATGTCAGTCTTCTGCCGCTTGAAATCATTTTCGGCAGAGATAATTTTATTATGCTGCAAGTCAATCTTAATCAATACGACCCTTTTGGTAATTTCAATAACAAGGTATTAACGGAAGAATTCCCTGTAAAAATTAATTCAGTAAAACTTAATCCTAACGAGAAAAAAGAGTTTGAATTGGTTTTGGACACTTTACGTGATAATCCTAATAGCGCTTGTTACCGAACATATACTCTTTATACTGAAATCAGACCGGAGACAATTAAGGGCGAGACCTTGGAGAAAAAGATAGGGATGAATGAGACTATCAGGAAAATATCATCGCCAAGTATTATGCTCAGGATATTCCCGCCTGATGTAAAACCAGCTTTAAATAATCCGATAGAAAAATTAGAAACGGCGCTCCAGGGAGGCATTCCGCTTGATATATTCCTTTGCAGTCTGTTAGTTCCGGAATCAAAACAGACGCAAGCCATAGAACTATTGATTAAGGCATTAGAATCGCCCCCGATAAAAACTCTTGAGGAAATAAAAATGTCACCGGAGGTCTGGGATTTGGTTATAATGAATTCGCTCAAGCATGTAACTAATCTGCCATTTGAGATAAATAAAACCACATGGCTGGAATGGTTTAAGCGGAAAAAGAAGTGATTTTGCCAACTATTTTCGGTGGCAGAAACATGGAATCACTATACGAAAACTGTCAGTATAAGTGATGTAACAGATCTTGCATTAAAATTATTAAAATAATTTTACGTAAATACTTGACATATTATTAAGTATATCTATTATATAGAAGCGATTAACCGCTCAGGATACTTTCTTACTTAATCTCACTTAATATTTTTAGCCTTTAAAATAACAAAACATTTCTATTAGCATAGATAATTATCCCAGTAAGAGATGCCATTAAAGCTGATTATTGTTGGGTTAATAGGAGGAATCGGGAGCGGCAAAACCCATGTCGCTGAAATATTCAAGCGATTAGGAGCCAGTTTAATAGAAGCAGATAAGATTGCTTATACAGTTATTAATCACCCTCAAATTAAAAGAACTTTATTAAAATGGCACGGATATAGTATTATTAAAAAGACCGGTCAAATTGACCGTAAGAAACTGGCGGATGTATCATTTAATAGCCGTAAAAATATCGGAAGATTAAATAAATTAACTCATCCCTATATTAAAAAGGAGATTTCTAACCGATTAAGGCAACTGAATAGCAATCGCAAATTAAAAGAAACGGGCGTGGTGGTAATTGATGCTCCTCTTTTATTGGAAACGGGTCTGGACAAGTTTTGTGATTGTATAGTGTTCATCAAAACATCCTATAAAATAAGATTGAAAAGAGTTCTTATCTCGAGAAAATGGGATAAAACAGAAATAAAGAAAAGGGAACAATATCAAATACCTCTTTTGAGAAAACAATCTAAAGCCGACATTATTATTAATAACAATAAATCATCAGATATAACGACATCACATATCAAAAATGTCTTTCAATTGATAACAAGAAAATATGATTAGGTCTTCCATAAAATGACACGATTCAATCTCAACCGCAATCAACTTCTAAACATAAATACGATTAAAATTATTAAATAAAGGAGGTTCATTATGCCAAAGGCTGTTAAAGACAAAGAAAACGGTGAAATAAATACTACTACCGCTCCGGAAACAAAGCCTGTTACGCCTCTCAATAACGATAAATACGAGGAAGTAAAAAAGTCGGAATTATATCTTACCAAACTTCAAAAGATGACTATTGCGGAACTTGTCCAAGTCGCCAAAAAAGAAGGCATGGTCGATTACAGCGGCTTGAAAAAGCAGGATTTAATATTCCGGATTCTGAAAGAGCGCGCTAATAAAAACGGATTAACTATCGGAGAAGGCGTTTTAGAAATACTGCCTGAAGGTTTTGGATTCCTCAGGTCAACAGATTATAATTATTTGCCTTCACCCGATGATATTTATGTTTCGCCCTCGCAAATTAAACGCTTCGGCATGCAAACAGGTTTAATCGTAACCGGCCAGATTAGACCGCCTAAAGAAGGCGAGAAATATTTTGCCCTTCTCAAAGTTGAAGCAATAAATCATGAAAATCCAGAGCTAAGAATCGGAAGAGTCGTTTTTGATGATTTAACACCGCTGTATCCTAAAGAACGGATTCTTCTCGAAACCACACCGGATGAAATTTCCATGCGTATTATGGATATGATAACTCCGATTGGAAAAGGACAACGCGGATTAATCGTTGCGGCGCCTCGAACCGGCAAAACGGTTTTCCTCCAGAAAATAGCCAATAGCATTGCTGTAAATCATCCCGAAGTTTATCTTATCGTTTTACTGATTGATGAAAGACCGGAAGAAGTCACCGATATGCAAAGGTCGGTAAAAGGAGAGGTGATAAGTTCTTGTTTTGACGAACCGGCCAGCCGTCATATTCAAGTAGCTGAAATGGTTTCAAATAAAGCCAAGAGATTAGTGGAATACGGGAAAGACGTGGTCATACTATTGGATTCTATTACTCGTTTAGGAAGGGCTTATAATACCGAGGCGCCTCATAGCGGCAAGATTCTTACCGGCGGTATTGATTCTGCGGCATTACAGGGACCGAAGAAGTTCTTCGGCGGAGCCCGTAAAATCGAAGAAGGCGGCAGTCTCACTATTATCGCCACCGCCCTGATTGATACCGGCAGCAGAATGGATGAAGTTATTTTTGAGGAATTCAAAGGAACGGGTAATATGGAAATCCATCTTGACAGGCCGTTAGCAGACCGCAGAGTTTTCCCGGCAATTGATATGACTATGTCCGGTACGCGTAAGGAAGAATTAATACTTGATCCGGAAGAACTTAGACGCATCTGGCTGCTCAGAAAAGGGCTGTTAAGCGAAAGGAAAAATCCTTTAGAAATAATGTCATGGCTGATTGAAAATATATCTAAGACGAAAACCAATGCCGAATTCCTGATGAAATTCAAGGTTTAATAATGATGAAACCACGGATACACACTGATAAACACTGATTTTCATTATTCGTATTAATCAAATCCATAAATAAACACAGATTATCTGCGTTCATCTGCCTGCCTACTTGGTGTTAATCTGTGGTTGCAATTTTAGATATCATCATTTTTGGAATATAATCATTCTTACAAATTAATCTTCAATTTATTTGACCTGACTCATATCGAATGTTATGCTTTATAAAAAGTCATAGGATTCCTATAAAATAATATGCCGAAAGACAAATTAATAATAAACGGGAAAACGCTGGAGCATATTCTAAAAAACATTTCCGATGAAATCATTTCTCATCATTCTTCTAAGTCGGACAAGAATCAATTGGTTCTTATCGGTATCCACCGTCGCGGAGTTCCGTTAGGACAAAGATTGAAAAATCTCATAGAAAAGAAGATAAACAGGAAAATATTATTCGGGACATTGGATATTACTTTGTATCGTGATGACCTCGATACGATAGGGCATGCGCCGGTAGTTAAAAACACCGATATCCCATTCGATTTAACCGACAAGAATATTATTCTGGTGGATGACGTTTTATTCACCGGACGAACCGTACGCTCGGCTCTTAATGAACTGACCGATTTCGGCCGTCCGAAACGAATCCAGCTATCCGTTCTTATAGACCGCGGTCATCGTGAACTGCCTATCGCCGCTGATTATACAGGTAAAGAGATTAAAACAACGTCAAACGAAATCGTAATGGTCAGGTTGAAGGAAATTGACGGTGTTGATGAAGTGGTTATCAGACAGAAAAAGATAATATGAAATCAGAGAAACAAATTATCTGGAAACATAAACACCTTTTGGGTCTGGAAGAGCTTACTTCCGCTGAAATCAATCATATCCTGGATACGGCCGAGTCATTCAAGGAAATCTCTACGCGGAATATCAAGAAGGTTCCCACGCTCAGAGGCAAGGTAGTCGTTAATATGTTTGTCGAGCCGAGCACGCGGACCAAGATGTCATTTTCTCTGGCTGCAAAAAGACTCAGTGCCGATATAATAGACTTCTCGCCTTCTACCAGCAGTCTTTCCAAAGGAGAAACCCTGAAAGATACGGCTCGTAATATCGAAGCAATGGGCATTGATATCGTAATTATCAGGCATACCTCTCCGGGCGCTCCTCATATGTTATCGCGTATCATAGATGCCAGTGTTATTAATGCCGGCGACGGCGCTCATGAACATCCGACTCAGGGACTGCTGGACATTTTTACTATGCGCGAACAAAAAGGCAAAATAAAAGGGCTCAAGGTCGCGGTCGTGGGGGATATTCTGCATAGCCGTGTGGCAAGAAGCAATATCTGGGGGCTGACAAAACTCGGCGCCGAAGTCATTGCGGTCGGTCCGCCTACTTTAATACCGGTCCAGCTCCGTGATATGGGAATTAAGATTTCTTATAATCTCGATGAGGTTATACCCGAAGTGGATGTAATAAATATTTTACGGATTCAACTGGAACGCCAGAGAAGTAAATTCTTTCCTACAGTCAGAGAATATGCCAGGCTATTCGGAATAAATCCGGAACGGCTCAAAAATGCAAAGAAAGATGTAATGATAATGCACCCCGGACCTATTAACCGCGGTGTGGAAATTACACCGGACATTGCCGATGGTAAACAATCAGTCATATTACGACAGGTAACTAACGGATTATCGGTCCGTATGGCTGTCTTATACTTGGTTTCAGGTTCTTATGGAACAGATGAAACGGAACCATTGTAAAGGAGTGAAGTTAAGCCACCGATTACACAGATTGAAAAGATAGTAAGCGGATTGAACTGATAATACGCCTATACGGGTGTTAAATCAGATTACTCTTTAATTAAAAATTAATCGGTGAAATTCGGACATAAATATAAATTAAACAACAAATTACACTGATTTAATAACTTAATCTGTGTAATCTGTGGCTAAATGATTAATCATTATGAATAGCATACTTATAAAAAATGGGCATGTGATAGACCCGGCTAATAAGATAGATAAGATTACCGATGTTTTTATACAGGATGGCAAGATAAAATCTATCGGGAAACAATCCTTCAAAGCGGATAAAATCATAGATGCCAAGGGATTAATAGTCACGCCCGGATTGATAGATATGCATGTCCATTTACGCGAGCCCGGTAAAGAAGACGAAGAAACCATTGCTTCGGGTTCAGCCGCTGCAATAAACGGCGGTTTTACCTCGGTTGCCTGTATGCCTAATACTGACCCGGCCATTGATAATGAAGCGTCAGCCGAATTTGTTTATCTTCAGGCAAAACGCGCCGGTCGCGCCAATGTCTTCCCTATCGGCGCCGTAACTAAAAACCGGAAGGGCGAAGAACTCTCCGAAATGGGGCAGTTATACCGTGGCGGGGCTGTCGGATTCTCAGATGACGGCGAACCGATTAAAAGCGCCGAAGTTATGCGCCGCGCCTTGGAATACAGCAAGATGTTCGATAAACCTATCATTGACCACTGTGAAGACATTGATTTAATCCGTGACGGCACTATGAATGAAGGCAATGTTTCTGTCTCGTTGGGATTGGTTGGAATGCCTTCGGTAGCAGAAGAAATAATGGTCTATCGGGATATAGCATTAGCCAAACTAACCGGCGGTAAATTACATATCGCCCATATCTCCACCAAAAAGGCAGTCGAACTCGTCCGTCAGGCGAAAAAAGAAGGTATAAAGATTACGGCTGAAGTTACTCCTCACCATCTTATCCTTACTGATGATTATATTAAATCGAGTAAATTTAATACGAACTATAAGGTCAACCCGCCGTTAAGAACGAAAACCGATGTACAAGCCGTAAGAGAAGGACTTGCCGACGGGACAATAGATGTAATCGCCTCTGACCACGCGCCTCATTCAGAAGAGGAAAAGGATGTGGAATTCAATGTCGCGCCATTCGGAATTATCGGAATGGAATCATTTCTGGGAATAATTCTCACGGAACTCGTTGCCAAGGATGTCATTACACTGCCGCAATTAATATCATCTCTGACTATCAATCCCGCCCGGATTTTAGGAATACCGAAAGGAACGCTTTCGGTTGGAGCCGACGCTGATATCACTATCATAGACCCCAAAAAAGAATGGGTAATTGACCCGGCGCAATTCAAATCCAAGAGTCGCAATTGTCCCTTTGCCAACTGGAAGGTCAAAGGCAAAGCCGTAAAAGTCATTGTCGCTGGGCAGATTATCATTTAATAAGTTATTGGCTACAGAGTTAGAGGTTAACTTGCAACTTCTAACTTAATAAGGTGATACTTACTTTTGTTTCTTAAGAAATGAGATAAATTATGAGCGAAGAAGTGGTTGAAAAACATAATTGGTGGATACGAAACTGGAAATGGTTTGTGCCCGTAAGCATTTTGACAGCCATAATTATTTTATGTCTGATATGTTTCGCCTTTGTTTATTTTATCTTCGGAATAATTAAATCCACGGATGCCTATAAAACATCCCTTAAATATGCCCAAGAAAATGAAGAGGTCATAAAGACATTTGGAGGAAAAATCGAGCCTAAATGGTATGTCATTGGAAGCGTTAGAACAGTCGGTCTGGGTGGTCATGCATCACTTCAAATACCTGTTTCATACGGCAATAAATCTGGCAATGTCTATGTTGAAGCCGATAAGGAAACAGGCGTATGGACAATAAAAAAACTGATTGTACAAGCCGACGATACTGGTAAAAGATTAACGCTAATTGACTGGGGTGTAAAGTGTGACTCGAATGAGAATCAAACCGCTGAAACAATAGTAGTAAATCCAACAGACTACTTGCCTTTAAAAATCGGGAATAAGTGGGTTTATAAAGTTACTTCCCACGGTGGAATAGGCAGAAAAGAAGAAGAGGCGAGTGAGATTATATATACTGTTACAAGTACCCAAAAGTATAATGGAGAAGAATGTTTCGTAATTGAAGGTCAGAGAAAAGAAGCTAATCCGCAACCGATTTTCTACAAAGCTACATTAGATGGCATTATAAGTTATCACGGTATACGAGGAGGTAACGCGATAGATTTTGATTCTCCTTTTGTGGACATCAAGAATCCTTTAAAAATAGGAGAAGCTTGGACTGGTAAAGGGAATTTAGGTAATTTAGAATTCAATTTTTCTACAATATTTACTAAACAAGAGGAAATCATTACTCCAGCAGGAAAGTTTCAATGTATCAAGATAGAACGAGTATGTAGATTTGGAAACACGGAAAGTAAAGATATCTATTGGTATGCTAAAAACGTAGGATTAGTAAAAATGATAAGCTGTTCCTATGGTACCCCGACATTTGGGATATCGGGTGGTGAAGATGTAGAGGAACTAATATCCTTTCAAGTAAATTGAATTTAGGTGAGAGTTAACCGGGTGACACACACCTTCCGATAAGACCTCCTCCATAGGCGGACAGGCGTTAAATATTTGCGAAGCCGCAGCGAAGTCCCGATTGTTCATCGGGGACTCGCAGGTTAAATTATCGCTTAATTAATTGTATGGGATTTCAAAGAAGCCACAGATTAAATTTGTGTAATTTATATTTATTAACCGAATTCCACCGATTAAGTTAAATCTGTGGCTTAGGGACTTCTGGTTCATATATTTCTCTGTGTCTCTGTGGCTAATTATGTGGTTATGAAAATTAATATAAAACCAATCGGTATAATCCATACTCCATATAAAAAACCGCACGATGTTCCATTGCAGGCATATAAATCTAAGAAAAAGGGACGGGTTACGGTTTATAGGGAGTTCGCTGAAGGACTTGCCGATATTGACGGTTTCTCATATATCATCATTATTTTCTATTTCCATAAGGCGCATGGTTATAAACTTAAAGCCATACCGTATCGGGATAATGTTCCGCGCGGAATATTTGCAATCAAAGGGCCGTGGCGTCCTAATCATATCGGTGTTACAACCGTCAGATTATTAAAACGCATCGGAAGAGAACTGATAATCAAAGGAATGGATATCGTGGATGGCTCACCGCTTCTGGACATAAAACCCTATGTCCCGCCATTTGACGAAAGGACAAACGCTAAAATCGGATGGCTTGAAGGTAAAATAAAACGATAATAGGCTGTCTAAAAAGCAACCACAGATACACACCAAGTAGGCAGGCAGATGGACACAGATAAATCAGTAGGTAGTAGGTAGAAAATAGTAGGTAGGAAAAACTCCCTACATTCTATCTCTTATAATATCAGTGTTTATCCGTGTTAATCTGTGGTTACGAAGTTTTCTTGAAATAAAGGAGGATTTTATATGAGCGGAATTTTTGGAGTAGTTACCGGGAAAAAGGATTGTTCTGAGCTTTTGCTTTACGGGACTGATTATCATTCGCATTTAGGCACCGAATACGGCGGGCTGGCAATACTGGGCAAAGAGTTTTTTAGGAAAATCCACCATATCAGCCAGTCGCAATTCAAATCGAAGTTTTATGAGGACCATACGGCAATGTCCGGCAACAAGGGCATCGGCGTCATCAGCGCGGATGAGGAACAACCGATGTATCTTAATTCACGCTTGGGTCCTTTCGCCATATGCACCAACGGCAGAATTGAAAATATAGACCGCCTCGTTTCGGAAATGCTCAAAAGGGGCGTCTCTTTCACCGAGGTTAAAGAAGGCAAGGTGAATTCTACCGAGGTCATTGCCAAGCTGATTAATGAGGGCAAGAATATCACGGACGGGATAGAGCGTGTTTTCAGCAAGATAAAAGGCTCATGTTCGCTCTTGCTTCTGAACAAGGACGGAGTCTATGCAGCGCGCGACCGATACGGGTATTCGCCGCTGATTATCGGCCAGAAAGCCGGCGCCTGGGCCGTTACTTCGGAAACCGCTTCGTTTCCCAATACCGGATTCAGGATAAAAAAATATCTACAGCCGGGCGAGATTGTCTTAATCCATGAAAACGGATTAAGTGAAAAACGGAAAGGCGGAAAGATTAACCAGATTTGCTCTTTTTTATGGATATACACCGGGTTCCCGGCCTCCAGTTATGAGGGCATCAACGCCGAGATAGTCAGGGAGCAGAGCGGACGCCTGCTTGCCCGTAATGATGATATCGCAGCCGAACTGGTTTCCGGAGTGCCTGATTCAGGAACGGCGCATGCCATCGGCTATGCTATGGAATCAGGAATACCTTTCAGGAGGCCGCTGGTAAAATACACTTCCGGCTACGGACGGAGCTATACACCGCCGGCTCAGGCAACCCGTGATTTGGTTGCCAAGATGAAGTTGATACCCATCAAGGATATCATCAATAATAACCGCATTATTGTTTGCGAGGACTCCATTGTCAGAGGAACCCAGCTGAAGAATTTTACTGTTCAGAAGTTATGGGAAAACGGCGCTAAGGAAATTCATATCCGTCCGGCATGTCCGCCCCTGATGTTTCCCTGCCGTTTTAATATTTCCACGCGCACTTTGGACGAACTTGCCGCCCGCCGCGCTATAAAAGATATCGAAGGCAAACCATTAAAAGACATAAGCGCATATATTGACCATAAAACCAAAAAGTATCAGAAAATGGTTGAATGGATTGCCCGTGATTTAGACGTCACCAGCCTGAGATATCAGACGATAGACGATATGGTTGAAGCTATCGGATTACCGCATGATAAACTCTGCCTTTACTGCTGGACCGGCCGGGCTCATGACAACAATAAGCAGTAGCAGCCTTTGCTGAGCTTCTCAGCCCGTTAGAAGCCTCGCTTTCAACATGTGATATAATTTTATTCGTCTCTTTACCCCGTTGAGTTGCTTCTAACGGGGCAGGCGGAAATCATAGGGGTTGTAGAATTAGGAGGCGAGGTGTGTATCACTAGACCTTGACGAGATTTGTCAATGTGTCTCTCGAGATACATAATTAATTTTGGAGAAAAGATGAAGAAAATTAAAATATATAAGTTAACTGTGCTTTTGATTGTTTCACTGACAATTGCAAGCGCGATTTATTATGCGGGTTGTTCAAGAAGTAGAAATGCTGACGAAAATAAAGATATCGATAGGGATCCTCTTGCTGAGATTGAAGGTCAAATTGACAGGAAATCTAAGGAGTTAAAGAATACCAACGAACGTATTAACGCTTTATATAGTGAAGACAGGTTGACAAGAAGCGCTGGTATCTGGTCATTAATTGAACATCCAGACCCCATAGCAATACCTCATATTATGCAACTACTGAAAAATAACGATATAAGACTTAAAACTTTTTATAATAGGAATCATTCTGGCAAGTCACTTGATGTATTTATTAGTATTGGTGCGCCTGTAATTCCCTATATTATAGATGAGTTTAGAACTTGTTTAACACAAATGCCCAGTGAGGAAAATGAGTTCTTTATTGTGCTACTAGAAAATACGCTGTCGGAGATGACATCTTTTCCTGCGAGATATAATTATATTAACGGTTCATCTCAAGAAAAAATGGCGGTTTTACAATGGTGGATTGGTTGGTGGGAGAAAAATGGGGGACTGTCAAATATTACTTGGCGTAAAGATTCTATTAGAACTCATCAAAAAGATTTAACCTTAAGAAATATCGGGAGAGTTTCAACAATCAAGAAATTAAGACAATTAACCGGACTAAAATATAGCGAGGTAATTGTTAATACATCACCTGTAGATTATCCTCCAATGAAAGACAGGAATGGTAATTTTCAAGGTTATCCTAATAAAGAAGATTTGAAGAAGTGGTAGGAGTGGTTTGATGAATACGGCGAGATTGATAAATGGAATCAATGGATAAATGAAAATTATGATTACTTATATTGGTCTAAAGAAAAAGGTTATTTTATTGTCAATGAAGAAGCCAAACAAAAGAAAATTCCGGTCGACCCAGAGACCGGTCATATAAAAAGATAAACAATTCCATGGGACGGTGGCACCTCACCCTCCAAAGGCCATGCCAGAGGCCCTCCATAGGCGGGTAAACAGGTAAACGGGCAGGCAGTAGCAGAACAGGGTTGCATCTTCACCCCGTTAGAGTCGCAACAGCCGAATGGATTAAACCAAAACAAAACCCATATCACACATTACGAACGACTCTAACGGGGCAGGCAGATTATCTAATAAGGATTGCTCTTGACATACAAGGGATAATTTTCTATAGAATAGGCATTTAGGGACGATAGAGATATATGATGCGTTCATAGAGAATCCCAATTACCGATTAGGTATATATGACACAGAAACAGAATCTCAAGCTTACGCTCGTTTTAGGATTATTCTTTATCTCGTTAGGCGGATTCCTGCTCCACCTGCGGATTCACAATCCGGCCGTTAAAGCGGTTAATTATTTCCCTTTTATTATCGGGCTGATTAATATTGTCATTATTCCGTGGCTTTTCTTGTTCCGTAAATGGGTGCTCACGGCATATCTTTTTAATGGTTTGACGGTTATTTTCGGCATAATTTTCATGGCGCATTTTTCCACCGCTCATTTAACTGATTTCAGTTTTAAGGGCATTGTTGTGGGTACGCTTTTGGCAGATATTATTGTGCTCGGCACCAAATTTACACTGGGCAAGGCATTATTCGATTTGGAAATGGGACATGACCCGGACCGGGAATTAAGATACATGAGCCTGCGCTATCCTAATATGGGCTGGTGGTTTATCCATCTTGCGGGTATCGCATTGGTCTACGCTATAGGAGCCATTGTATTATGATGAGATATTTTAGATTGGGTTCGTTAGGCTGGTTTATCCTGCATCTGGCTGTGATTGTTTTAATATTATGGCTGGGTTCGGTTATAAAATTTATATAGGTAGAAAGGAGATAAGGAATATGCAAAAGGCAATAGTTATAGGGCTGCTTATGTGCGGCGTGGTGTATTATTGGGGCTGTGGCAAAGAAAAGACTGCCGAGCAGCCGACTGCGGCAAAAACCGTAGCTCCGGCAACCGATGTTGTCAATCCGCATACGATTACCGATGCCGAGGTGGGTTTAACTGCCAAGTGTCCGGTAATGGGCAGTGAAGTTACCGTTGCCAAAGATACTCTGGCCGCTGAATACAAAGGCAAGGTCTATTATTTCTGCTGCGGTAGCTGTCCTGAGCAATTCAAACTCGACCCGGAAAAGTTTATCAAGGAATCAAAGTAGTACTCGAGTACTTAGTACTAAAGTATCTTAGCGGCTAAATTCACCTGTGCCCGTAGGGTATACTTTCCTATACCGCGAGAAATCAGAAAGGAGAAATATTATGAAAAACAGTGCAGCGATTCTGTTATTGGTAGTATTGGTAACTGTTTTTAATTATGGTTGCGGAAGCAGCAGCAGTGGTAGTTCTACCACCGCCGGGTCCACGACGGCCGTGGATGACTATGTTTGGGTGGCAAATTCTGGCGCTGTTACCCGCATTCTGAAATCAGATCCTGCTATCAGCACCACGATTACCGCGGGAGGTGGACGGGGAGTCGCAGTAGATGAAACCTATTGCTGGGCGGTAGAACAGGGCTCTAATTATATCATCCGCATCCTGAAATCAGACCCCGCTATCACGTCCACGATTGTGGTAGGAACTAACCCCTTTGGAATCGCGGTTGACGGGACCTATTGCTGGGTAGTAAATACTGGGTCTGCTAATGTCACCCGCATCCAGAAATCAAATACTGCTATTAGCGCCACGATTGGCGTGGGAAGTTCACCCCAGGACATTGCGGTAGACGCGACCTATTGCTGGGTGGCAAATCAGGGTAACGGCGCTAATAGTGTCACCCGCATCAAGAAATCAGACTTAACCACGACCACGATTGCCGTAGGAACTAATCCCACCGGAATCGCGGTAGATGAGACCTATTGTTGGGTGGCAAATTATTATGATAATAATGTCAGCCGTATCTTGAAATCAAACCCGGCTATCAGCGACACGGTTACGGTGGAAAGTCGTCCAGTTGGAGTCGCGGTTGACGGAACCTATTGTTGGGTGGCAAATTATATTTCTTGCACTGTCACCCGCATCAAGAAATCAGACTTAACCACGTTCACGAGTCCGGTGGGAACTTCCCCTTGTGGAGTCGCGGTAGACGGAACCTATGTCTGGGTGACAAATTCTGTTGCTAATACTGTCACCCGTATCCTGAAATCAGACTTAAGCACAACCGCGATTGCGGTCGGAACTACTCCCGTATCGTTGGGCGATATGACCGGCTATGCCTACGATAATTACGCCCGGTAGTATTCTTGATGTTCAAGCATTGTTTTATTAATTTATATTATCATGGCAACCGCAGAGCAACAACTCCAATAGTTTAATTAATATGGTATCCCTAGAATTACTAAACATTTTGCTTGACTTATAGAGATCTTTCCTCTAGAGAGTAACTGGCAGAAAACCCAAAAGAGGATCCGTTAGGTTTTTCGTTTGAGACGACTCTGTTATGAACCATAACCAGTCCCCTGGTGAATATGATGGATTCTGATTAAAATATATTCTTTAAATAAATGAAAATTATCGTATTGGTATTAGGTATTATCACTGGTTTAGCAATCTTGGGTTATGCCGCACAGGATAACAATAATACAGAACTGTCAAAAGCCAAAGAGGCAGATAAGGAAAAGATAGAAGTGTCAAAAGAGTTCTATAATTTAGGCTCAGATGCTTTCAAGGACAAAAAGTATGATAAAGCGCGTAGCTTCTTAATCAAAGCAATTTCCTATAATACCGAATTCATTGAAGCTTATGCTTTACTCGGCGACATATACGCCATACTTAAAGAAGAGACATTGGCATTCGAAAATTATAAGAAATGTATGGATTGTGTTGATAAATTGAAGTCACCTTCAGAAGAAATAATCAAGCTTCGTAATGATTTATTTACTAAAACAGCGAAATTCAGAGAATGGGAGGCGAAATTATTAACTCTGGATGAGGAATTCGTTGGCCGATTACTTGAATTGGGCTTGAAAGCCAAGGAGGAAAACGATTATTTATTAGCCGAGGATATATTTTCTTTGGTTGTAAAAGTAGATAAAAATAATTCAGAGGCTTCAGGTTATCTGCAGAAAGTCAAAGATGAATTAAGCCAGGGAGCCGGAGATGCATCAAACGTTGAAGCCGCTCAAATTTATTATCAATCCGGGCTGGCGTTTTTTAAGCAAAATAAATACGAAGAAGCGATTGAAAAATTCAGTAAAGCGGTCTCGGCCAAAAAGTATTTCCTTGAAGCATTATTTAAGTTGGGTGAATGTTATGAAAAGACTAAAAATAATATTCAAGCGATAAATAATTATAGATTGTGTCTGAGGTCTTTAGAATTCAGAAAGGAACTTACCCAAGATGAAAAGAATATCTTAACAGCGGTTAAACGTAATCTTGGTGCAATTGATAATAAAAGTAAGGAAATTACTACTGTCCGTGAGAAATATGTTACTGAACTGATAAAAACAGCTAAAGATTGCATATCGCAAAACTCGGTTGATTTTGCCAAAAGTATTTATCAGAAGATTCTCAAGATAGAACCGGGTAATAAAACCGCCGTTGAAGCAATTACCAGAATCGAAAAAGAATCTACGAAAAAGATTGGTTGGTTGTCATTAACTCTGGGAGGCGCTCACGGAGTCGGCGTGAAAACAGATGGCACTCTATGGAGCTGGGGTTTAAATCAATCCGGACAATTAGGTGATGGAACAAATACTAGCAGAAACAAACCTGGTCAGATTGGGAAAGATATCAATTGGTTGAGCATTGTAGCCGGTAGCAGTCATACCTTGGCTCTGAAATCGGATGGTAGTCTATGGGCATGGGGTGCCAATGAGTATGGCCAATTGGGTGACGGTACGACCAAAAATCGAAATAGTCCAATTAGAATAGGCACTGATACAACATGGTCGGTAATTAATTGTGGGCTTAATCATAGTATTGCCTTGAAAATTAACGGAACTTTATGGACCTGGGGCAAAAATGGATATGGCGCACTGGGTGACGGCACATGGGAACATAAGAATGTCCCGATTCAGATAGGCATTGACACAAACTGGGCAATTATTGCGGGCGGGAGCGAGCTTACTGCTGTTTTAAAAACAGATGGGACTTTGTGGACCTGGGGCTGTAGTCTTTTTGGTCAATTGGGTGATGGGTTACCCAATCATAATAGAAATAGGCCGATGCAAATAGGCACGGATACTGACTGGGCCGCTATGGTCTCCAATAATGCGTCTATTACCGCTCTAAAAAAGAATGGCACTATCTGGACCTGGGGTAATAATAATTTCGGTCAACTTGGAGACGGTACATGGATAGACAGAAATGTTCCGGTTCAAATGGGCATAGATACAGACTGGGCAATGATCCAAGCCGGCGGGGGTAATTTTATGGCTCTGAAATCGGACGGTAGTCTGTGGGCATGGGGCGCCAACGGTTCCGGCCAATTAGGGATTGGAACTAAAACGAATAAAAATATACCTACCCAGGTCGGCACTGATAAAAATTGGCAAACTATTGTATTTGCAGGCTTATCCAATAGTTCTGCTGCCTTTAAGAACGACGGCAGTGTTTGGATTTGGGGTGCCAACGGCGCCGGGCAATTAGGCGACGGCACCACTACTGATAAAAATTCTCTTACCCGAATGAGCCACTAAAATTATTTTATCTGACTAGAAAGGAATACTTTATGCTGTCGAAATCAAAATATATTATATTTGGGATAGTGATTATTTCTTTTTTAGGTGTTTTGAATTATTCGTTGCCTGATGATAATTTAGTTCCAGCTTCAAATCAGGATGTGACCGACCCGCAAAAAATCGAGCTGGCAAAAGATTCCTATAATTTAGCTTTAGCCGCATACAAGGAGAAGAACTATGAAAGATCCTGTGATTATTTGTCAAAAGCGATTTCGTTTTATCCAAATTATACCGAAGCGTATGCTTTATTAGGTAACGTTTATTATTCATTGAAGGAAGAAGAACGGGCATACGAATCCTATAAGAAATGCATAGAACTTATTGATAAATCCGAGTCACCGTCTGATGATATAAGCAAACTGCGTGCTGAAATATTACCCAAGATTGAGAAAATTCTGGTATTGGATGCCAAAATATCCGTTTTGGATAAGGAATTTGTGGCACGAATATTGGAATTAGGTATGGAATCTATGCAAAGAGAGGATTATTTATTGGCAGAAGAAACATTTTTACTAATACTTAAAATAGACGCGAATAACACTGAAGTATCGGATAATCTTCAAAAGGTTAAAAATATATTAGCCCAAAATGATGGCAGCAATAACTACGAAATAGCCAAAGCATATTATCAGTCCGGGCTGTTGCTTTTTAATCAAAACAAGTATGACGAAGCAATCGAAAAATTCAATAAAGCCCTTTCAACTAAAAAGGATTTTGTCGAGGCATTATTTAAGTTAGGCGAATGTTATGAAAACACAAAGGATACCATTCAAGCAATAATCAATTATCGATTATGTCTAAAATCTCTGGAATCCAAGAAAGAACTTGTCCAGGATGAAAAAAATATCCTGACCAGTGCTAAACGCAATCTTGATAAAATAGATGTTAAAGGCAAAGAATTTAAGATTGCAAAAGAAAAATACGTAGCGGAGCTTCTGAAAACAGTCAATGAATACGCCTCTAAAAAATATCTTAATTGTGCAGTAAAGTTATACCGAAAAATTTTGAGTGTTGATCCTGTTAACAAAGCCGCTTCGGACGGGCTGGCGAAAGTGCGCAATGATATGACGCAAAAGGCGGTTGGCTCTAAGAAAGAACGCCTGATTTTCAGCGGCGAAGATATGAGTGGATGGGATGTGAACAGTATATGGTTGCCGCTCTGGTCAGTCGATAAACCATTTCTGGTTTTTAACAGAACATCAAGAGATCAACCCAGCCTTATTGAATATAAAACTGC
Source organism: Planctomycetota bacterium (assembly GCA_043801445.1). Classification (GTDB taxonomy): domain Bacteria; phylum Planctomycetota; class MHYJ01; order JACQXL01; family JACQXL01; genus JAZDFP01. The sequence goes on from JAZDMB010000030.1 coordinate 95,693, forward strand.
CTTCCCCGAAAATTATATTTTAGCATTCGAACTAATTTTAGAAAAAAGATTGCCTATAACAGGGTATGAAGTTGGTATTTGTTACGGTCAAAGTAGCAATGAGGGTAAAATATCATTACAAATAGTTAATACAATTTTTTCCAAACTAAACAACTGGGAAAAAATACGCTTTACTTTTAGCAAACAAGATATGACTTTTAAATTGGAGGAAGGGTCTAAGGTGACCAAGAAGGGCAAGCTGGAAGTATCTGGAGTTTATAAAATCGGCATAAACGCACGCGGTTATATAGCCAAATTCCGCAATATTACCCTACTGGATTTGGATCAATGAACTTGACTAAATTATTGTTGTTCTTGTTAAGCATTTTATTTTCTGATTAATATTTCATATCCCATATTTCTTAACTTTCTTGTTCATATTCCTGCTTGTTGGCATAGGTAGGGGTGTTAGTAAAATTTCTACGGGATACTCGTTAACGGCGAGGAATACCAAGCCATTCCGGATGGACATTTCATAAACCCTATATTACATCTGGGTTTTGGCGATGACTATCATCCGTCACCTTTAAGTAGGGCAGTTGTGCGATAAACAGGCATACCTCTAACACCTTATTTCAGGCAGGTCACAGACTCATCTATCCTTGTAGTCAAATATCCCTAAGATATATAGGTTGGTCGCCTATATGTGCTTATTTTATAGGATATACCGGTATAGGCTCTATTGGGTGGTAGGGGATACCCTACCCCCATACCACCAATACCATACCCCTTATAACTTATTCATATACCTGATACTATCCTGTGATATATAGTATATACACCGGTAACCGAATATGTATTACCTTATATACTTACTGATACTACGATGTAGTCCATCTGATAGTATATGTTATACTACAGGATAATATCAGATAATACAATGTTTAGTCAGGTATATTATATCGTATAGTATTGCATATGATAATTCATACTACCTTATAGTATATAGTATAGTATGGGATAGATCAACTCATAGCATGGCATAGTCACACTATGTGGCATAGTTAGACACAGATACCGTATAGGTGAAATTCATTACAGAGAGTAATATACGGAAAATATATAATTATATTGACCCCATTAGAGATAATTGATATGGTTTACATATATGATAACCCCTCTGTCCCTGCGGGACTACGGGATAACTGCCCGTAATTCTTCCCGACGGGACTCAAACAGGCAGTAAGGAGGTGTAATATGCCGATGATAAGTAAGGTGGATATACCGGTAATACCTGATGTGAGGCCGCACCAGGATATGAGCAGTAAATGGGAGGAGAATAGCAAGAATAACGCCCAGACTGCGAATGAACGCCGTAAATGGCGCATCAAGAACGATAATGACTACGGCCAGATTATCGCCACACCTGCCGCGGAGAAATATAAGGCACGGGTTCAATTTACATCCGCCGGCGGTAATGACCGAGATGCCGAGGATATCTACGTTATGCACCGCAAGAAACTGCTCAAGTCATACAAGAAATACCAAAAAGGATTGGATATCGTCTATGCCGAGGATGGCAAGAAATTCAAAGAGGCGATAGAGAAGAAGAAGGGTAACTGGGAAGAGGGCATCGGCACAACATTGCGATTTACCGGCAGTCGCGCCAGAGGCAGGCAGGTAGTCTCGGTAGTCGGCAAATGGCTGACCGGCGACCCGGCTACAGTCGGTATTTTACCGGAGGGTTCTCAGATTGATGGCGGTCCTTATGACATTGCGCCGGAGCGGCTGAAAGCCACATTACGCGCCTCGTTGACCCAACTCCTGACCCAGACCGGCATAATTATATCCGAATCAGAGTATAACCCGGCTCTGATGCTCAGGCACAACAGCCGAATAAAGGATTTTCTCTCGCGGATGTCCGACCCGACTAAAGCCATCAATTGGTCAATAGACCGCCTGACTGATAAATCGTATTGTGTCTGGTACCTGAACCAGGGGCAGTTGTTTCTGGGCATCCAGATTTATGCGCCGTAGGAACGTGAAACCACAGATAGACACGGATAAACACTGATTTTTATATGGGTTAATCAAATCCCGATTAAACACTGATTATCTGTGTTCATCGGTGTTCATCTGTGGTTGTCATACCTGTGGCAGATCCGCCTTTGGCGGACAGTTTTCTTGACCCCGTTTGGAATATTTTATATATTCATATAATATGATAGGTATAGGATTTGATATACATAGATTAATTAAGGGCCGTGAATTTATCTTGGGCGGCATAAAGATCGATTATCCCAGAGGACTTAAGGGCCATTCTGATGCCGATGTGCTTCTGCACGCTTTGATTGATGCGCTTCTGGGCGCATCAAAATTGGGCGATATCGGTAATTTATTCCCCGATACTGACCCTTGTTATACAAATATCCCCAGTTCAATATTGCTTAAAAAGACTTTAGACTTTATTCGTTCACACAAAAAGAGGTTTAAGATGCAGGATGTAGATAGTATTATATTTTTAGAAGAGCCCAAATTAGGCAGGAAGAAAAAGGTTATGGCGAACAATATCGCTCGCTTATTAAATATACCGATCAACAATGTTAATGTCAAAGCCAAGACAATGGAGGGTTTGGGACCGATAGGGCACAAGAGCGCCGTTGCCGCTTTGGTCTTGGTGAATCTGGCCTAACAAATATATCAACGCATATCGCGATTTCAGCACAATTTAAATTCTAAAATCAAATCTATTTAGGTTTTATTTAATTTTATTTGACATCTAATATTATTTTATTGCATATTATACTTAGTGAACCTAATTATTAGGTCGCCGTATTATAATTACATAGGGTAATTCAATGGCACGAAAACAAGAAAGTCAGATTGATAAACTGGAAATCCTTTTAGCGAATATTCGCAGAAAAATCCATTCCATACCTACAAAACAGATTGTTTATAAAGATGTAACCTTTGCCCAGTTAAAAGTTATAAGATTTTTGAGCCACAAAACTAATGCTCCGATGACGGATATCGCCCAGGCGCTAAGTGTTGCCTTACCGACCGCGACCGGGTTGGTTGATAACTTGGTTCATAATGGGTATTTAAAAAGGTACCATCAAGCAAGTGATCGCCGGTTAGTGCATGTGGCGCTTTCGGTTAAAGGGCGTAAATTGCTCAACGCCATTTCTAAAAGGCAACGTGAGCGATTAATAAAAATTAGTGATTCGATGACAAGCGCCGACAGGAAAAGGTTTATAGGAGCGCTTAAAACATTAGATAATCTTTTAGATAAAAGCAGGCAACTATGACGTTATTCAATAGTAAAATATTGTGCATTAGTTATTTGGTCTTCTCCATTATTATGGCCGGTTGTATGTCCACCCATAGGCCGGCCCGAGATTATTACTCCAGGTTTATATATGAGGATTCCAAAGATTACTCAAATCTACCCAAGGACCAAAAGACAGCACAACAGGAAATTAACAAAACAGAAGAAATCCAGAAGAAAGCTGAGTGGAGCCTGCAGGATTGTGTCAACTTGTCACTTATTAACGAAGAGGGATTAAAAATAAAGGGCGAGGCGTATTATCAAACCAAATGGCTTTACCGACAGGCGCTTGCCACATGGTTACCCTCGCTAAGCATAGAAGGTTCAGCTACTAATTATGACCCATCAGCGCCCAATAGTTATTATAATAAGCAAGACTATTGGTTTAGAATCAGACAGCCCGTCTTTAATGCCGGCAAGGAATTTATCGGCATAGCCAATGCCAAAGAACTGGATGAACTCCGCAAATATGAACTCAAACAGGGCAGAAACATTTTAATTCTTGTGGTAGCCGATGCTTTTTATCAGATGTTAGGTTTAAGGAATGAACTGAACGCCCTGGAGACACTTCAGGAATATACTGAAAACTATGTGGCTATGGTCAAGGCGCGGGAAGAAGCCAGAATCGGCAAACGCAAGGATACGCTTTTAGCCGAGGCATCTCTTTTTGATATCAAGGCGCGGATTGCCCGCACCGCTAATTTCCTGAATAATGCCCGTCTGAACCTGCAGATACTGGTGGGTGTGCCGTTAACACAAAATTTCGTTGACACGCTCTCCGTGCCCGAGATACCGGTGTATAGTAATGAAGTCTTATCTAAGGTAATGGACAACAGGGATGAAATCAGAATAGCTCAACAGCAAATCAAACTGGCTAAAGCAGAAGTAGACTTAGCCAAAGCAAATTATCTGCCCCAGGTTAATCTGGATTGGAACAAGTATATGCACAACGACCGCAGTTCCGTTTCGGGACTCGACTGGGCTTTAATTCTGTCTGCTTCAATACCGATTGATAACGGCGGCAGATATGCCAAATTAAAGGAAGTGTATTCCAAGCTCCGACAAGCCTCTCTGGCAAAGGAAAAGATGGTTAAGACTATTGAGAGTGACGTGGAGAAGGCATACGGTGATTTGCAATCCATTAAAGCTGATTTAGAGGCGCGGGAAAAAGAGCTTGCCGCAGCTAAAGAAACCGCTGATATCGTATTAGAGGAATACAAAGTCGGCGCAGCAACTAATGTGGAAGTCCTGTTTACTAAAAATATCTATGAGCAGGCTAAGGTATCACTGGAAAAATCTAAAATAGACTTGAAAATATCATATTTGAAATTAAAATTTGCCGTAGGTGAATTACCTGAAGAATTTTAATAGGAGGTAAATCAATGATGAAATCTAAATTTCTTGCGCCGGTTTTATTCCTACTTCTGTTTATGGCGCTATTGCCGGCGTGCTCCAAGCAGAAACCGGTTAAAAATAAAACAGCACAAATAGCTAAGGTTACTGTGGCGCAACCCAAAGTCGAAAGGATTGAAAGGATAATTTCTGCAGTGGGCTCTTTGGAACCGGAAGATCAGGTCCAGTTAACAACCGAGGTATCCGGAATCATTAGCGAAATTAAGTTTGAAGAGGGACAGGAGCTCAATCAAGGCGATGCCATGGCAATATTAGACCCGGCGAGCTTTAAATTAAATGTGGAAAATTCACAGGCATTACTGGAGCGGGCTAAGACAAATCTGGCGCTGGCTGATGCCAATTACAAGCGCAAGAAAGACCTTTACGAGAAGAAATTCATCACCGAGCAGGAACTGCAGGAATTAACTAATGCGCTGGATAAAGCCAAAGCCGAATACACCAGCGCTCTGGTGGCTTGCGACATCGCGCAAAAAGCGCTTCAGGACTCGGTCATCAAGGCCCCGTTTGACGTAAATAATAAAAACTATACCTGGGCGGTACAACAAAAGATGATATCTATCGGTGAATTTATCAGTCCGGGAAAACCGATTGCCGAATTAGTCAACCGAACCACGCTAAAACTGCGTTTCACAGTGCCGGAGCAGGATGCGTTACATCTGACAATGGATAAACCGGTAAAATTTACCGTGCCGGCATTGCCGAACAGGGAGTTTGATGCTAAAATATTTTACATCAGCCCCAGTGCCGTAGAAAATATTCGCTCGGTCATTATCAAAGCGCGGCTTAATAATACTGAGCGATTATTAAGACCCGGCTATTCGGCAAATGTCCGCCTGATTGCCGAAATTAAAGAAAAAGCCATTGTCATACCCAGACGCTCCTTACGCTATGATGTAAATAAATCCTATGTTCTGGTTGTTAATTCTGGCGTATTAAACAGAAAGACGGTTACCCTGGGAGTCGAGAAAGAGGATTATGTGGAAATCGTCGCGGGAATCAACCCAACCGATTTGATAGTAGTCCGCTCAAGTTCATTTTTAGATGATGGCTCAGAAGTAGAAATAGTTGAAGACGCTCCTATCGGCGGAACTGCCCCAAAGGACACTTCAACTAATGAAAGAAAATAATTATGTGGCTTTCTGATACCGCAATAAAAAGGCCGGTTACCACTATAATGGTTATCTCGGCTCTTCTTATTTTCGGGATAATCGGTTTTACCAGATTAGGCATTTCACTGATGCCCAATATTCAATTCCCGATGGTAACCGTATCCACCCACTGGTTGAATTCCACGCCGGAACAGATAGAAATGAACATTACCAAGCCGATTGAGGACCGTATCGGAGAAGTTGAAGGCGTTAAACACATTTCTTCATCAAGCCAGCGCGGCGACTCGCGCATTACCGTAGAATTCGAGCTATATAGGGAGATTGAAAGCGCGGCACAGGACGTCCGTGATGCAGTGGCCAGGGCAACAAGAGCCTTGCCTAATGATGCCGACCCGCCGGTTATTACCAAGGTAGATATAAATGCCCAACCCATTATGCAGCTGGTGGTATATGGTGATTTGCCGGTGGCGGATATCCGCGAGTTCACCGAGGATACCATTACACCGCGCATCCAGCAAAAACCCGGTGTCGGCGCCGTGCAGGTCCGCGGAGGCAGAACAAAAGAAGTTCGGATTTGGCTCTACCGAGACAAACTAAAACAGTATGGGCTGACGATTCAGGACGTTACGCTGGCGCTCCGGACTCAGAATCTGGAAGTACCCGGAGGCAAAGTAGAAAACCAAATTCAAGAGCTGGTAATCAACACCAAAGGCAGGATTGATCATCCCTATCGCTTTAATGATGTGATTCTGGCATACCGGGACGGGACTCCGATAAAAATCCGTAATATAGGATATGCGGAAGACGGTTTAAACGATATGGATTCCATCGTCAGATTTATAGATTCAGCCGGAACGGAACGTTTAAGCGTCGGTGTTGCCGTTTCACCGCAATCCGGAGCGAACCAGGTAGCTATAGCCAAGGCAATCCGACAAGAAGTAGAAAATATCAGGAAAATTCTGCCGCCCGGCATATATATTGAGATTGCTTTTGATAATTCTGTTTTTATCGAACGGGCAATAAAAGACGTAGAAAGCAATCTTATTCTCGGCGCTATTTTGGCTTCATTGGTAATTCTTTTATTCCTCCAGAATATCGGCACGGCGATTATCAGCTCTTTAGCCATTCCGACATCTATTATATCAACCTTTGCCTTTATGCATTTTATGGGTTTTACGCTGAATACCCTGACGATGCTGGGTTTGGCTTTAGCGGTCGGTATTGTGATTGACGATGCTATTATTATCGTGGAAAATATATATCGTCATAAAGAAAGCGGCAAGAATATATTGGAAGCCGCCAAGGATGGCGCCAGCGAAATCAGTTTCGCGGCTATGGCCGCCACCTTTGCGCTGTTAGCTGTCTTTCTGCCCGTTACTTTCATGTCCGGATTGGTTGGCAGATTCTTTTTTGAATTCGGATTAACTGTCGCATTCTCCATACTTATTTCTCTCCTTGTCGCGCTGACCCTGACACCGATGCTCGCTTCAAGATTCCTCCACGTCGGCATACCTCATTTCTTCATATTTAGATGGTTTGAATCTTTGATGAAACTATTACACAAATTATATGAAAGTATTATAGGCTGGACATTGAAATACAGCCTGACTACGATATCTATTGCGATAGTCCTCTTCCTGGCCAGTTTATATTTAGTCCAGACACTGGGTATGGAATTTAATCCGCAGGAAGACCAGTCGCGCTTTAGGATACGGCTTGAGACCCCGATAGATTACTCTATTGAAGCCACAGACCGCGTGACCCAAAAAGTAATCGCTATTGTCAAGAATGTTCCGGAAGTGAATATTTTCCTTGCGTATGTCGATGTTAATTCAGGTTCTATTAATGTAACGCTTAAGGATAGAAGCCAGCGAACCAAAACACAATTTGAATTAATGGCTGAATTAAGACGAAAACTTTCTCAAATGCCTGATTTATTTGTTTCGGTCTCACCAGCCGGCGGATTTCAAGGCATGGGCGGCGGGCGCAGCGGAGATATGCAATATATTATTCAAGGGCCTGATATTAATGTGCTTGACATCAAATCAAACGAGATTCTCGCGGAATTGAAAAAGATAAACGGCATGGTGGATGTAGACCGTGATTTGCGCATCGGCAAACCGGAACTGGATATTAAGATTGACCGTGAACGGGCGGCTGATATGGGCGTCTCAGTTGCCGATATATCAAATGTCATCGGCTCAACCTTCGGCGGGCTGGAAGTAGGTGATTACACTGCGCACGGCCGGACATATAAGGTGCGGGTTAAAGCCGTTGCTAATGAACGCAAAATCGCCAATGACATTTCGGATATAAGCATCCGTTCCAAAACCGGTGAGATAGTGGAACTTGCAAGCTTAATAGAAATAAAGCCGTCCATAGGGCCCAATACAATAAACAGAACCGACAGGGAACGTTCTGTTACAATCGTGGCAAATTTAGACGGCATCCCTTTGGGAGAAGGTATTACCAAACTGGAAGAAATATCCAAAAGAATACTGCCACCCGGATATTATGGCAGGAGGTCAGGTCAAACCGAAATATTCGGCGAGACCTTTTATAATATTGCTTTCGCATTGATTCTGGCGCTTATTTTCAGTTATATGATACTGGCGGCGCAATTTGAAAACTTCATACATCCTTTTTCTATCACGCTCTCGTTGCCTCTGGCGATTGTTGGCGCACTCGGGTTCCTCTGGATGGGAGCTTCTTTCACCAACCTGAGGGGAATGACCATAAATATGATGTTCTTAATAGGCGTAATATTGCTGGTTGGGCTTGCCAAGAAAAATGCCATCCTACTGATTGATTATACTAACCAATTACGCCGGAGCGGATTGGAACGTGACGAAGCATTGCAAAAAGCCTGCCCGGTTCGTTTAAGACCGATTCTTATGATATCCATTGCAACTATCGCCGCCACCATCCCGGTGCTTTTCGGTCTGGGTGAAGGTTCAGAAAGTCGAAGACCTATGGCAATAGCCATATTCGGAGGAATGATAACTTCGACGTTACTGACATTAATTGTAATACCGGCTGTTTATCGGGTCTTTGATATCGTACTCAATAAACTACGCAAGTCATCAGGTTAAAGTATTATCTGTCGCCACGGTCCAGAATATAAACTTCTGAACTATGCATCTGTACGTCAAGAGCAGGGTGAATAATTTAAGATTGTTGCCAAAAATAACAATTTCACCCTGAACAAAATAACAAATCTTAAAGCTGTGCTTGATAACCTACCTAAGGTAAATTGTGATTCTTAGCTAAGTTTATTAAGTTTTCAGCGGGGCTCGAATAACACCGTTAATGAATTTCTAAACGGTCTCATATTGGATAAAGTTTTTTTGTTTTACGCTTGACAGATAATAATATTATTTGATATGGTTTGTAGCACTATGCCTTTATATCTTTACAATACCTACTCTAAACAAAAAGAGGAATTTAAACCGATAGAACCGAGTAAGGTGCAAATTTATTCCTGCGGTCCAACGGTTTATAGCCATCCTCATATCGGTAATTTTCGTTCATTTATCGCCGCTGATATTTTATGCAGGTATTTACGTTACAAGGGTTATGAAGTTACCCAGGTAATGAATATAACTGATGTCGGTCATCTGACCACTGATGACAACCTATCGGCTGATGCTGAGGGTGTTGATAAGATTCAGTTAGCAGCCCAATCTGAAATGAAGACGCCAAAAGAAATTACAGAGTTTTATGCTAATAAGTTTTTTGAATTAGTTAAAACATTGAATCTACATCCAGCCAATCATTATCCTAAGGCAACTGACCATATCCCCGAAATGATTGAAATGGTGAAAAAATTATTAGAAAAGAATTGTGCCTATGAGGTTGACGGTAATGTTTATTATGATATTAGCCGTTTTGAGAAATACGGTAAACTTTCAGGTAATACGCTGGAAAATTTGAGGGCCGGGGTAAGGGTTGAGGTTAAGAGTGATAAAAGAAACCCGATGGATTTTGCATTATGGAAACAAGACCCGAAACATCTGATGCAATGGGATAGTCCATGGGGCAGGGGATTTCCGGGCTGGCATATTGAATGTTCGGCTATGTCATTAAAATATCTGGAAGATAATATCGATATTCATACAGGTGGCGAGGATAATATCTTCCCACATCACGAATGTGAGATTGCCCAATCAGATGCTTTTACAGGGAAACAGGTTGTTCAACATTGGTTCCATACAAGACACCTTTTAGTGGATAATCAGAAGATGTCAAAATCTCTGGGTAATTTCTATACTGTAGATGATATTTTAAAGCAGGGATATCATCCACTGGTCTTGAGATATGCCTTGATGAGCAGTCACTATCGCCAGCAGATAAATTTCAATATGGAATTATTGAAATCAGCGCACGGTGCAATCGAAAGACTCAGAAATTTCAAAATAATGATAGATAATAATATTAAAATTAATGAACCAATTCACGGAACTCTTAAAATCAATAATCTATTAATTAAGGTAAAAAAATCATTTGAGGAATCACTTGATGATGACCTTAATATTTCCGAAGCACTCGGGGTTATATTTGATTTCGTAACAGAGGTAAATAAGTTACCAATTTCCTTTAGTGATGCGGCAAATATAAAACAACTTATGAATGATTTCGATAAGGTATTGGGTATATTAGAAATAGAAAAAACTGAAAGTCTTGATGATGAAATAACAAAACTGATTAATGAGAGAGAAGATGCACGAAAAAGAAAAGATTTTAAGCGTGCTGATGAAATAAGAGATATTCTATATAAGAAAAGAATTATTTTGGAAGATAATCTAAATGGTACAAGGTGGAAAAGAGTATTATAATTGAATAATCTTGTCAATGACTGTTTGAAGAACAGAATCGGGGGTGGATGTACCAGTGGTAATCCCGATAGAGTGGTATTTTTTTAATGTGCGTAGCGGTAATTCTGATACTGATGCCACCTGAAATGCGGGAATTTTCAGGGAACGAACCAGAAGGGCGAGATTAGTTGTATTGGCGCTTTTATGGTCACCGACCACCACAAAAGCATCAACTTGTTTAGCCAATTCTTTGACTTCAAGTTGACGCCGGGCCGGCGCATGGCAAATCGTATTTAGAATAATCAGTTCATTATCTTTTGAAAGAGTTAATCGTAAAGTATCTACGATGTCCTCATAAAGTTGCGGTTGGAAAGTGCTTTGTGCCAGAATGCATATTTTCTTCTTTAATAATCTCGGTTTTGAATTTATGAACTTAACAACTTCCGGCGGAGAACTTATTACTATGGTATGATAATGATACCGACTATTACGAGCATATCCGACTAAACTTATCACTTCGGCATGTTTTTTGTCACCAACAATGATTATCTGATAACCTTTATCAGCATATTGCTGAACCATTTTCTGCGATTTCTTGACGTGCGGACAGGTCGCATCTATTATCTTGAAACCTTTTAAGGTAAGTTTAGCACGAACCAGAGGCGGAATTCCATGAGCCCGAATTACCAAAGCATTTTTTCTAGAAGACTTCATTTTATCAGATGGTAACGGTTCTATACCTTTGGTCTTGAGCATCTGTACCACATCTTTGTTATGAATCAAAGGTCCGTAGGTATATATCTTACGTGAAGAAGACGAACTTTTAATGGCCAAATCCAAAGCACGTCTGACACCCCAGCAGAAACCTACATTATTTGTTAATTTGATGTTCATTTGAATATATCCAGAATCGGTAATGGTTTTATTTCAGCCTTGGGGTCACTGAATGTACCTTCTACTTTGATTGTATAAATATTCTTCAAGAAGAATTCTTTAATCTGTTCAAATACTGGAATTTTGGGAATAATTGATTTGGGGAATTGCGTATCAAACTGGATATCCAAAACACCATCCTCAAGTTTCATTTTGCCGGCGCCTTTTAATATGACATCTTTGCTGCTAAAAATTAGTCTTCTTATGTTCATTTCACCGTTATATATTGAGAATCGTATTTCACCTTCCTTGAATGTTGATTTTTCTTTGAAGGTAAAAAGGTTATAAATACTTAAGAATACAGGAACTTCCCATAATTGAGCGTTAATAATAGATGCTTTGCCCTGAACATTGAGTGCCTGTTTAGATACTCCCTTACCATTAAAAACTAATTCTGTTGAAAATTTGCCTGATATATCCTTACTACCAAGAGATGTATCACGTCTGAACTCTTTAATATCAATACCTACCAAATCTATTTTACCCTGATATTCGTATGCTTCTATGTCTTTAGTCAATGAAGTGGTGTTATTAGATGTAATGGTTTGCGTTAATTCCGGTAATGACACCATAAAGAATCCGGAGACAGCTCCATTATAAGAGTTACCCTTAATATCATAAAAACTAACATGATTCTTTTCCTGTAAAAATTGAACCGATAGGTTATTGATAAGTTTATTTTCTACTCTTATCTGTGAGATTTTTCCAGAGCCAGCCATATAATTTGTTGTTGTATTGTCATCAGGGTTCATCGCTAATGAATAACGTCCCTTGAGAATTAACGAACCGGTAATATTGTCGAAGTTAATCCCGGTTTTAAATCCGCAATCCAATAATTTCAATTCGCCGGTGTAATTTAAACCGTACTGGGATTTTGAGGGTGATGAATCTTCGTTCCCATCAGTGGTAATTTTTAGTGCAACATCTGTTTTTCCATAAAAATCTATTTGTTGAAGCAAATCCTTCAAGTTAGCAGGTATTATGGAGTAAAATCCCTTTTCACCAAAGACAAGATTGGAAATTTTAATATCTAATACTATTTTAGGTTCTTCTTGAATATATGAATCAATAGGAGCTAAATTAAAGTTATCAATAGTTCCAATTATTTCAAAACGTGTTCCTTTATAAATCGCAGAAAGGTGACTGAACAAGACATGTGACTCTTGAGCAACACCGTAATTAGAGTAATATTCTATCTGTCCCTGAACCTGCGTAATCGGTAATGATGATGAGCCTATTTTAAGTGCTATATCGTTACATTGGACTATAGATTTAACATCTATTTTATGGTTGCTTGAAGATTTCTGAAGAGTGGTTCTAATATTTATGGTTCCTTCAGGCTGAGATTTGCTCCAAAATTTATCTATATCAGGTATAATTTTTTTTGTTGCCTCTCTCAAGGTATAGTCATTAATCTCAATATTTTTGGCGTCTATCGAAACAGAAAGATTTTCAACTTGGCCGGTTGCATTAATAGAAATATCTCCTTCTGTCTTGATTTCTCCACTATTACGAGATGCGGAAATATATTTGATTTTTATGGATTGATCTAAGATTTCTATTTCTCCGCTTGCATTAGTAATATGGTAGGGGAAAAAAGAGGGAGTGAATTCAACCGATCGACAATATAATTTTATATTGTACTGAATATTCTGATTCATACCAGAACGTTTAGAAATTAAAGACTCCGCATCCACTAAACCACCCGGCTTTAAATCATTCCAGATATTCCGCATATGAGAAGGTATGGCATTATAGAGTTTATTATCTAATGACATATTAGATATCTTCAACATTAGATTTAATCCGTCAGATTCTTCATAACCCTCCAGATAACCATTGGCAACGATAATGGTGGAGCCATTTGTTCCTTTTAAATTCTTGATATGAACTTCTGATGGTGTAAATTCAATCTGTCCATTAATTCCGGACAAGGTATAAGGAAATCCTTTAAAAGTCATAGCGTTTTCCTGACAATCCATTTGAATTTTCATATCAAGAGGCTGGTTATTGCCAGCTTTAAAAAAAACGTTTAGATTTACTTTGCCATGTGGTTGGAAACGGTGCCAGATAGTATAATATTTCTCACTTAAACGTGCTGCCAGATAATCTCCGATATCTGTATTCTGAGAAATGAGATTGACCTGCATATTGGTTGTTTGAGTATCTAATTCGCCTTGTATTCCCCATCCGCCTAATTCTAAGCCATCAAAACCGCCTTCTATACGATAACGCCCATTAACAAGAGGATAGAAATGAATATTTACATCCTTGAGTTTTAGAGTAGTATCTGATTTTAAAAAGGTATGATGAACAAATGCTACCGAAGCATTTTTTACAATGATTATCGGTGCTGGGGCATTTCCAGAAGTATTTAATCTTAAATGAGGTGTCTCATTATTAATCAAATATATCTCCGGACTATAAAAAATTACTTTATCTATGACAAATTGACCTTTTATTAATTTGGTCTGATCATAAGTAATCCTAACTGTTTTTACTTTAAGAAAATCATAGCCTTTATCGGTTATGGGTAACCTGATATCAGAAATCTTTATACCCCGCCAGAAATTGAAACTGATTGACCCGACAGAAAATTTCTCGCCAAAAAGATTGTATAAAGTTGATTCAACATTAGATGGAGTTATTAAAGATGAGGAGATTATTCTTATGTTTATCGCGACGAGAATCAACAATAAGGCAACGATAAAAAAGAAAACGCTAATTGTACGATACTTGAGCATGTTTTTTAGTTCTTCAGTTAAAATAGAAACAATTCCTTAATAATATAACTTATAAAGTTTGAAGTCAATGTTTTTGGCTTGCCAAAATTACTATGTGTCTGATGAATAAAACTATCAGTCAAAATTATAGGGTTTTAGTAAGAGGACAATAAGATATATGTTTAAAGCGCGTTGAATTCTCTTTATCCCTGATCGCCGAGAAGTAATGCTACGGCTGGAAAATGCCGCCATGTTTCTGATGCATATTGTAATCGAACGGAATACGTGCCAGTTGTATCACGAGTCTGTTTCATTCGGCCTTCCAGCAACAGTTCAAGCAAGTCTGTAGAATGGATTATAATTACATCCTATGGGTATGACAGATAGCAATTGCCAGAGCATCTGAGATGTCATAAGGTTTGGGTATTGTATCTAAAGATAAAAGGTGTTTAACCATTTCAGCCACCTGGCTTTTATCAGCCCGTCCGTTGCCGGTGACACTCTTTTTCACTTCTGCAGGGCTATATTCATAGACAGGCGTTTTGGTTATAGCTGCAACGAGTAATGCGATGCCCCTTGCCTCGCCTATTTTTATGGTTGCTTGCACGTCTTGAGAATAAAATACTGTTTCTATGGCTATTTCATCAGGTTTGTGTTGTTTGATTATCTTGAATAGCTCTTGATAACTGATGAGCAAACGGGATGCCAGATTACTAACATCAGATATTAACTTAAAATTCTTAATTTGAGATGTGGAATTTTTAACTGAAGTTTTGATTGCTCCACAAGTAATAATTTTTAAGTTAGATTTCTCTGATTGAATAATTCCATAACCGATTATTAGCGTGCCAGGATCAATACCTAATATAATCATATTTTACTCGGAAGATAATACTTCGCAAATTCGATCCAATCTAAATTGGCGGATTTCATCAGCTTGATGGCAATGTGCTGCCACATATGTACTGCCACGAAATGAAAATATATTAAAAGGCGTTATCCATCTTTGAGATTCTTCGCCTTTATTATTGCGGTAGGTTATTTCAATCGGTATAGATTGTTCCATTGCTTTTTTTAAGATTATTTTGTCAGGTGGTATTTCTATTTTATCAAATATATAATCATTAAACTTTAATCCACCAGTAGAACGAAGAGCAATATCATTTATAGTCATTTTGGAATCTAATCGATCAAGACACATCTTATAAAGTTTCATAACTACATACGAATCAGCCAGAGCGCGGTGATATCCGGATTGCTCATTGCTGCCTACAAATGCTTCGACGGGCGGACAGGCAATATTCAGATATTTGCCCAGAGTTGATAATTTATGATTTTCTACATCTTTGAAGCATATTCTCGCTAATTCACAGGTATCAATCAAAAGATTAGAAGGTGACTTGATTTTATAAAGAGCCGCTGATGCCATCAGAAAACTGACGTCAAATGATATATTATGTGCAATCAAAGGATTGTTATTGATAAACTCTAAAAATTTAGATAATGCTTCTCTTTCAGACGGTGCATTTTTTACCATTTCGTCGGTAATGCCGTGTATTTCTATGACTTCCTGCGGAATAGAAATTGCCGGATTAATAAAGGTTTGAAAAGTATTAATAATTTCAGTATCCTTTTCAAGATTAAAACAAACAGCACCGATTTCTATTATCTTATCCTTAATCGGATATAAGCCCGTGGTCTCAAAATCAAATGCTACAATATTGGTCATATATTTAGTTTTTGGTTATTAGCGATGGCTAAATAGCGCAGTAAAACCAGAAATTATATAATTTTGTAATATAATCCTGCTAATTTAAGTATGTCAAATAAAAGAGGGTAAATAGTTGACAATGTTAATAATTAATTATTAATATACTGAGTATTATCATTATTAAACCCGCCTGACCAGTCGGGGATGCAACTTGAAAGAGGAGGTATTTCGTGAATATCATTACCTGCATAAAAAGAGTTCCCTCTACTGAAACAAATGTTAGAATTGGTAGTGACGGTAAATCATTGGAACAGACCGGAGTTGAATATATTTTGAGCCCTTTTGATGAGATAGCTTTGGAAGAAGCTTTACGCATAAAAGAAAAATTAGGAAAAGGAGAAGTTATTGCTATTACTGTTGGTCCAGCAGAGGCATCTACCACTTTAAGGACTTGTTTAGCCATGGGTGCTGATAAAGCAATCCACATTAAAGACAACGATGCATATAAAAAAGACCCTTTCGCTATTGCATCAATTTTAGCTTCTATTATCCAAACAATCCCATATAATTTAATACTTTGTGGCAAACAAGCGGTTGATGATGATAATTCTCAGACCGGTGCAATATTATCACGGCTATTAAATATACCATTTGTTAGCCTGATTACCAAACTTGAAATTGCCGAACAAAAAGTTACGGTGCACCGCGAGATTGGAAATGGTTATGAAGTATTAGAGGTGTCTTTACCAGCCGTATTAACCGCACAAAAAGGTCTGAATGAGCCGCGTTACCCTTCACTTAAGGGAATTATGTCCGCCAAGAAAAAACCGTTCGAGGAAAAATCAGTTAATTTTGAAGCTTTATCGATAGAGACAATAAAAATGGAATATACGCCCAGCCGCCCAGCTGGACGAGTTGTCGGAAAGGGTATTGAGGTTGTTCCTGAACTTGTTAAGTTGCTCCGCGATGAAGCAAAGGTTATTTAATAAAAAGAGAAATTACATAAACCGAAACAGATGTTAAAGGATTATATAATATGCAGCCAATATTAGTTTTTATAGAATCTACAGATAATCAATTAAAAAAAACATCACTAGAAACACTTTCTGAGGCTAAAAGACTCAATGAAATACTCAAGACGGAAATAGTAGGTTTTATTGTTGGTGATAATGTCAGTTCTTTAACTAATGAAATTGCATCTTATGGGGCAAATAAGATAATTATAGCGGAAGGCGCTGATTCCACGAACTATATCCTGGCTAACTATACTAAAGCCATTCTGAGTGCAATAAATAAAATTAATCCTATGGCCATATTACTTTCAGCTACGCCTGTGGGCAAGGATTTAGCCGCCAATATTGCTGCGGAATTGAAATCATCAGTAATTCAAGATAGTATCTTTCTTTCCTACGAAAATGGTTCTTTCGTTGCCAAAAGACCAGTCTATGCTGGTAAGGCTATTATTACGGTTAAGTCACTGAAATCTCCGGCTATAATTACACTTAGACCCAAAGTTTTTCCATTAGGTTTACCTAAAGACCAAACTGTTCAAATTGAAAAAATACAGGTTAATATTTCACCTGACGACCAACGTGTAAAACTGAAAGAAACTGTAATGAGTGGTCAGAAGAAGATAGAATTAACCGAGGCTGATATTATTGTGTCTGGTGGACGAGGCATGAAAGGAACGGAAAACTTCAAGATAATAGAAGAATTAGCGCAGACACTTAATGCAGCAGTTGGGGCATCAAGAGCTGCAGTTGATTCAGGCTGGAGGCCTCATACTGACCAGGTTGGCCAGACCGGCAAAACCGTTTGTCCAACACTTTATATTGCATGTGGTATTTCTGGTGCTATTCAGCATCTGGCTGGGATGTCATCATCAAAATGTATTGTTGCTATAAATAAAGACCCAGACGCACCTATTTTCAAAGTAGCTAATTATGGTGTAATAGGCGATTTGTTTGAAGTAGTGCCAGCACTATGCCATGAACTCAAGAAAAGTTAGTCCTGTAATTGCTGTTTGCAGCGGATAGGCTTTGCGGTAAAAAATATTACGATTTTTCTTGAAAAATATAAAATTGGTTGTAAAGTGAATAGTTTTTAGTAAGTACATAATTTCTGAAAGGACAATAAGATATTTTTATAGATAGAGAGGTAATGGACCATTTTATTCCCCATTCACAGATAGTTGAAATTCAGAAAGCTATAGATATAGTCGAGTTGATTTCCGATTATATCCCGCTGAAAAAAACTGGGGCGAATTATCGAACACTTTGTCCATTCCATGAGGAAAAAACCGCATCTTTTACAGTCAATCCGAATAAACAAATCTTTCACTGCTTTGGTTGCCACAAAGGCGGGAATGTTTTTTCATTTATCATGGCATACGAAAAAGTGGGGTTCCCCGAAGCCGTGAAAATGTTGGCTGAACGCAGCGGTATAAAATTAGCAACAGCTCAACCGCGGGATGACGTCACTCGTGAAAAAAGGGCGGAATTCTTAAAAACAAATCGGTTAGTCACAAATTATTATCACCGCTGTTTATTGCAATCGCAAGAAGCCGATATAGCCAGAACTTATCTTGTTAAAAGAGGATTCACACAAGCAATGATTTCTCGTTTTCTTTTAGGTTATGCACTTCCCGGGTGGAATAATTTAATCGATTATGCAAAGAATAATAATATATCATTGAAATATCTGGAAGAATTAGGGTTAATCCTGCCGCGTAAAGAAAAGAATGGTTATTATGACCGTTTCCGCAATCGTTTGATGTTTCCTATTTTTAATCCTCGCGGTGGGGTGGTAGGATTTGGGGGCAGAGTTCTTGATAATAGCGAGCCGGTTTATCTTAATTCACCGGAGAGTATTCTTTTTTATAAAGGCAAATCACTATATGGGCTCAATTTTATTAAAGAATCATGTCAAAAGGAAGGTAAACTTTGCCTAGTGGAGGGATATACTGATGTAATTATGGCGCACCAATGCGGTTTTGAATGGGTGGTCGGAACACTCGGAACGGCATTAACAACAGACCATATAAAATCTATCAGACGCTTTGTCAACAAGGTCATTATTGTCTATGACGCTGATGTGGCAGGTGAAACAGCATCGGCTCGTTCGTTAGATTTATTCCTGACTGAAGAGATGAATCTTTTTATTGCCCGTCTGCCTGATGGATTAGATCCTTATGATTGTCTCAGAAGCAAAGATGGTGCAAAGATATTCCAAAAGTGTCTTGATGATGCCGTAGACTTATTTACTTATAGACTTGATTTAATCCGTCGTAAATATGACCTTAATAATATAGAAGATAAAACCAAGGCAGTAGATGAAATTTCAGAAACAATTCATGCGATTCCTAATGTGGTAAAACGAAATTTATATATTAAGCAATTAAGCGAATCAATGAATATTTCCGAGGATATATTACGACACCGCTTTAAGATGATAGAGAAAAGAAATCCATCTAATTCTAAAACCAATTCAGCTTCTTCATTTTTCAAACCCACTATCTCCTTACAGGATAAAGATGTTAAAGCAGGCGATGAGCTTATAGAATTAATGTTAATAAAGAATGAATTTATACCGATAATAAAAGATTCGCTTGAATTGGAAGATTATCCCACTTTAATCATTAGACAATTAGCCGAAAAAATATTCGAGAATTATGAGCAAGAAGGTCAGGTTAGCGTGGAAGGCATTTTAAACTATGTAGCGGATAATCTTGAATTATCAAGTGCAATTGTTAGAATCTCGCAGAAGGAATCTGTGATAGATTGCGACAAACATCTACCCGATTTATTGTTCTATATTAATAAGCGCCGGGGGCAAATGAGAGAAAATCCTCTTCTGAAACAACAACTTAAAGATGCCAACCTGAAAAGTGATGACAAATCAATAAATCGGTTACTTAAAAAATTAGAGGAGATGAAAATAGCAGGTTCTAAATAAGACCATTTATAAAATATAATCATATAATGAAAAAATTAAGTAAAGCATTAAAACTGTTGGTGGAAGAAGGCAAACGGAAGGGTAAGCTGACATATGATGAAATCAATAAAGTTCTGCCGTCAGAAACAACCTTTCCCGAAGAACTTGATAAGCTATTAGTTCTTCTGTCTGATTTAGGTATTGAATTGGTTGAGGAAGAAGCGACTGCCGAAACTCAAGAAACCGAGAAAGAAGAACGAGAGGGACATGAGGAACAAGAAGAGCCGGAGTTGAAGCCGGAAGTAGAAAAGGAGAAATTAGACGACCCGGTCCGGATGTACCTCAAACAGATGGCGGAGATACCGTTACTTTCCCGCACCGATGAATTAATGCTGGCAAAAAAGATTGAACAAGCCCGTCATCGCTTCCGTGAGAAAGTGGAAGAATCACCCGTGGCGGTATTGGAATCCATTAATTTATTGGAAGATGTCCGTAATGGTAATATTGCTCTTGACCGTACTTTGCGAGGTGACAGTGAGATAGACTTAAGCAAACGCAAGATAATCCGTCATTTACCCCGTATCATCAGTCAGCTCAAACGATTATTAAATAACAATAAAGACGATTATATAAATCTTACGACCAATAAGCTCACATCTAAAATTAGGGATAAAATTAAACGTAAAGTTGCATCCAGACAAAAGAAATGGATTGGTATTTTAGAATCTCTTAATATACAGGTGCGAAGAATCAAACCAATTGCCAACCGCTTGAAAGACATTTATAAACAATGGAACCTGGCTGACAAAGAAATGTTATCTCTGCGGAAGAAACCAGCAAATCGTCTGAGACGAAAGGAATTAGAAAGTAAATTTTCAGATTTTAAATTACTTCTGATGGAAGAATTTTTGACTTTAAAGACCAGAGTAAAAGAACTTGAACGAAGGTATAATGAATATGAAAAATATAAACGCAGACTTTCGGCGAGTAATTTGAGACTAGTAGTAAGTATTGCCAAGCAATATCGTAATCGTGGCATGGGCTTTTTGGATCTGGTCCAGGAAGGTAACACGGGTTTAATGCGGGCCGTTGAAAAATACGACTACACACGCGGATATCGGTTTTCGACTTATGCAACCTGCTGGATTCGACAGGCGATTACTAGGGCTATTGCAGACCAATCACGGACCATAAGAATACCGGTTCATATGGTCGAAACCATGAGAAGGCTTAAGTCAGCTGCCAAAGAAATCATGCAGGACAAAGGAAGGAAACCGGCAATTGAAGAAATTGCCATACTCTCTGATGTGCCACTTGATGAGGCAAAAAGAATTTATCGGATAATCAGACAGCCGGTTTCTATCGACCGCCCCGTTAAAAGCGGAGAAGACGCAGAATTCAGCGATTTTATTGAGGATACCTCCGTTCAATCACCGGTTAAGCTTGCGACACATGAAATGCTCAGGGAAAAACTTAGAATAGTTCTTCATTCTTTACCTTTCCGCGAACGAGAAATTGTCAAGCTCAGATACGGCATCGGTGCCGGCTATTCATATACTCTGGAAGAAATCGGTAAAATATTTAAAATTACCAGGGAAAGAGTCAGACAGATTGAAGAAAAAGCTCTGAAAAAATTAAGACATCCCACAAAAATCAGAAAACTAGAAAGTTTTATGGAAGGGGTTAAGAAAATTTAAATGAACAATCAAATTATTGAAAGACTCAAGGAACTGCAGGAAATCGATCTGAAAATAAATCGGCTGAATAAAATATGCGTTGAAAAATCGGATTCGATTGATGGAAAGCGGGAAGACATCAGAACGTTACAGCAAATAATCAAAGAGAAAAAGGATAAGGCCAAACAATTAAAAATAGAAATAGACAAAAAGGATTTGGACCTGAAGTGCAATGAGGAAAAGGCTAATAAATTAACTATCCAGTTAAACACGGTTCGCACCAATAAAGAATACTCGATTATTACCAATGAAATCAAAGCAGTCAAGGCCGATAATGATGTGATAGAGGATGTCCTTTTGAATTTCTTCAACCAGAATGATATGATACAAAAAGACATTAAAGAATTGGAAACCAAAATAAAAGAAAAGAATGATGAGATAAATGCCTTGACGGCTGTGATTAATGATGAAATCAGCCAGATTAAAAAGGAAATAGATAATAATTGCCAAATCCGCAACAAGAATTCGGAAGAAATAGACAGTGAAGCATTGAATAAATATGAAAAAATCATGAATAGCAAACCGGATTTAACTGCGTTAGCCAAAGTAGTTGATTTTACCTGCGGGAGTTGTTATATGGATGTACCCCGGCAGCAGGTTAATGAAATCCTGCGTGGTAAACAACTGATTTGCTGTAAGTCATGCTCACGAATTCTTTACCTTGATATTACTAATGGACTGCAGGAAAATAATGATTGAACTATGCCACATTATTTAATCGCTTCTGCATAGTTAACTAAAATGGTAAAATTTTCTAACATTTTCAAATTATGGAACGTGGCCAAAGAAGAGGATGCAACAAAAGATAAACAGGCAGAAAAGTCGCCTGATAGCAACCTGAAAATTCCGGCTGTCTCTCAGACCCGGGAAATGGAAATCAAAAACGATTCACCGGGTAAAAACATTCCTCAGAAATCAATAGAATCCATCAAGTATTCGGATATGACGCAAACATCAGCGTCGTCTCAAAAATCTCAAAATGAAGGTGCTGCTGTGAAAAGCGGTATTGAAACTCCGGCGTTCAAAGATATTACGGCCGCCAAACTAAAAGAACCTGAAAACACAAACATCGCTTTTAAAAGAGAAGTGGTTACTTCTAATAAACCTGAGCAGCTTGATTCGGAAAAACCAAAGGAACAAGATAGTAAAAGTATGGCGGATGCTTTGTTGCTTTATGATAAATTATATACAATGAATCAATACACGCTTAATGTGATTAATAATAAGCTTCCGCTGACTTATATCAACATCAAGGAAATTGCACAGCTTCTTAAAGAAATAGTTGCTTCAATTCAGAATAATCCGGCTTTTATAGATTTAACTTATCGGGAATCAAAAGAAACCTATCTTGTTTCACACCAGGTTAATGTTACGTTAATATCAATGGTTATCGGATTTGAACTAGGTTATGACCGTATGCGTTTAGAAGATTTAAGCCTGGCTGCCTTTTTCCATGATATCGGTATGCAGGAATTACTTTTCCTGGTTGAGAAAAAGGAAAAATTATCTGAATCCGAATATGAACGCGTTCGCAATCATATCGGAATCGGCATTAAGATTCTTCAGCAAATTCCTGAACTTCCATCTTTTGTAATAGACGTATGCTCCCAGCATCATGAACGCCTCGGCGGGTCGGGTCATCTCAGCTTAGAAGAAAGCATTATCCATGAACATGCCCAGATTATCGGATTGGTTGACACCTTTGAATCATTAACACATAATCGCTCGTACCGGACGGCTAAGACGGTTCAGAATACATTAAGAGAATTGACTCAAATGACAGATACTGATTTCCCAAAAAAAGCGCTTAAAATATTGATTAGGAAAATCGGTATATATCCGGTCGGCACATTTGTCTTGCTTAATACCCAGGAAGTTGCCGAAGTCATCAAAATTAACGAAAAATTCCCTTTAAGACCACTCGTCAAAATAGTTTACCAATCAGGTGATAAATTGATTTCATCAAAGACTCTTGATTTACTGGCTAATCAAACTTTCTATATTACTGCCACCTTGACCAAAAAGGAAGCATTATCCCAAAGCCGTAACTGAGAAACTATAATTTATTCATAATGGAAAAAGTTTTAGTAGTTGAACGTGATAAATTGTTGAGTGGTAAACCATTTTTGCACGGGTTCCACAATCAGAATTTAGATGAATTATTAGCCAATATTCACCGCTTTAGCTATTTTGTAGACCGTCCTGATGCCGAAAATAATCCGGCACTCAAACAGATAATACCATACCTTTTGATTTCACATAAAAACAGCACAGCTGATGAGTATAAATTGTTCCTGGTTCAGCGTCTGGCTACCCAGACCGAAAAACGATTGCATAATAAATATTCTATCGGAATCGGAGGACATATTAATCCGGTTACTGCGAAAGACGATTCACCGGCAGAAGATATCATCAAAAGCGGATTGGAACGTGAACTGCACGAGGAACTTGAAGTTTCCACTCCGTACCAATACAAACTGGTGGGTTATCTTAATGACGATACTAATTCAGTAGGGCAGGTGCATTTCGGATTGGTCTTTCAGGTTATGGTCAACGAGGAAAATGGCGTTAAGGTGGCTGAAAAGGATTTGATGGTCGGAAAGTTTGTAAGCATCAAGGAGATTGAAAAACAATTCTCATTATTGGAATCATGGTCGCAGATAGTCTACAGCAACTTCGTAAAACATTTATAGTGCCGATTTATTCACGCAACACCCCAAACCGTGCCAGCCAATACTTATTATTTTGGTGGCCAAAAAAGTGATTAGTAATTACAAACCCATCATAAATCTATAACGATGTGAACATTAAAGAAGCAATTCTGTCAGTGATAGGCTGGGTTAAATCAGCAAGCTGATTCCTTCCATTTCCGAAGGTTTTTCTATGCCGAGAATTCCCAGCATAGTCGGCGCAATATCGCATAATCTCCCATTCATTTTGAGTTTGCGATTCTTGAATTTCTCTCCAACCAGAGTAAAGGGAACTACATTAGTGGTATGATAAGTATGCGGCTGGTTATTATTTTTATAATCTATCATCTCTTCGGCATTGCCGTGGTCTGCAGTAATGATAACAACGCCTTTTTTTCTTAATACCGCATCGACTATTCTGCCGACTCCGCCGTCAACAGTCTCGACTGCCTTGATAGCAGCATTTATAATACCGGTATGTCCGACCATATCACAATTGGCATAATTCATAATAATTACCTGATGGGCATTATTTTCAATATCTTTTAAGACCTCGCGGGTAACCTCAGGAGCATTCATTTCCGGTTGCATATCATAGGTCGGCACTTTGGGTGAAGGGATGAGTTTTCGGTCCTCGTATGGGAATGGAGTCTCTTCACCGCCATTAAAAAAATAGGTGACGTGGGCATATTTTTCCGTTTCGGCAATACGAAGTTGCGTTATCTGCTTCTCAGACAGGATAGCGCTCAGAATGTTTTTAAGGCTAACCGGTTTAAAGGCAACAGGCAGAGTAAAATGCTCGTCATACTGGGTCATTGTGGTATATAAAACCTGCGGGAATGTTTTACGCTTGAATTCATTGAAATCAGGTTCGGTCAGTGTCCGGGCAATCTCTCTGGCGCGGTCAGCCCGGAAATTAAAGAATATCACCGAGTCTTTGTCTTTGATTGAGCCGATGGCAAGATTATTCTCGGTAATGACGATAGGTTTGATGAATTCATCGGTCTCGCCTTTTTGATACGCATCTTTTATGGCTTCGATTACTGATGTTCGTTTTACGCCTTCTCCCAGCGTAAGTGAATGATAAGCCTTTTCCACGCGTTCCCATCGTTTATCGCGGTCCATTAAATAATAACGGCCACAAATCGTGGCTATCTTTCCTACGCCGAGCAAATTCATTTTATTGAGTAGTTTTTCAATATGATTGACTCCACTATCAGGCGGCGTATCGCGTCCATCCGTAACGACGTGGAAAAAGAGATTGCTCCGGTTAAATCCGTTCTTTTTAGCCATTTCCAAAAGGGCGAAATAGTGATTTTCAGAACTATGCACGCCGCCATCAGAAACAAGCCCGATTAAGTGGAGGTTGGTTTGATTACGGCGGGCATAGGTCATTGCATTGACGAGTTCGGGGTTGGCAAAAAATGAGCCGTCTTTGATAGTGTTATCAATCCGGGTAATTTCCTGCCAGACCACGCGTCCTGCGCCGATATTGAGATGTCCGACTTCAGAATTGCCCATTAAACCGGCCGGCAATCCGACGGCATTACCCGAACATTCAAGTTCGGTATATGGATATTCCTTCTCTAAACTGGTTAAGTTAGGAGTGCGCGCCAGTTTTATGGCATTACCTTCTTTACGCTCCGATGTCCCGCCTTGGCGGGAATATGGAGCGTCCCGTATCGAAGCATCGGGACGCTTGTTCACACCCCAGCCGTCCATTATGATTAATACAAATAAAGGAATTTCCATATATGTTTTTCAACATTTTATACTAAAGATAAATTAACTTAGCAAGAAGAAAGAGAAAGATATGACAATTAATCTGTGTAATCTGTGGCTCAAGTTTAGCTCCTAAAAAGCCGATAAATACTTAACATCACTAATATATAATTCTTCAACAAGGAGTATGTTATGGCGAATATATTAATCGTTGACACACTGCAAGAAACCGGCTCATTGATGAAGAGCCTGCTCAGCAATTATTACGGCGTATCACTGTCAGAAAATACCTCTGACGCCATAAAGAAAATAGAAACGGCTTTATTTGATGTCGTTATAATGGAATTGGAAAAGCTTAATCCCGATGCCGAGAAGTTTATAAAGGAAACAAAAGAAATGCTGCCTCAGTTGCCGATTATCATTATGAGCGACCACGAAGTGACCGCGGTCAGGGATGCTTCTAAAGGGAAAGCCCTCAGCGAACATCAGGACAACCTGCAATCTTTAGACTGTCTCAAAGTAATGAGACGGCCTTTCCGGTGCACTGCATTAATGGAATCTATCGCCGATGGTCTTCTCAAATACAATATCGGTTCTGAGGTAAACGCTCATCATCGTTCCATGGCATACAATGTAGAAATATCCCAGAATAATAATAAGACATTGATACCGTTAAAGTGTTCTATAATTGATTTAAGTTTAAAGGGAATGATGATAGAACCATTAACTGTTTTCGCAGGCCGTTCCCAGGAGACCGAAAAGAACCAGTTCCAGAGTTTCTTTAAGACCCTGTGCCCTGAAGGGCGTATTTATTCGAAGCCGCTACATACCAATATTCTTATAAAAGAACAAGAATCAATCGGTCTTGACGCAAGCATTGC
The DNA here is from genome assembly GCA_043801445.1 of Planctomycetota bacterium. GTDB lineage: Bacteria > Planctomycetota > MHYJ01 > JACQXL01 > JACQXL01 > JAZDFP01. Next base: position 122,665 of record JAZDMB010000030.1, read on the forward strand.
CTTCGTGGAAAACAGTCCCGGCGATATTTTTAATAGGGCAGGCTTGAGTTTTAACGATTCCAATCAGCAGAACAATCGCCTGATGGAATTATTGAAACAAGCATAATTTCAGAAAACTTCGTAACTTCTGCCACGAAAGCACAAAGACACCAAGAAGAAATTAACGAGTTGTTTTCTTTGTGCCTTAGTGTCTTTGTGGCTAAATTTTATGACTTTCTATGCTATTAAAGAAATTTGTATTAGGCATTGCGATTGCTTTTATCCCCTTTTTAGTCACGACAGTTTTGTCTACTGAGCCACCTAAACCAGAAACAACCCCTACTACGGGACAAGCGGCAGTTGAAGTTCCGCCAGGGACAATAGAATCCGCTCTGACCTTTTCAGACGACTGGACATTTCTTTCATCAATAACAACCCCTTTACCGGGCATCGGCAGGGTGGATACTGGCTTTATATCTTTACCAAATGATAAAAATCCTCAGGGTTACCGTTGTTCCGCGCAACAAAAGACCGTCCAATTAGATGTAGATGGAAACGGCTCTTATGATACCGAAATAGAAAAAAAAGATAATTTTGTAACCTATAAAATAAAATACCCGAATGGCGTTCAATTAAATTACCGCATGCGTGTATTTATCAAAGGAGCATCAAAAAGTATCTATACTGATGGTTCTACCAGCCAGCCGGTTTGGGCATATCAGCGGGCTTGTTTTCTTACGGCTAAAACACCGTTAGACACATTGGTCATTATTGATGACAACAACAATGGTTATTTTGGTGATTATGGACAGGATGCCATTATTATCGGCGCAGCAAATAAACAGTCAATCCCTCTTTCTTCTATTATTCCTATAAAGGGAAAATTTTACACAATTAAAGTAGAGGTGATTAATGAAATACCTGAAGAGAGTAAAAAGAACCCCAAGTTCAGCGGCATGAAATTAGTGCTTACTCCTTATACCGGCGATATGGGTAAAATAGACGTCACTAAGAATCTAAAACCTCCGAAAGAGAAGATATCTAATATTATTATCAAACGTGATACCGATATTTTCCTGCAATTGGCGGAGAGGGGCGAGACAACTGTCCCGACCGGAGAATATTATCTGGTATCCGCTGTTTCCGGCAGCCGAATCCGGGTGCGGCTTGGCGAAAAATCTTTTACCGCAGTTGAAAAAGGTAAAACCAGCGCTCCCAAATGGGGCGGACCTTTTAAGTTAGAAGTTAAACCATATTGCGAAAAGGGCGGAGCAATTATTTTCGTGCAACCTTTCACTCAGACTACAGGACCGGCATATGCGCCGAAATCCAAGGATTGCCCATTTATTAAAATGAATTTCCCTGCGCTTATCGGTTCATTAGGCGAAGAATATTACATACCTGATGAGTTTCAGGATGAAGTCGGTAATACTTTCCCTGAAAAAGTCAGTTCCTTTAATGTGGAAATAAAGACCAAAAATACGGCATCCGAACAAAGAACATTCAACAAAGGCGTAAGTCCTTACACTGACAGATGGATACCGATTGACCTCTCCGGCCCGCTCTATCAAAAGACGCCTTTCTGGGAATCATACCGCTGTCCCATAGAAAGATACCTTGGACCGGTAATAGTCAAAGTATGGGTTTCAGGACCAGCCTTCGGCGACCTGATTTCCGAGCAGGAAGTCCAGGTTACCGAGTAAAGAAACCACAAAGAGCGTGAGTATTTTATAAGGAGTCCATGAATTCAGGAAAATTAATCTTAGTTTCCTGGGTTCCTTATAGAAATTATCTGTGAAATCTGCTTGCCTCGTTAGAAAATGCAATTTCACCACAACGAAATTCATTGATTTTATGGAATAAGAGGGCATAATCTGAAATGATGAAAAGAGAAATCACGAACGCCCCGAAGTTATCGGGACGGAGTTTATCCCGCTGTTGGCGGGGTTGCGACTTCGCAAAACAATGGTTTCTTATTCTCCTGACCTGTCTTTTACTGGTTGCCTCTGTTGCCTACGCCGATAAAGAACAACCATCTGATTTAACGCCTTCTATCAACACACCTATAACACCTACCGCTGTTTCCGGCATTCCCCTTAAGGTTCATTACATAGATGTTGGGCAGGCGGATTGTATTCTTATCCAGATTCCAAATGGCAAAAATGTTCTCATTGACGCAGGTAATAGCTGTGACGCGGATAAAATAGTTTCTTATCTTCAACATCAAAAAGTTAAGAAATTAGATAACGTAATAGCCACACATCCGCACGCAGACCATATGGGCGCAATGGATACAATAATCAACAAATTTGATGTTGGTAAATTTATAATGCCTAATGCAACCTCTATTTCCAATACATTTAGTAAGGTAGTTACCACAAATATTGCATATATTGAAAAGCATCTTGAGATTACCTACGCCCATCCGGGGTTACTAATAGACCTCAGTCCCAATATAACCGCACAAGTTATAGCGCCAATCTCTCCTACTTATCAAGGCAAGGACAAAGAAAATAATTATAGCATTGTTATTCATTTGGAATTCGGCAAAACTTCCTTTTTATTTATGGGTGACGCGCTAGAAGAATCAGAAAATGAAATACTCAAATCCGGATTTGATATTAAGTCTGATGTATTGAAAGTCGGCCATCACGGAAGCAAGACATCTACCGGCACAAGTTTTTTACGGAAAGTTCACCCATCGTATGCTGTTATTCCTGTCGGTAAAAACAATATATATGGACATCCTAAACAGATCACTTTAAAGAGACTTGAAGATGATAGGGTGCAAGTATTTAGAACAGACGAAAGCGGGACAATACTAATAGAATCCGATGGCAAGGATTTAAAAGTTACTACTGAACGTAAACCAGAAAGCATACAAACAGGTTCTAAAAAAGCTGACGAAAACCCGGAAGAAGTTAAGATTTATGTTACAAGGACAGGGACAAAATACCACCGTGCCGACTGTGAATATTTAGCCAAGTCAATGATACCAATTTCGCTTAAGGAAGCCAAAAAGAGAGAGTATGAACCTTGTAAGGTATGCAACCCTCCTAAGTAGGCAACGACTTGCGGGAGTCCCGACCGAACGTCGGGGGATGCCTGCCTGCGCTAAAGCTTCGGCGGGTAATCCATACCTAATTATCCATCCGTAAAATCTGTTTTATCAGTTTAATCCACTTACAGATTCTTCGTATTTCTTACACACTAATATTAAATCCGTGTTCATCTGAGTTCATCTGTGTCCCATATTTCTTTGCGGTGAATCTTCTCTTAACCTACCTACTACCTACTTCATACTGCATACTACATACTATTAATTCGTGTCAATCTTGTGAAATCTGTGGTTACGTTTCGGTTTTTATTTACCGTATTCCTCTTTCTTCTATCCGTAAGGATACCATAAGTAACGGGTTTGTTACTTATCCGGCAGGTATGAGAAATGAAGGTTTCATCTAACTTCTTGATTTGAAATGGATTAGAAAAAATAAAAAAATATGCAGAAATCCGAAAATAGCACTCTCTGTTACTTATGGGGACCTATCCACTACGGGATTCTACCCTACCTACCTATGGTTATATGGGGTATATCCTATGGTTAGTAGGGATACTACCTATGGTTATATGGGGTACTACCTATGGTTAGTAGGGATACCTCCTATGGTTATATGGGATACTACCTATGGTTATATGGTATACCTCTACTGGAGGGTACGGTATCCCCCCTGGGTAGGTAGGGTAGTATAGGGGGGAGATAGGGGGATGGGGGTATACCTAATTTTGGTAAAGTGATGCCTTAAAACTGGTTTATATCGTTGGATTAACTAAAGACGGTGGGTGTCATTAAGCCAAGTGTATAGTATAAAGTATGAAGTAGGTAGTATGTAGAAGGTAGGAGAAGAGAAGACGTAAGATTTGCCACAGATTAAGCGGATTTGGCGGAATGCCTCAAATAAACGGTGAATTGTCTTGACAAAGGATTAGGGAATATGTATTAATTCACAATAGATATGGATAATTCGGGTGACGCTCTCCTACGCTCTTTGAGCGGAGTTTATCCCGCTCACAGCGGGGGAAGGGCAAGCCATACCGCATAGTTAAGATGTCCACGGAATTATGCGGGTGACAGCATACTGAATTCCAATAATAAATATGTATTATGTATCCTGAATATAAATATGAAAAAAGTATTTAACTTTCTGATTGTTATTGGGTTATTTATTATCGCTTATATATGCTGGAAGTATCATGACGAGATTCGTAAAGATTGGTATTTATACTCAACTCTTATCCTTGCAAGCATTGCTATCTTTCAAGACCCAATAAAACGATGGTGGAATAAACCAATATTAGTTTTCACCCACAAGGAAACAAGCCCTTTCAGAAGAGAAAATACACTACTTATAGAACCTACTCTAACAACTTCTAAAGTTCTTAGTACCTATGAATGTTTTATGGTAGAAAACAATGGACGAGGTTCTGCTTTACAATGCCGATGCCAAATTCGTGAAGTAAGACAAAATGGTAAATCTTTTGGTTGTTACAGAGGATATCCTTTACATTGGGCCCGTAGGCCAGATGCAGAAATTGACCCATTGAAAGCTGAAAGACTTAATATTGGTCCAGGGGAAAGCGAGTTTCTAGATTTATGTTTCACCGCGTCTATAGATTCCGATATCCATTTAGCAAAATATCATACAATACCTATCGGTATTCCCGACTTCATTCCATCTGGCGTATATGAGGTTAAATTAATATTTAGTGGTGATAATTTTAAACCGTATTTCATAGTCTTTGAGATTAAAAAAGATAACTCAGCGAATATCAATAGTATCAGTGTCAAACTAATAAAATACTGGCAAGGATAACTTACTAATTCGGGGGGACACCCAGCACATAACGGAATTATGTGCTGGGCAGGCCCTAATTCATAATTCTTAATTATTAAAACTCTATGCCTTCAGACACCTTTCTACATCCTGATTCCGGTAAGGATATCCGCACAGACGAGACATTAATTGAATTCTGAAGACACCACACCTAATTCGCACTTATTCTGACCCCCAAACCCCCATTTTCGGCTATTTTCGTTATTACAAAACCTTATAAATCAACCACTTATACAGGCAGGGGGGGGTATACCCCCTCTACTGCCTCAGTAGAGGGCATCTACTGGATTATTAACCCATATCTCCTGAGGTAGTAGGTGGCGTCTGCTGAGGTATCTGACCACCTCTCCTAAGATAGTAGACTGTATCTGCTGAGGTACCTGACCATCTCTTCTGAGATAGTAGACGGCATCTGCTGGATTGTCAACACCCCGCCACTGAGTTAGGGGGTGGTATCTGCCGGATTGGCAGCCCATGTCTCCTGAGATAGGGGATAGTATCTGCTGGATTATTAACACATCTCTCCTGAGGTAGTAGACGGTATCCGGTGAGTTACCCGACCATATCCCCTGAGGTAGTAGATGGTATCTGCTGAGGTATCCAACCATATCCCCTGAGGTAGTAGATGGTATCTGCTGAGATATCCAACCATATCCCCTGAGATAGTAGATGGTATCTGCTGGATTGTCAACACCCCTCCACTGAGTTAGGGGGTAGTATCTGCTGAGTTACCTCCACCCTGATTAGAAATTTTGGTTGTTAGATTATGGTTCGGCAGGCAGTAGCAAGACACTGATGCAGTAGCAAGTTTTCTGGGCTTCTCAGCCAGTTAGAAGCGTCCTTTGAATGAGATGTAAGGCTTTCTGATAGGTTATTATTTTCTCTTGGTTTCGCTTCTAACGGGGCAGGCTCCCGACCAGAATGACGAGGGATAATCATTATTCTATAATTCTCGGCACCTCGAAGAAATTACCTTTCCGTTTTGGCGCATTTTGGAGCGCTTTGTCAGGTGTCAATGAATTCTGATGTGCCTTATCATCCCGCCAAATACCCGCCTGACCGGCCGTCAGTTCGGGCAGGTTCAAGTGTTTTTCGTCCAAGGAATGTATTAATGGCTCGATATTAGTTACGTCTATTTCCTTAAGGCTGTCCACATAAGCGAGTATCTCTGACATGCCTTGTTTGAGTGATTCTTTGTCTTGAGGAGATACGGAAAGCCGCGCCAGTGAACAAAGATGCTCGATAAGTTTATCGTCTATTTTCATAGTGAATTTCCTTACTAACCACAAGATTTCACAAGATTAACACGAGAAAATAACCTTTATATAAAATCTGGTGAAAATCTCGTGCTAATCTCGTGGTTTATATTTACCTACTACTACCATTCCCTCAAGCGGGACAAATTAGTGTCCCATTATTAAATTTAATAAATCTGTGTACTTATTTATCTTATATACGATGTTGTATCAGTTATAGGCGCCTTATTCCGCCTCGGCGTAGTTATTATATTCGATTTTACTAATGAAATAAACCGGTTATCCGCTGTCCGGACACCGAATTCTGATTGGTATTTCGTATCCGGTAATACAGTCAGATAGTAATTGCCCTGGATACCGGAATAATTTTGCGGAGTTGGTATCGCAATATCATTGAATGATTTTTGCGAAATGTTTTGAACCCTCAATATCCATTTCAGATTGGGTTCTCTTTTGTTTCCTAATGCAGCCGTTACGGCTGTTCCTGAGAGTTCCCAATAGCAAAAGACACATTCGGGGTCACGGATTAGCAGTACGATGATATTCTGATTGTATGAATCAGGCAGCAGGGGACCATAATCAAGATAGATAGCATCACGGTCGGGTTCGCTGTGGGTTTCTACTTTAGTGTGACCAACTGCGGTCACTTCGGGTTCAACATGATATTTTTCTTCAGGTATACTATTCATAGTATTTATTAATAATTTATCGTATGGAATTCCAGAGATAACAACGGAATTAAACTAATTAAAGAGAACACGAATAAGACGAATACGGCGAATCTCGCGAATAATTCGTGCTATTCGTTCCATTCGTGTGATTCGTGTTGAAATCTGATAAATCCGTTAAATCCTGTTGTTTAATTTATAAGAATTTAATTACTTTACTGATACGCACGGTCCATTTTTCCTGGGGCTGCAGTTTTATTTCCCAGCGGGGCAGAATCACGGATGATTGGTAAACCAGTTCGAATCCGCTTTCGGACTGTGACACAGTCTGCACAGGGAAATACCATATCTGAGCCGGTTTAGTCAATTTAAAACCGATGTCTATCTTTTGGAATAAGTCCTTGATTCCGAATATTTTTTCATTACTTGATTCGCCTTCTGTAATAAGCGGTCCCAGATTGGGTTTACTGTCATAATAGAATCTGTCAGGCGCATTGCCGGCTAACATCGACAGGTTGAATTCGGGAGCAAAGATAGTTTCAAGATAGTCCGAACCGGTGTTTATAATCTCGTAATCTATCAAGAGGGTTTTATTGTCATTGGAATCAAATGCTATATTCTTGCTGACTTTTATCGGGCATGGTTTTTCAGGTTTTTTAAGATAGCCGTCCCGATGGAATTGAACCGCAGTGTTGTTTTTAAGAATGGATATTTGGTATTCATTGAGTATAAAATCGCCTTCTTCGTCATAATTACAACAGGCAAAATTCTTCAATGATGTATTTTTATCCAGGAAATGGTCAAGAAGACTCTGACGCGGGTACTTATCATAGTAGAGCAGGTTTTCCAAGCCGGCCACTTTGGACACAATAATATCGTGTATGGTGGCGACATTAGTAACATAATTTTTATCCTGCGCCTGAAGTATTTTCTGGTGATAGGATTCCTGTCTGCGTCTGAGCGTGGCTAAAGGATTGAACTTTTTAGGGATGATATCCATCTCGTAAAGAGCCGCTCCTTGAGATGGTTTGAAATAACAATTAATAATCCTGTTGGAATAACGTAATTCAGGATATCCGTCATAATCAAAATCACCCTTGTCTATCCGGTTTTTAGCCGTCTTTTGGGATGTTTCTGATTCGGAGATAATTTCTTCAGCCGTTATAAGATGCTGATAAATAGCGTGCCTGAGGTGGGGGAGATAGAATCCGCCGAAGACGCCATGCCAATAGGCGCAATTACCCTGGCCTTGATAAAGTTCACGCCCGGCATCTGCCAATTTCCGGCTGTCTTTTTTATGATGTTGTTCTGCAGACGATGCCAAAGCCTTGCTGACTTCCATCATCTTGGAATACATTATGTTTATCTCAGGGTATTTCACTAAGAAATTACGCCAGAAACCGCCGGGGTTAAGTGTAAATTCGGAAGAAGATGTCTGATGTTGCTTATTAGCCAGAGGCGGATCTGCCTCAGGCACAGGGTAGCAAGAAGAAGACCGCTTCCGATAGTTTTCATAGAGCGTTGCGGCATCAATTGATAAGACCCATTCCATCATTTCACGATAAGAACCGCTGGGGATATATGCTTTACCGATAGGCTTTATTTTATCTATGACTTCCGAATATGTCGTTATGTTGAGCCAGTCTTGGGCATCATTTAAGGCTTGGAAGAATCGTTCCAGCCAGCCGACGGGACTGCCGTAACAATGCTCGTATGTCTTGGGCCAAAGCCCGAATTTCTCGCCATCATCGGCATAGCAAATTACCGAATCAGTATTTTTATAACTGTCCTGCCGATAATGAGAGAGGTAATTTATCGTTTCTATCGGTTCTTTGAAAGGTATCATATAGCGGAGTCTTTCAGGAATAGGGAAAATAGAAATTGCCTTGCCCTGGTCTTCGCTGATAAAATAGCCCGAGAGTTCCTTATTCAAGAATCCGGTGGTCTTAAAATGGAAATCGTCTATTACAGTATATTCGACACCTGCTTGGGCTAAAGATTTTACGAGGCTTTGTTCCCAAACCCTTTCAGCCAGCCATATTCCACGCGGACGTTTACCGAAAAGCTTTTCCAGATAATCGCTGAATAGGGCAATCTGCCCGATTTTATCGTCATCTGTAAGCATCGTCAAAATCGGCTCATAAAAACCGCCGCCCAGTATTTCCAGCCTGCCGTCATTTACCATTTTTTGGAGGCGGCTGATAAATTTAGGATGGCTGCGTTTTAGGTATTCTAAAAGAGGACCGCTATAATGCATGCATAATTTTATCCGCGGGAATTTGTCTATTAAATTAAGGAATGGTTCATAACTCTGCCGATAGGCTGATTCCATAATATCATCAAAATTACCCACAGGCTGATGATTATGGATGCATAAGATAAAATTTAGCGACATATTTAGATTTTGTTCCCTAATTTCATATGTGTAGATTTAATTTTATATATATGAGATTGTTGACTTTGTCAACAATTTCACCCTGAACGAAGTGAAGGGTCTCAAACCCGCCTGACCGGATGACCAGTCGAACAGAACTGTGCTTGGTGAGATTCTTCGCTTCCCACCGGGCCCCTGTGGGTCGCTCAGAATGACACCGTTGAAAGGTTTTTCAACGGTCTCATATTACGAATAAAGACAAGATTTTAATAAGATTTTGTAAGAGATGGAGAAACGATTGCCTAGAGATAAAAAGAAAAAGGGCGTTCCGATGTTTATCAGAACGCCCTTGATTTAAATCAAGATGTTATATCACAGTTTCAGATAAAATGCAGCACCTTACTCTGCTGGCCCCCAGTTTCTGCCACCTGCGCCAGTTGACTGGGTGGGTGAACCACCAGCAGTTGTAGCAGGCCAAGTGAGAGGATTAGCCGCAGCCGGTCCACAATTCCAAGCGGCATTTGCGCCACCTTGGTCTGTTGAATAGACTGTGCCACCTTCGTTTACAATAAACATATTGACACCGCTTGACCCATAAGCTTCAGGTGCAGCGGCAAAAGCAAAAAGACTATTATTACACGCGGCCACAGCTGCAACGCCAACCGTGTTTACTTTATAAAGAGCTCCTGAGGCGATATAAGTGGTTACTAATGCTCTGTATAAATAACCTGATTTTGCAGTCTTTACAAGTGCTGTTGCTCCTGCATCCCAATCTTCAAAGACTGGAGTTGCACCAAAAACATCATCAACCGCTCTGGAGTCATCAGCTCTGGCATAGGATATATCAATGAAATTAACCTTTGTAGTGCCATCTGCCCGCGTCATACGGTTAAAACAAGAAAGATCATATGTCCAATAGTCTTTTGTTCCATTGCCATCACAATCTTGCTGTTTCCAGATAGCTTCCTGTGAAGTGAGTGTTTTCAATCCTGCAATCGCGCTGGTCTCATTTGCAGACATACGGCCGGTTAACAGATTCGGGATAGCAATAGCCGCGATAATCGCAATAATGGCGATTACTATCATCAGTTCAATCAGTGTAAAACCTTTACGCATATAGCTCCTTTCAGTTATAGTTATATTTTCGTTCTCTGATGGAGTATAAGAGAACGATTTCAACAATTTGTATCGCTTAGTTTTATGTGTTCTATATATTCTTATCACCTCCTTTATCTTTTATAGAACCCATAAATCAAGAATACTCTATTGTTTGATTTAATTATATAGCAATTCTTATACCTGATTCTTGTAAATATGTCAATAAAATAATAAAATATAAGTAATATCCTTAACTTATTTATTAGTATGCAGATAAGAAAATAATTAAATTCAGTTAATAATAAAGCTATTAATAATCAACAATAACCTTACATAAAATACACTATTAATTGTCATAATATACCATTTTTTGTAGCTGTTGTAGCAATTTTTTGTGTATATCTCTTATACTGCAGACAAAAGCGAGTAAAGTGCTTTTTGTTTCGCATGTATTTATCAGCAATAGAGCGATTGCTATAATCATGATTAAATAAATTGATGAAGCGATGCCATTCGGTGAATTTAGACGGCCATGTTCCTTTTCATGCTTACCTTCTCAAATCAAGTAAAGAGACAATTCAACTCCACATCCTTGACCTAAAACACACAGCATAATGTTTACCTTGAATTTTTATTGACTATTTCGAGAATAATTATTTTAGTGTTTATAATGATGAAGGATACTATTGTTGTTACAGGCGGTGCCGGTTTTGTTGGTTCCTATCTGTGTGAGCGTCTTTATGATGACGGGTTTAAGATTATTTGTATTGATAATCTTATTACCGGCAGACTTAAGAATCTTTCTAATATATCAGGGAAAGCAGATTTCAGGTTTTTACAGCAGGATATATCAGAAAAGGTTACGATTAAGATAAAAAAACTGGTTGCCATATTGCATTTTGCTTCTCCGGCAAGTCCAAAAGATTATCTGCAATATCCTATAGAGACCTTAAAAACAGGTTCTTTTGGAACATATTTAGCATTAGAATTAGCACGTTCTTCAGGAGCACGATTCCTTTTAGCATCTACTTCAGAAGTTTATGGTGATCCGCTTAAACATCCACAGGATGAAACTTACTGGGGAAATGTGAATCCCATAGGACAAAGAAGCGTATATGATGAAGCCAAGCGATTTGCCGAGGCATTAACAATGGCCTATCACAGAAAATATAAAATAGATACAAAGATTGCCAGAATTTTCAATACTTATGGACCAAGGATGAGGTTAAACGACGGCAGGGCACTGCCCAATTTTTTCGCTCAGGCAATTAAGAACAAGGATATCACCATCTATGGAAATGGGAAACAGACACGAAGTTTTTGTTATATTGATGATATGATTGATGGACTCGTTAAATTGCTTTGGTCAAATGAATATTTCCCGACAAATTTAGGTAATCCGGAAGAGATTAGTATGCAAAAAATAGTTCAAGAAATAATTGAAATAACTGAAAGTAAAAGTAAAATAGTATATAAATATTTGCCGGAGGATGACCCTCAACGACGTAAGCCTAATATTAATAAAGCCAAGAAAATCCTCAAATGGCGACCATTGGTCAGCCGAGACGTAGGATTGATAAAAACACTAAAGTACTTTAGAAAGGAGTGCTAAGATGCCAATGCTGATAAAGAAAGAACAGATAACAAAGGTATTAACAATGGCCGATGTGGTTAAAATCATGGAAACAACCTTTCGGTTCCACGGGCTGGGTAAGATTCAGCAGCCTCCAAAATCTTATTTGATATTCCAGCACGGTGATATGAGGTCAATGCCTTCCCATATTAGCGCACCAACAATGGAAATCGCCGGTATTAAATGTGTTACCGTGCATCCTAACAACCGTAAACTTGGTCTGCCTACAGTAATGGCAACTATCCTTTTGATAGACCCGAAAACAGGATATAATATTGCAGTAATGGATGGCACATTGATTACTGATATGAGAACCGGTGCAGCAGGCGCCTTAGCGGCCAAATATCTTTCCAAGAAAAATAGTAAGGTTGCTGGTTTTGTGGGAGCAGGCCGTCAAGCATATACTCAAATGGAAGCTTTGAAAATAGTCCGTAATATTAAGGTTGTAAAAATATATGATCTCAATTTGCAAACCGTCAAGACATTCGCACAATGGATAAAGAAAAATTATCCTGATATCAATGTGCTGACTGCCAAGAGTGTTTCTGACGCCGTTAATCAATGCGATATCGTAGTTACAACTACACCTGCCCGAGGTCCGATTGTTATGGCTAAAGACGTTAGCCCGGGAACTCATATTAATGCTATCGGAGCCGATGCGCCAGGCAAGCAGGAATTAGAGGATAAACTAACAAAGAAATGTAAAATTGTCATTGATGAATGGGAGCAAGCTTCGCACAGTGGTGAAATCAATGTGCCTTTTGCTAAAGGTGTAATTACTAAAAATGATATTTATGGGGAATTAGGTAAAATCGTTGCCAAATTACAAAAAGGACGTACTAACAATAACGAAATCACCATCTTTGATTCAACCGGTTTGGCTTGCCAGGATATTGCTACCGCGTATACCGTTTACAAGAAACTTAAAGGTAAAGCAGTTGAAGTTAAATTCTTCTGATTACTTTTTAAAATCGAATAAGAGTGTTTGGCGTATAATCACGGTCAGGTAGTGACAAATACGGTTTTTAGCTTTATTTGTATTATAAAGCTAAAGTAAGGATATCTTATGGAATTCAATCCGATGATTGAGGCATCAAAATTCTGGACACTAAGAGGTAATCCAGCATTGATTTCCGGCAAGCGTCTTAAACAAGAAAATATTAAATGGACGCATCAAGGTATTACACACGGAGTTATTTTCTGTAATATCGGTGATACACATTTAGAAAAAGATATTGTTATTCCACAAGTAGTCAAAAAAGCCGTGCACCGATGCATCGAACAACAAAGAATATGCTATACCTTTTCCGAAGGCGACCCGTCATTAATTAAAAGCATCTCCGCCAAGTTCGGCGTATCGGATACTGAAATATTTATCACCAATGGCGTTACTGAAGCGATTTTGTTCCTGGGTCGTTTATTCGGCCAAATTATAGGTAAACCTGAAGACGGATTAACCTGTGCCAGGCGCAAAAGCAATTGGCCTGGTATCGTTTTAGTCAGCCCAGTTTATCCGCCCTGGAACGGTATAATGATGGAATACGGACTGAAGGTAAACTTAGCTTGCCGCCATGATTCTGGCAAATTAAAAGGGCAAGCAAATATTGCCGAGATTAAAAACAAAATAAACAGCGGAACTCAGGCGGTCGTTTTGATACCAGCTGATAATCCTACCGGTAAAGTCCTGCCGCCAGATAATATAGAAGAGGTAGCAAAATTGCTGGTTAAGGAAAAGGAAAATGGCAAAGACATATTCCTCATTGTAGATGATGTTTACCGGGAATTTATCGACCCCAAAATGCGGGTCGATTATATCAAACTGGCGGACAAATACAAATTACCTTTGATACTATTAGGCGGTATTGATAAGGTATTAGGAACCGGATTCCACGGTGGTTGGATGATTATTCATGTGCCAAAGGAATTGGAACGTCTGCATAAATTAACACCTGACACCATGCGCTTGATATTCGCTAAATACACAGGCGCAAATACCATCACTCAATATGCAATGATGCCTTATTTCAACGATTACAACAGGGTTTTATCTGATATTAAAAAGAATCTAAAGAAATTTCACAACTGGAGCAATAAATATATTAAAGGATTCAAAACGTATAGCAAAAACTATCTTAGGTTTAAATATGGTCCGCCCGAACTACCATTGTATTTATGGTTAGAACTTGTTCCCAAAAATGTCTGGGCGAATGCTACTGAATTTGCTGATGACCTCGTAAAGACAACTGGCGTCTTAGTAGCACCAGGAGACCCTTTTGGTGATAAAAATTGTATTCGTATTTCAGTAGTTCGTGATCCCCTTAAACCGTTAAATATTCCTAAAATTATTATTGATTTTATGAGAAGGGAAACAGGATTTAAATAATTCATGAAAATATGTCGCAAACAAATTGCAAACTGCATATATTATAAAATAAGGTGAAATAATATGCGGAAAAAAGAACTATTTGGAGAAATAGCTGTTAGATTAAGACTTGCAACACCACAACAGGTAAAATTAGCTCTAAAAAAACAACAGCAACTGAAAGAAAATAATAGGCACCGTTTAATTGGGTTAATCATGCTTGAGATGAATATTCTTGATACTACAGGTTTTATTAGTATTCTGAAGGAAATTGACAAGTCTATTTAAAACTCATACAAAAATAAAACAGCAAAAGAAAGGTTACATGAAAAAAAATAAGCCCTCTAAGAAAAAGATTCCTAATCAACAATCTTTAACATTTCCTTGCCACCCTAAATATTTAGTGACCGTACGAAAAGTAGTGTCTAGAATGTGGCGTCTAAATAAATTGCCGTTAAAAGATATGAGATTAGTAACGTTAGCAATTGATGAAGCAGCCAGTGTTATTGTTCAACATGCATTAGCGATAAAACAAAGCGGGAATATCAATATTCATTTGGATATAAACGATGTAAGGTTTAAAGCTGTTATACAAGATAATATTCATTATTTTGATATAGATAATCTTTCCGAAACAGAACGTCGTTCTTTATTACTAAAAGAAAGACGTCACCAAATATCCCTTTATTTAATAACTACAGTGATGGATGAAGTTACTTATGTTTATAAAAAGGGATTCGAGAATGAATTGCATCTCATTAAATTTATAAAACCATCCTCAATTCAAAGAAACAACTTGAAATAATACGATTTTATTTATGCTTAATAACAATGAAGTTGCTACAGAGTTACTGCCAAATAATAATTATAAAGCCACAAAAGTCTCGGAAAGATTACGATATTTAGAAAATGTCTTGAATTTTTCTCCTGACATTATTATTTGTGGTGATAGCAATGGTAAAATCGTGGAATTTAATAGGGGAGCTGAAAAATTATTGGGTTACTCGCGAGGAGAAGTATTAGGCAAGCCGATTACCGACCTTTATTTTAATCCTCGCGACAGATATAAAATGATTAATCTTTTACAACGAAAAGGTCAAGTTGTCGATTATGAAACCAGGCTTAAAAATAAAGCGGGACGAATGATTTATATATCAACCAGTGTAGCTTATCTTTATAACGAATTCGGGAAACTTATTGGTACAATTGGTATTGCTAAAGACATTAGACGCAGAAAGGAATTAGATAAAAAATTAGAGCGTTTAGCAATTACAGATGGATTAACCAACTTATATGATAGAGGCCATTTTAATATTTCCTTAGTTAAAATTATTGAAAAAGCTCGAAAAACACGACAATTGCTGAGTTGTATAATGATTGATTTAGACGGATTTAAAGAATATAATGATAAAGAAGGACATCTTGGAGGCGATGAAGTTCTGCGGAAAGTAGGTTCAATCATCCTAAAAGTTATACCTTATAACACAGGCTCAGCTTATCGTTATGGGGGAGATGAGTTTATCATGTTGATTACTGGGAAGAAACAAATGGTGGTAACATCTTTAGCTGAAAGAATCAGGAAAGAAATAGAAAATAATTTTAATAAACGAATTACGGCAAGTATTGGTGTTACTTATTGGCAATTATTTCAGACACCGCACCAACTGGTCAAAAATGCTGATGATGCGATGTATCGGGCAAAATCGTATGGCGGTAATAGAGTCTGTTTATCATGATAGAATATATTTGCGGACAACTAAAAGAAAAGAACCCAGCTACAGCAATAATAGATATTAATGGCATTGCCTTTAAGTTGTTTATTCCATTATCTACCTATGAAAAACTGCCAGAAAAAGGTCCCGTTTCACTTTTTACAACTCTTGTTATTCATGGTGGAATGTCATCTTCCGGTGAATTAAAAATATATGGTTTTGGCTCTAAAGAAGAACGCCAGTTTTTTCAGCTTCTCTGTTCGGTTACTCGAATCGGTCCATTAGTAGCATTACGAATACTTTCTGGTTCTTCAATTTATAATATCAAACAAGCCATTATTTCTGAGGACGTTAAATTTCTATCTAAGGTAAAAGGTGTAGGCCTTAAAACTGCTCAAAGGATTATTATGGAACTTAAAGATTCTCTCAAGGATTTTGAAATAATGACGACTGCAACAACCCCCATAAAAAATATAGCGGTTACTGAAGCAATATTAGTTTTAAATGCTTTAGGATATCCTCTAAATATTGCCGAGAAAACTGTGAGACAAGTATTACAAAAACCATTATCAGAAATATCTACTGAAATTTTAGTTAAACAAGCATTAAAAGAATCTCAATATGAACCATTATAGATTATACCACGTATTATTTGTTGTAATAAGTTTATTTGTCAGTTGTAGTTCACCGCAATTAGACAGAACTGGATTCTCACCACAAGATCATTATAAATTCGGGTTAAATTGGATAGGAGCTCATGACTTTCAGAGGGCGGAATTTTCCTTTAAGAAGGCAGTTGAATTAGATAGTAATTTTGGAGATGCCTACATCCAATTAGGATTAGTGTATTATATTCTTTATGAAAAAGAAGTATCTTCTACTAAGAATCCAGATACTATAATGCAATATTATAACTCCGCATATAATTGTTTTACTAAAGGGTTAAAATGTGGCTCTAAAAATCCGCAGGCATATACAGGAATCGCAAGATTACAAAAAGTAGCTAATAGATTTGATAAAGCTATTGAAAGCTTGCTAAAAGCGCATGAACTTACTGAACCGGATGATATCACTACTGAAATTATCATTCATTATGAGTTAGGAGATTGTTATTTGGCACAAGGAAAATATAAGGAAGCTCTAGCGGAATACAAGGAATATCTGGAATTAGTTCCAACCAGTCAAGAACACGAAAATATTGAGAATGTCATTAAGGAAATCGAAAAACAGTTAGGCATCAGCTCGCCCCGATAAATTTTCAGACCTTTCTCGTACTCATTTATTATTAATTTTTATAAAGATTTTTTATGTTTTTTCTTGACAAGTTTATTTACATACTGTAAATTACATCATGTAAAAAATATTTTAATAATATTTTTTATTTTTCTTGACATTTTTACACATTGTAATTTATACTATGTAAAGAATAAATAATAATGATTATGAAAAATAAAAGGGCATTTGAATACCAGCCTAGAAAATTATATAGGATATCTGAAATCCTTTATTTTTTACAGCAGGGCGGCACAAGAATTTCAAGACAGACTCTTCATAATTATACTTTAATGGGATTAATTTCTGAAGATTGCCGTACACAAGCCGGTCATCGCTTATATGATGCAAACGTTTTTAAACGTCTAAGAAAAATAGAACTTTTAAAAAGACACAGAACATTATCAGAAATAAAAAAAATAATATAGGTATTGATAACGAGAGGATAAATGTGAAAGGAGATTTATGAAAATAAACACAGAAAATTTAGAACTAATGTCTCTTTGGGGGAAATACAAGAAAACTTATCGTAAAGATTTTCGCAATCAACTAATAGAACATTATTTGCCTATAGTTAAGAATATTGCCGAGAGATTATCATTACATCTACCTAATTTTATTAATGTCGAAGATTTGATTAGTATGGGGGTACTTGGGTTATTTACTTCTATTAGGTCATTTAATTTGAAACGGGGTGTACGCTTTGAAACTTATTGTGCCAATAGAGTTCGTGGAGCTATGATAGATGGATTAAGAGAATCAGATTGGGTTCCTCGTCTGGTAAGAACGAAATCTCATCGATTAGAAAAAACATCCCGCTATTTAGAAAATGTCCTCTGTAGAAAACCGAATGATGTTGAAATTGCTAAAAAACTTAGAATTTCGTTGAATGAATATAACCGATTACGTCATGAATCAGTTGCAACTTCTATATTGCCTTTTGCTTATAAGGATGATGAGGACGAAACCAATATGTTAACGTCTAATATTCTTGAAGACAATAAAAGTCCTGATAATTTGAAAAGGTTTTTAAATCGTCAAATAGTAGAAAATATTAAAAATAATCTTTCTAAAAAGGAACGGCTTGTTTTAGAAATGTATTATTATGAGGAAATGACAATGGATGAAATCGGTTACGTATTAGATATTACCGAATCACGTGTAAGTCAGATACTGGCAAATTTGATTAAACGATTGAAAACTTTGTTACAAAAGCATAAATATGAGTGGCTATCCTAATAAACCGCATATATTATTAACTAATGATGATGGATTAGGAAAATCTGAAGGATTGAAAAGTTTGTATTTATCGTTAAGTAAACGGTTCACAGTGACAGTGGTAGCACCATTCTATGAACAAAGTGGCAAAAGCCAATCTATAACCATTTTGTCTCCTATCTTTATAGATAAAATTAATAATGATAAAAAAGGAGTTGATTATATATATGCTGTAAAAGGCACTCCAACTGATTGTGTCAAGATTGCTTTCAGTTATATACTAAAAAGACTACCAGATTTTGTTGTTTCAGGTATTAATTTAGGTGCTAATGTCGGATTAGATGTTTTTTATTCCGGCACTGTTGCAGCAGCAATTGAATCCTCCTTTTGGGGTGTTACTTCATTTGCGGTATCAGTAGAAAAACATACTCATCAGAAAAAAAAGCTAGATTTAAGAAAAATATCTCAAATCGCCGGAAAGGTTATCAGATCACTTATTAAAACTAATCCACCCAGAGGAAGCATTTTTAATATTAATATCCCCTCAAATACATCCTCTATCAAAGGTATTAAATATACTCGACAAGATTTACGATTAATCAAAGATAATTTTATCAAAGGCATAGACCCGAGAGGCAGACATTATTATTGGATGACATCAGGTCATAGAACCATTTCTCCAACTGATTCGCCTGATGATAAATTTTTATCAGATATAATGACTCTAAAATCCGGCTATATTTCAATCACGCCCCTTAAAGCAAATTTTACAAACGATACATTCCTTACTAACCATCCTCAAATTAACCCCGGATTATTCATACGTTAATCTGTTTAAAAGCGGATAAATCGTAGAGGGAGGATTAACGATATGGTGCATCGAGACAAGCCATATATTTTTCAAGGCAATATTTACTTGATATATATTGAAATTATCCTGACCACTACCTCCGCACCTTTGCGGCGAATAATGTATGGTATGTAAGATAGGTGGTTTTGTTATAACAGGGTTATTGGGTGATTTTTATTGATTATACCCAAATTATCAGGTAAAATTAAAAGATGGTGTATTCGATTTGAGTGAATAGGATTAAGCATAAAAAACTGATTTTGGAAAAACGAGGCATAATATAATGGTTGAAAATAAACGACTAAGATTGATAATAGGGCAAATTATTAAAAAGCAATCTATTACGAGAAAAGACGCAGTTTTCTTGTCTTCCCCACAAGTTGATATATGGGATTTACTTTACGGGGCCAATGTTATTAAAAGGCATTTTACTAATAGTAAGATTCGTCTTTGTTCAATAATTAATGCCAAGAGCGGTGATTGTTCAGAAGATTGTAAATTCTGCGCCCAATCGGTTTTTCATAATACCAATATTAAGACTTATCCTTTAGTTAATGCCAAAATCATAAAAAAGGCATATGATAGGGCAGGCCAAATGGGCGCTGATGGATTTAGCATTGTTACAAGCGGCGATACATTATCCGATAAAGAGGTTGCGTATCTTGGTAAGATTCTCAGGGAATTACATCAAAGAAATAGTAATAATCCTTATATTTGTTTTTCAATAGGGCACTTGACAAAAAAACATATTGAAGAATTGAAGAATGCAGGCTTAACTAAATGCCACCATAACCTTGAAACATCACGGAAATTTTTCCCTAAAATATGTTCTACGCATTCTTATGACAAACGGATTGAAACAATAAAACATTTGAAAGAAGCAAGGGTGAATATTTGTAGCGGAGGTGTTTTTGGAATCGGCGAAAAATGGGATGACCGCATAGATTTAGCTTTTACTCTTAAAAAACTAAACGTTGATTCGGTACCTTTGAATTTCCTGATGCCAATCAAAGGAACACCATTAGGTAAGATAGAATTACTGTCACCTATTGAGGCACTGAGAATAATAGCATTGTTCAGATATATTTTAATCGATAAAGACATCAGAATTTGTGCCGGACGGGAAAAGGTTTTACGTGATTTACAATCGCTGATATTTTATGCCGGCGCTAATGGTATGATGATTGGTGGGTATTTAACTCAACTTGGACGAACAATTAGATATGATTTACAAATGATAAAAGATTTGGGATTGCAGCGAAATAAACTATGATTCATTATCTAAATAAAACTTGTCAGCTTCTTAAATGTGATATTTAGTAAACATTACTCATTAAAAATAAAAAGCCGCATTTAAAGTCAAATTCATATTGCTAAAATCAATGCGACGAACATTTTTAGTTCCAAATGCTCCAAGATTACTATTAAAAAATCTATACGGTTTGATTGATTCATAAGCCAATTCACTTCTAAATAATAATCCCCATGAAGATAGATATTTTGCTCCGACTAAAAAATGATAACCATAAGTATTTTCTCCTTCAAAAGTACGATATTGCGTTTGGACTGATTTAAAATTGTCAAAAAAGTAATACCCAATTCCCATACCATAATATGGTTTGGGATTCTCTAATCCCAGTATATCTAATGACGAAATAAATGTGGTTTGTAATGGCACAAAATAAATACGACCCAAGTTCTGATTATAAAGAAGATATTCACCATTCAAAATACCAGTTTTAAATTTAAAAGACGAATAAGTATTTACTGAATGAGTTAGTGTTAAATACAAATTACCCATATTATTTGTTCTACCACTGTGCGGTAGCATAAAGGCAGTTTCCATACCAAGTTCAAATGATTCTGTCAGGGTATATTTCTTTAGGAATGATTCTGTTGATGTAATGTCTTGTGCTAAAATAACCGATGGAACAACAAAAGAGATTACCCCATAAAATAATATTGCACCTAATATTTTTAATACTATATTTCTGCTAGTTATCATATTCCCTACCCCCCCCCTATTCTACATAATATTTATTATCGGAAGTTAATTCTTTATTTATTTTTAAACCTAACTTAATCATTAATTTTGGTATTTGCTTAATAATTTTCCCCATCACTATCTTTTCAGCTCTCTAAACAATCTTTTTGAATTTATTTTTCAATAAAAATAGATTATTTATACGCTATGATAATCTCAACCATAGTTCCCCAACATTGTTTACAGATATTTTTATTAATAACCCCTTCTCCACTACATAAATTACAAGGTTTTTGTTTTCTTTCTATGAAATACATATATTTTTCTGCAAATGATGCCTCAAGAAATTTTTCTCTTTGAGTTGAACTTACATTTTTCCACCAAGTATCTGAAGTAATTAATTCGTTTTTTTGAGCCGCTTTATCTTTAGCTTCAGATATTGCTTTTATTTTGGTTAGATATTTTGCGAATTTCTCAGGATCCATGTTTGATGTTTCTTCTGTATTTTGAGAAACAAGCCAAGAGCCGTCTCCATAAGATATCTCTCGACGTGGTATGTCTTCCAGCTTTGCCGGTGATTTTTCACCAATAATATTAGCAACTTCATCTTCAGCCATTTTGTTATCTTTAGCTAACTTTGTAATTATCTGCTTATAAATCATTGTATTTACATATGATATTGTATCCGGATAAGACATATTTTGCTCGCATATTTTTTTTATTAGCGATTTGAGAGCACTGTAATATTGCTGGTAAATCTTTTTATACGATTCCTTTTCGCTTTTAGATGAAATATTCTTCTCCTTATCCTTGATTTTCGCTTCCAATTCACCGATTATCTTTGCAATTTGAGTATCAGTACTACTTTTATCATTTTTCAGTTTCGCTAGAATCTCCTTTGCTTGATCCAGCGATTTCGAGTCGTTAGTTAATATAAGTTTCTCTATTTCATCTATCTTTTCCTGGAGTGTAATATTAGTTAATTCCGAAATTTTCTTATTTGCTTCTTCCTTATACAATGGAGACAATTGAGCTGACTTGTAATAATGTTCTTTTGCTTTTTCATAAAGCTTTAAAACGGTTTTACAGTATTCTGCAAGCTGGAAATTATCAGATGCATCTTCTAAATTAAAAGTTTTTATTTTTTCTAGGTACCACTCCTGACTGGTATAAATTTTCAAAGGGTTTACTTTAATGCGTTCCGTTTTGATGATGTCATTCAAAGATATATTCTTAACCCCACTAATAGTTTTTACTTGCACATATGAAGAAGTTTGTTCGGTTAAAATCCCATCATAGATGGGACCACTTTTTGAATATATTATAGAAGCATCTATTTCATCTATATCTCGATTAAGTTGAGGTACAGATAAAATAATCCTTAAACGATGAGCTTCTTCTTTATTTAAGTGATACCACTTTAATTTTAAAATACCGTTATTATACCAGCATTTAATTTCAAATCCATTACTATCATATGAAGTAATTTCGCCTGTCAAATAAGAGCCGTTTTTTAGTTGTACAGTAAAAGAGGAGGCTTGGCTTGACCAAAAAACAATAATTACGATTAAACAAATAATAACCTTGTGTTGTTTAATATGAATCAGCATAAGTATTATTCAAATAATTGGGGAACAATATTTTTACCATAATTCCTTAAGTATTGCTCTATGTCCTTGGCAGAATCCATATGGAAAATATTATCCGCGATTTTCTTTGCTTCGTCAAGAGATATGGATCTAATTATTTTTTTTATTTCTGGAATAACAATGGGCGAAACGCTAAAATTTTTCAATCCCATTCCCACTAAAAGCACGGTATAAAGCCAATCACCAGCCATTTCTCCACACATTGTAACCGGTTTATTATGTTTTTTGCATTGTTCAATGACATATTTTATTAACCGAATTACAGAAGGGTGACACGATTGATATAAGTATGCTACTTTTTCATTCGTGCGATCTACTGCCAAAGTATATTGTATCAAATCATTTGTTCCAATACTGCAAAAATCAATTTCTTTAATAAAGATGTCTATGATTATTGCTGATGATGGGATTTCTATCATTATCCCTATTTTTATATTTTCCTTGAATGCTACTTTTTCCTTTCGTAAATCATTTTTTACTTGTTCCAAAATATTCTTCGCTTGCTTTATTTCATCTAATGTTGAAACCATCGGAAACATCACACTAATATTACCGTATTCTGACGCTCTTAGAATCCCCCTTAATTGTGTCTTGAAAACAGTTGGGTTTTGGAGTGACAATCTAATTGCACGACAGCCTAAAAAAGGATTTTTTTCCATGCCAACATTATCGTCAGGATTTACTTTATCCCCCCCAACATCAAATGTTCTTATAGTTAATTCTTTATTTTTTAATGAGGATACAATTTTTTTATACGTTTCAAAATGTTCTTTCTCGGATGGTAAGTTTTGCGCATTAGAATATAAAAATTCCGTTCTAAACAATCCTATTCCTTGAGCGTTGTATTGTAGTGCCATTGCCGTTTCCTGAGGAAATTCAATATTAGCATATAGTTTTATTTCATATCCATCTTTTGTCTGAGATGGCAAATCTCTTATTTCTGTCAATAATTTTTTCTCGTAAAATGAGAAGTTTTTTTCTATAAGAGAATATTTTTTTATGGTTTCCTTATCAGGATTAATAATAACGATGCCGTTATTCCCATCAATAATTATTAAATCGCCCGAGGTGGTATCTAAAGTAATATTATTAAGTGCTACGACAGCTGGGATACCCATCGCTCTGGCTATTATAGCTGTATGAGAGGTACGCCCACCTTTATCAGTAGCAAACCCCTTAACTTTATTACGATTAAATAAAGCTGTCTCAGTTGGCGTTAAATCCTGACTAATAATAATTACAGGTTCTTTAAGGCGATTAATGATACTTCTTTTTTCTTGCAATAAATTTCCAAGAATTCTTTTTTCTATATCATAAATATCATTAATTCTATTGCCCCAGAATGAATTCGCGTCGTTTGAAGTTAAAACCTTTACGTATCGCTGCAAAACATTAGAAACAGCATACTCAGCCGTATAGAAATCCTTTTTTATTAATCCAATGATTTGTGATTTAAGGTAATTATCCTGAAGTATTTTGATATGCGCCTCAATAATCGGAATTGCTTCTCTGGCAATTTTTTTCTGAAGCCGTTTAACTATAATTTCCAAGTCTGCAATAGAACCCTTCAAGGCTTTTTCTAGCTTACTAATTTCCTCTACCGTTTTTTCTGGAGGAATTCGTCTAAAAGGAATAGAATATTCGGCGTTATTTATCAATAACGCTTTAGCAATAAAAATTCCCGGTGATACTGCAATACCCTTCTTAATTTGCATATAATATTTTATTCTTCTGAAAACTTAGAATTTATTAATTTCTCCAAGGCATCTATTGCTTTTGCTTCATCATCACCTTTTGCGTTAATTATAATTTCCGTTTGTTCTCCCGCTGCTAATGTAAGCAATTCCATAATACTTTTGGCATTAACTTCAATTCCATCCTTGATAAATACAATATCTGATTGGAATTTATTTGATAGTTCAGCTATCTGTGCAGCTGGTCTGACATGTATGCCTGCTTTATTTAAAATTCTTACATTTTTCCTCAATTTAGTTCAATACCTCATCCAATTCTTTAAATATGCCAAATATTTCGGAAACATCTTTAGCTTCTTTTAAAAATTTACAGAAATTTAGTTGTTTAGCTACTTGAGCTATGCGTCTTAACGCTTGAAGATTAGATTCCATATCATCAATTGGAGCAATAATTAAAAAAATAAGATATACTGGCTCTCCATCAATAGCATTGAAATTAATACCAACTGATGAACGTCCAAATGCTCCTATAACTGATTTTATCCCTTCAACCTTAACATGAGGTACTGCTATATTATTGCCAATACCAGTACTTCCTATTTTTTCTCGTTTTATCAACAAATCCAATATTTCGTTTGCCTTTATTTTTTCGGATTTATGAACATTTTTTATTGTCTCAATCATTTCGCTAATAGCACCCTTTTTATCTTTACTTGTAAGCTCCTTTATAATAGTCGATTTTCCAATGAAATTAGTAAGTTTCATTTGACATTAATCTCTCTATTGTTTTAAGTTATAGATGGATTTTTTAGTACAAATCTTCTTGTTCAAATTTTAAATACTTTTTCCGATCAGATACTTCTTCGTCAGTATCACGAACAGATGATTTCGTGGTTCTTTTTTTTATTTTCCCCTTCACTTTAGATAATTGCTTGTCTATCTTTTTTATAATACTATCAATCGCCGCTACGCAATCATAATGGGACATTTTAGATATCAATTTTCCGCCAAAAAGGACTGAGACTATAATTTCCGCACTATACAAGTTTTTATTATGGTCTAATATTACTTCTATATGTTTTATTTGATCAAAGTATTTACCTAAAACATCAAGTTTCGATTGAAGATACTGCTTAATTGTATTATTGATTTTTTCGTGTCGCGCTGTAATTTTAAGATTCATTTATTAATGTGTAATGTAAATTTGTTTCTGAAATTATCGCCCTGATTCCAGTCTTTCTCCGAAGTAATGACTTAAAACATTCGTCTTAAATATTTTCTCTTTAGTTATATTATAATTGTATGGTATCCTATTATAGTATAATTTATTATTATCTAGCACTACGTAACAACTGCGATTATCACCATCTCTTGGTTGCCCTACCGATCCAACATTAATAATATACTTCTTGTTATCCTCTAATTCAAAAGTATAATTAATATCAGCCGGCTTGAGAAACTGATAATCTTGGTTAATAATACCTGGTTGATGAGTATGCCCCACAAAACAAAGATGTTGAAACATATCAAATATCTGTTGCAATTTCCTGGGCGGACTCCCCCAAATCGTTTCAGTATCACTCTCCAAAATATATTCCGTAGTAGGATCACGTGGTGAACCGTGGACATATAAAATATTATTATCAAGATAAGTATTCGGCAGATTCGCAAGAAAATCCCAACGATTTTTATTACTGCGAGAACCAAACCAATGTGGTTTTAATTCTTTTTTGGTCCATTCTATAGCTCCTTTAGCATCAGTTGTAAAACCGATAGGACCTTGCACCAGAGCTTCATCATGATTACCAAGTAAAACCGTTTTGCAATTACGTATTAAATCCAAGCATTCTATCGGGTCAGGTCCATAACCGACAATATCCCCTAAACATATTATTTCAGTAATACCCTTCTTTTTAATATCATTTATGACTTCAGTTAACGCTTCAAAATTAGAATGAACATCAGAAATTATTGCTATCATTTATCCCTTTTCAAAGATACGTTTTAAATCATCCGGGTCACTTGTAGCTTCCATTGCTGTTTCGAATGTAATCTGTCGTTTTTTATAAAGTTCATTCAGGGTTTGATTCATTGTTGTCATCCCCATTTTCCCGCCTGTTTGTATTGACGAGTATATTTGATGGATTTTACTGTCACGTATTAATGAACGAATTGCAGGTGTCGCAAGCATAATCTCAGCTGCTAATACTCGTCCTTTCCCTTCAGCTCGCGGAAGCAATTGTTGGCAGAATACGGCTTGTAATGTGAATGATAACTGTGTTCTAATTTGCTGTTGTTGATGAGACGGGAAAATATCTATTATCCGGTTTATAGTTTGAACGCAATCTGAAGTATGAAGTGTAGCAAATGCAAGATGGCCGGTTTCTGATATTGTTAATGCGGCTTCAGTTGTTTCCAAATCTCTCATTTCACCTATCAAAACAACATCAGGGTCTTGCCTTAAAGCTCGTTTAAGAGCATCCTTGAAATCATGCGTATCCGTACCGACTTCACGCTGATTAATTAATGAGTTTTTATGTTTATGAATAAACTCTACAGGGTCTTCTACGGTTATTATATGTCCTTTAAAATTAGAATTAATATAATCAATCATTGCGGCAAGGGTTGTAGATTTACCACTGCCGGTAGAACCTGTAATCAATACTAATCCTTTATGGCTATTACATATATCTTCGCAGATTTTACGTGAAAGCCCTAATTGTTCAAATGTTTTAATTTGAAAAGGAATTAACCTCATTACTGCCCCAACGGCGCCTCTTTGTTTAAATACATTGGTTCTGAATCTTCCTAATTCTTCCACTCCAAATGATATATCTAATTCTAAATCTTTTTCAAATTTCGCAATTTGTGAATTACTTAATAATCCATAAATCAATTTCTGGCAACTATCGGGCGTCATTACTTCAAATTCCGTATTAATGAGTTCTCCGTCAATTCTAATTCTTGGCGGCGCGCCTACTGTAATATGCAAATCCGACCCGCCTTTTTTTACCAATAATAATAGAAGTTCTTCTAATGAAACCACTTATTCCTCCTCTTTCTCATCAGGTGATTTTGTTCTGGCAATAATTGACTCCTGTATCTTATGAGGCACTACATCATAATGAGAAAACTCTATGGTATAATGTGCCTCACCGGCCGTGATAGAACGTAACTCGGTTGAATAGTTGCTGATTTCTGCCAGAGGTATAGTCGCCCTTATTATTTGTTGTCCTCCTGACGTATCCATTCCTGTAATACGACCACGACGCGAGTTTAAATCTCCTGTAATATTGCCTGTATAAGTTGGCGGTATGGTTATCTCAATATTAACAATCGGTTCAATCAGAACCGGTTTGGCTTGTATAAATGCTAACTGGAACGCCTTAGAACCAGCTATTTTAAATGCCGCTTCAGATGAATCCACCTCGTGATAAGACCCATCATATACTATTACTTGAATATCTACAACCGGATATCTTGCAATGATACCGCGGTCCATTAATTCCCGAACACCTTTCTCAATGGCAGGCAAATACTGATTCGGAATCGACCCTCCGAATATCTCATCAACAAATTTAAATCCTTCACTGCGTTGCAACGGTTCAACTTTCAGATAGACTTCGCCATATTGCCCGCGCCCCCCGCTTTGTTTTTTATGTTTATATGAAGCATCACCTTTTGTTAAAATCGTTTCTCGATACGGTATCCTGGGTTGTTTAGTATCTAACTGCACATCATATTTTCTTTTAAGTCTATTCAGAATAATATCAATATGTAAATTACTTACCCCGCTGATAACTAACTCATTGGTCTGGCGGTCTCGAACTACTTTAAATGAAGGATCCGATAATGACATTTTAGTCAGGGCAAGACTTAATCTTTGCTCATCACCTTTACTTTTAGGTTCTGCAGCCAATGAAACCATCGGCTGTGGAAATTTAACATCCGCGAACCGAAATGGCTTTTCAATATTAAAAACTGTATCACCGATAATAATATCATCTAATTTGGGAATAACTACGATATCTCCGCAGAATGCCTTTTCGATAGGCTTATGGTCTTTACCGAAGATTTTGAATATCTTACCGAATTTCTCCGATTTCTTAGTCCGCGGATTATATAATGGAGTGTCCATTTCCAGATTGCCGGAATATACTCTTAGGTATGATAATTTACCCACAAAAGGGTCGCTGACGCATTTAAATACGTATGCGCTGAATAATCCATTGCTATCCGGTTTAATCGGCTCTTCTTTTTTATCAGTGGCATTTGTACCATATGCTATTCTGTCTCCCCTATCTTTAGGCGAAGGCAGATATTTTACTACAAAATTAAGTAATTCGTCGACTCCAATCTCATTCCTCACGGAAGTTGCCAGAATAGGAATCACCTTCCCTTTCAAGATAGCCAGTCGAAAAGCATCGGTTAATTCGGATTCGCTAATCTCTTTCCCATCCAGATATTTATTGAGCAGCACATCGTTAACCTCTACGATCGCTTCTATCAATTTTTCCCTTAACGGCTTCAATTCAGGCGCCAGTTCTTCGGACAGGTTGAAAATATTCTTAATGCCCTTCAACTCGACGCCGGTACCGATAGGATAATTAACCGGCAGACAATTCTCTCCGAATACCTCTTTAATAGAATTGATTATTCCTTCAAAATTAATATTAGGCGTATCAATTTTACTGACAATTATAATCTTAGGGATATTCAGATGCGTAGCTTGTTCCCACATCTTGCGGGTATTAACCATAACACCTGAAGAGGCATTTATGGTCACGCAGGCTGTATCAACTGCTGATAATCCCGAAATCGCCTCGGCGATAAAATCAGGATACCCGGGAGTATCAATAATATTGATATGCTTATCTTCCCATTTACAATACACTAACCCGCAATCAATAGAATACTTCCGTTCCTTTTCGTCCGGTTCATAATCACATATTGTCGTTCCGTCGGAAATTTCCCCTAATCTGCTTGATGATTTTGTTTTATAAAGGATTAATTCTGTTAATGAAGTCTTACCGGTATCGCCGTGGCCTATAAATGCGATATTTCTAATATCTTCAATTTTCATATAAAATCCTTTAGGAAGATTGAATTAATCAGATTGTTACAGTCTTTTACAAATCACTTTCATTTCGGAGCCGATTCGGGATAGAACTCATATTGATAAATATTATCCTTTACAGGTATCTCTTCTATCTTACCGAATCTTTCCTTTACATCATAAGTGGCCTTTTCACTTTCAAGTCCTTTTTCGTTATACTTAAAATATGTTTTTTCGCTTAGTTTTTTATCAGCCTCAATCAGGGCTTCTTCAATTATGTTATTCTTGTCGTCATATTTATAAGTCGTTCTTGTCTCTAATTTCCCATCCGCATTATACGTTGCCACTTCAGCCAGATTACCTTTATCGTCATACTTATAAGCTTTTTTCGAGGTTAATCTCGCCTCTGAATTATAGAATGTCTCTTCAATAAGTTTATTGGTTTTGTCATCAAACTTGTAAAACCATTTTTCATCCAACTTGCCATCTACCCTATCTCGCCTTAACTCTGTTTTATTACCTTTATCATCATATTTAGAATATCCTTTGGTTAATAATTTCCCTTCGGCATCATATCGCCCATCCTCAATCTGATGCCCCTTATCGTTATATTCGTAAAGCCATTTTTCTTTCAACTTGCCATCCGAATCATATTCCGCCCATTCAACGTGCTGGTTTTTATAGTTATACTTATAAATCCATTTTATTTTCAATTTTCCTTCTATATCATAAGCATTTTTCTCGATTTCGTTACCTCTTTCATCGTACGACGTAACATATTTAAGATTTAAAACGTTTTCGGTAACGCCGAATTTCTCTATGACATTATACGAAATGTCCGTTTTCGTTTTGATTCCCTTAATTATTTTATCTTTGGCATACGAATAATTAATACCGGCGAAACAGAAAATTAATCCTGCTATCATCAGCCCTACTATTCTATATTTTATCATTATAAACTCCCCTCTTACTTTCGATACTTATTTCCTTTATCATATCAAATAATAGAATTCAAGCAAGTTTTTTATAGAAATATAAGTTCTTCTGTCAACGATTAATCTTTTACTGTATTATCCTTCCAACGAACCGATAAATTGAGACCATTAGTTTCCAGTTCTTTCCTTGATACTTGCCGGTATTGCCCCGGTTGCAAATGACCTATGAAAAGATTACCTATCTTAATGCGTTTTAATTGCACAACTTTATAAGAAAACTTGGCAAAGACGCGTCTGACCTCTCTCTTCTTGCCTTCAAAGAGAGTTATTTTCAGATGCGTAAAATTGCGCGCCCGTTGCAGTATCCTTATTCTGGTACGGCCGGTTTTACCCTCGGAAAGCCATATCCCTTTTTGAACCCGTTCCAAAACAGGGCCCTCGAGATAACCTTTAACCGTAACCAAATAAGTTTTAGGAACCTCAAAACTCGGATGGCTGACCTGTTGGCAGAATTCACCGTCATTAGTAACGATAATCAACCCCTCGGACTCTTTATCCAACCGCCCGACCGTGTATAGACGTTGATTTGTCTTGAACAGGTCTATGACGCGCGGCTCTTTAAAACAGGCATTAGTGCAGACATAGCCCTTGGGTTTATTGACAATAAAATATATCTTGGATTCTAATCTCAAGAGTTTATCATTATAATAAACCTTATCTCTATCAGGGTCAACCATGAAACCGTCTTCGGTAATGACGCTGTTATTGACCTTGACACTGCCCCCGCGGATGAGTTCTTCACTATGGCGCCGTGATGCGATACCGCAATTGGCTAAGAATTTGTGGAGTCTGATTTGAGACATAAACAGTATTCTAAATGAGATTGTTGATAAAGTCAATAATTTCACCCTGAACCACCGAAGAATAATGTCTGGAATAAACTCCGTGAAATTATAACCATCATGCAGTTTTTTGCATAGTTCAAGCATTCATATATATGAAGCGAGATGTAGTCAATCTGAATTATATTACTATTGGGAAACCTTAATGCCCCGCCTAAATGGCGGGGTCGAAGAGACCCGTCCTTTGTAGCCCTCCGGCTACTGCGGAGGGCGAAGTAGGGCTATAACAACGTACCGCCTCCGATATAACATCGAAGCCGGCATGTTTAACAGTCTCTGAGAAAAGGAGGGGAATATGACTACGCAAAAGAAAATCAAATATGAAGAAGCATCAATGGACCTTCAAATGGCGCCGATGATAGATGTTGTCTTCCAGTTAATCATCTTCTTTATGTGCTCTATCCATTTCAAGTCATTAGAGGGAAAATTACTGGCACAACTTCCGTTGGATAAAGGAATGGGGGAAAAAATTGTAACAAGCCCTATTTTAACAGATGTTCGTATTAAGTTAATCTATTCGGAGAATGAGCCTCTTTTAACAAAAGTAAAAATAGGAAGCACAGATTTCAGTGATATGAATTCACTTTATAAACACCTAAGGAATATGGAATTCATAACGCTGGATGGTGATGTAATACCTGTTAAAATAGATGCAGATGGAAAAGTCCCGGCTCAATCTGTGGTTAGCGTGCTTGATATTTGCAAAAGGGCCGGCGTTCCTAAGACCGAATTTGCAGCCAAAACACCTATTCGTTCACCCCCGAAATAGAACAGGTCTTATTTAACTATTTGACCTAATATATTGGGGAGGAGAAAATCTAATATAAAATATAATTAATACTATTCGCCTTCGTCCGGACTTCGGCGGATCTAACTGGCTGTAATATGGCGCCTAAGTCGCCACAAACAACCAGTAAGAAAATATCAGATTCTACTTGTTTTTATTCTAATTACGGCTACAATATTTATAGGAAAGTAGTAGTGTTTGGCATCTTGGGAATAATACTAATTAAAGGCGGATAAAATGAGTACCAAACGATATTTTATTACAGGATGGCGGCTGGGCATTCTGGCATTGCTGGCCTCTGCCCTATCCCTGGGCTTTAATGGCAATGGCTGTAATCTTACCGATAACTCAAACAGCGGCAGCAGCACCATCTTGATTATCAAGGCAAATTCCCTGAGTATTATCAGGGACCACGACTCCAATCCGAATTCCGAGATTAATGTCCCGGCCGAAGCCGTTGACAGAGATACCGAGGTGGCCTTTATCCCCTTCCGCCTGGCGGCCAACCTGCCTAAACCCTTACCCGATGGCTGTGAATTCTTAGGCGGCGCTAACTTGACCCCGCGTCATAATGACAAAATAAATTTCCATAGCGGCAAAGAGACGGACTGTTATGTAGTTTTACCGTACGGTATCAGAACAGAAGAACTTTCTAATACAGATATCAGGTTAATGGAATTTATAGACAATCAATGGGTGATTGTCCTGCCGGATAAAAAAGGCAAGGTGCATACCGAGGGACTCAATGCCGGATATATCGGACCGGACGAATCAGCCCCGGCTAAACTCACCGGCATCAGACCTTTCTGCTGGGCTATAATTAAAGACCCAGCCATCATCCTGTCGCTATATAATCTATGGTTAACCATCAGCACTACCTCAACTACCGGAGGCGCTATTCTAACAATATCTATCCCACCAGTATTAAATACCTCTACTACCCAGCCGATTATCGCTCAACCACCAGCAGTTATAGTTCCGCCTGCCACAACCATCTGGACCTCCAGGTCGCCTATGCCCACGACCATGTCTGGATTTTGCGTTGCGGTGGAGGTTAATGGTAAGATATACTTCATCGGGGGAACATCCGGTAAATCCTATCTGAATGTGAACGTAGAATATGATCCTGTAACGAATAAATGGACCACCAAGGCGCCAATGCCAACCCCGAGAAATTCTTTTGCCGTTGGCGTAGTAAACAACAAGATTTATGCTATCGGTGGCTCTAATAGTTCATCCTATGTCCTTACTGCGAATGAAGAATATGACCCCATAGAAAACATCTGGGTAACCAAAGCGGATATGCCTAAAGGACGCCACGCTTTATCAGTCGGAGTCGTCAACAATAAAATTTATGCCATAGGCGGATATGACGGCTCTGTATATTCATTTACCACGAATGAGGAATATGACCCGGCAAAAGATACATGGGCAACTAAGGCACCAATACCCACAACAATACATGCTTTTACTATTGCTGTAGTCAATAACAAGATTTATGCCATTGGCGGATATAATATTATGGTCGGTGTAAATCTCAACTTAAACCAAGAATACGACCCCGGCACAAACCGGTGGACGACTAAAGCGCCTATGCCAACTGCCAGGCATTTTCTTACTTGTAGGGTAATCAATAATCCCTCTGACGGAACGAACAAGATATATGTTATGGGCGGTAGCAGGTATCAGCCATATACAACTCCGACTTATCTGGAGTATGCAGCCAATGAAGAATATGAGCCGGCATCGGATACATGGACCCACAAGCAAAATATGCCTAACGCAGGCTATTTTACTATTTGTGTAGTAGGCAATAAGATATATGCATTAGATGCTGATAACCAGATATGGCAATACGACCCGTCATTAGACCGCTAAAATGAGACTGTTGAAAAACCTTTCAACAGGCTCATCCTGAGCGAAGCGAAGGATCTCTCTGAGCACGATTATGAGACCCTTCACTGCGTTCAGGGTGAGTCTGTTGACTTTGTCAACAGCCTCAAATAGAAAACATGGCAAGCACGCACCGCGCTAATTCCGCCGGAATCTCCTTGACATCCCTGAATGATTTGATACAATGCGGTTACTTATTGAAAACTTCGTAACTAATTTTGCCACAGAGGCACAGAGAACACGGAGACCAGATTAAATTATTTCTCTGTGGGCTCTGTGTCTCTGTGGCTAATTTTACCTGTGCCCGTAGGGTATACTTTCCTATTCCATGAAAAAGAAGATACTGATTGCTCTCGGTGTTATTGCCTTTATCATCCTGCTCTTCATCGGCATTGAATATATCCAATTCCTCAAAGCCACTAAGCGAATGGAAGAATTGAGCCGGGATTTGGAACAACGAATCACTGAATGGGAAAAGAAGGAATACAAACGTCCCCCACTCTTCGGACCAGCCATTGCAGGTAATGCGGCAGAATACTATCAGCAAGCCGAATCACAGATGACAGCACTTATGAGAAATACAGATGTAGAAATAGATTGGAGTGATTATATAAATAGGTTTGAACCACTCACTTCTAAAGCCCTGTTTGGTTATGAAAAGGCAAAGCCAATTATTGAGTTGGTCAAACAGGGTAATAAAATGGAATTATACAAATCACCGCTGAATATTAGGGATGGGTTTGAGTGCAAAATGCCCAATATATTATCAGCACGAAATATTGCCAATGCAATGGTAATTCAGGGCAGGGAATTAGAGAAGAATAATCAATATCCTGAGGCGTTACAACTATACTGCGAGATTATCAGATTCGGCGATAGTTATTTCCATTACGGCACCCTGATACCTGCAATGATTAGTATCGGTGCCTCTGAAATAGGATACGAAGAAATAAGAAGGATACTTCTAACTAATAAATTGTCTGAAGATGATCTCAACAAACTAATTTCTTATCTCAAAATACTGTTTAACCCTGAGCCATTCTATGAGAATGTCTGGGATACAGAAAGACTCCTCACAGAAGCATGGTTGATACGATATGCGAAAACAACCGGTTTTCTCCCCACACTTAATTATCTTCTGCCCGCTAAATTCAGGAGTTTTGGATGGACTATAAAAATGCTGATAAAATACCCTTGGGTTAATAGAACCACTTTTATCAATGCTTCAAAAGATGTTAAAACAATTTACCCTGAGGTAAAAAGGATAGACAACCTCCCTTATGCACAAGCGAAGCAAGAAGCAGAAAAATTCCAGACCAGAACAAAGGCGTTGAAAAACCCAATTAGCCGAGATGTTTTTTATTGTACCCCATCAAGCGGTAAAACAGATTATCTTCGGCATCAATCCCAGCGTCGCGGTTTATATATCCTTTGCGCATTGGAGATATACAAAGCCAGTCACCAGAAATATCCTGAGAAACTATCCGATTTGGCGCCTGACCTGCCCGCCGAAGCCTCGGCGCAGGCGGGAATTATCCCCAATGTCCCCTTAGACCCATTCTCTGACCAGCCGTTTATATATAAAATCCAACCAGATGACACAATTATGCTTTACAGTGTGGGCGAGAATCTCAAGGATGACGGCGGTGACGAGAAACGGTATAACGACATTGTTATAGCCCCATTAAAGAAACAATAACTGAACTTTCACCAAGACTTGAACACGAATAACACGAATGAGACGAATGTCACGAATATCCTTTGGAGATAGGAATTTTAAATGGTAATTTCTTATTCGTGTGATTCGCTTTAATTCCTCCTATTCGTGTTCTCTTCTCTGCGTCCTTTGCGCCTCTGCGGTGAATCTGTGGCTTATTTATAGTCAATAATAATCGTAAATCGCTTGATAGTATAGAAAATTATAAAGAGTAAGCGGATTAATCTGATTTTGCCGATTTAACTGATTTAAGATTTATTTCTTTTCTATATTATTTTAATCTGTTTAATCAGTTCTATCTGCTTAATCCGTTTACTAATTTTCCTTGACATCCGGGCATTGGTTTCATATAATATAAGTATCTATGCTTAAGAAAATCGTGCGGAAACGGAATTATCGGGGTTTCTCAGAAGTAAAGGATAATCTTGCTTACTGGTTATCCAGACCGCCCGAGGAACGGATATCTACGGTTGAACATTTAAGGAGACAATATAATGGAAGTTCAGAACGACTTCAGAAAACTGCTCGAATTATTCAACACCCATAAGGTTGCATACATAATTGTTGGCGCTTATGCCCTCGCATATCACGGCGCTCCTCGTTATACAGGCGATATTGATATTCTGGTGCATCCTGACTCTAAAAATGCCGGACGCATAATTGCCGCCCTTAATGACTTCGGGTTCAGCTCTCTGAATTTAACAGTTGATGATTTCGTATTGACCGGTAAAGTAGTCCAGCTTGGCGTTGCGCCGGTTCGGGTAGATATTGTCACATCCATAACCGGTGTGTCATGGAAACAGGCATCTCTCGGCTGTGTCAAGGGTAAATACGGTGATATTGCCGTATCATATATCGGTAAAAAGGATTTCATTCGAAATAAACGGACATTGGGTAGGAAAAAGGACATGGCTGACATTGAAGCACTTGGCAAAGAATAAATCCCCGCTGAAGAAACAATAACTGAACTTTCACCAAGACTTGAACACGAATGAGACGAATGTCACGAATATCCTTTGGAGATAGGAATTTTAACTGGTAATTTCTTATTCGTGTGATTCGCTTTAATTCGTCCTATTCGTGTTCGTATTCCTTTGCGCCGGAGTTTACCCCGATGCATATCGGGGCGATGAATCTGCCCTACGGCGCATAAATCTGTATGCCCAGAAACAACTGCCCCTGGTTCAGGTACCAGACACAATACGATTTATCAGTCAGGCGGTCTATTGACCAATTGATGGCTTTAGTAGGGTCGGACATCCGCGAGAGAAAATCCTTTATCCGGCTGTTGTGCCTGAGCATCAGGGCCGGGTTATACTCTGATTCTGATATAATTATGCCGGTCTGGGTCAGGAGTTGGGTCAGCGAGGCGCGTAATGTGGCTTTCAGCCGCTCCGGCGCAATGTCATAAGGACCGCCATCAACCTGCGAGCCTTCGGGTAAAATACCGACTGTAGCCGGGTCGCCGGTCAGCCATTTGCCGACTACCGAGACCACCTGTCTGCCTCTGGCGCGGCTGCCGGTAAATCGCAATGTTGTGCCGATGCCCTCTTCCCAATTCCCCTTCTTCTTCTCTATTGCCTCCTTGAATTTCTTGCCATCCTCGGCATAGACGATATCCAATCCTTTTTGGTATTTCTTGTATGACTTGAGCAATTTCTTGCGGTGCATAACGTAGATATCCTCGGCATCGCGGTCATTACCGCCGGCGGATGTGAATTGAACCCGTTCCCTATATTTATCCGCGGCCGGCGTGGCGATAATCTGACCGTAGTCATTATCGTTCTTGATGCGCCATTTACGCCGTTCATTCGCAGTCTGGGCGTTATTCTTGCTATTCTCCTCCCATTTACTGCTCATATCCTGGTGCGGTCTTACATCAGGTATTACCGGTATATCCACCTTACTTATCATCGGCATATTACACCTCCTTACTGCCCGTTTGAGTCCCGGAGGGAAGAATTACGGGCAGTTATCCCGTAGTCCCGCAGGGACAGAAGGATTATCGTATATGTAAACCATACCAATTATCTCTAACGGGGTCAATATAATTATATATTTTCCGTATATTCCTCTCTGTAACGAGTTTCACCTATACGGTATCTGTGTCTAACTATACCACATAGTGTAGCTATGTCATACTATAAGTTGGTCTATACCATACTATACTATATACTATCCGATAGTATGAATTATCATATCCAATGCTATACCATATGATATACCCGACTAACCATTGTATTATCCTATATTATCCTGTAGTATAACACATACTATCAGATGTAATACATCGTAGTATCACTAAGTATATCATGTAATACACATTCAGTTGATGGAGTATATACTATATACCACAGGATAGTATCAGGTATATGAATGAGTTATAATAGGTATGGTATGTAGGGTATTGGGGTAGGGTATCCCCTACCACCCAATAGAGACTATACCGGCATATCCTATAAAACAAGCCCTTATAGACGAATAAGCTATATAGCTTAAGGATATTAAATTACAAGGAGTGATAACTCTGTGACCTGCCTGAAATAATGGATTAAAGGTATGCCTGTTTATCGCTTAACTGCCCTACTCAAAGATAACGGTTCATAGTCATCGCCAAAACCCAGATAGAATATAGGGTTTATGAAATGCCCATCCGGAATGGCTTGGTATTCCTCGTTGTAGCGAGTTATCCAGTAGGGATTGATTAGATTTTCCCCGGCTCATCACCCCTACCGGTCTATCACCAACAGGATGCCCGATGGGCAGGCATTGCCTACTGTGGGGTAAGATTTGTGCCTATTGGCCGCAACTACTTTTTAGATTTCGATATGGCGTTTTTAGAATTACCTGTCCCCTCCACAATCTTTTGCGTAATTTTATATAGCGTTTTTCCGTCAAGAGCAAAATAACAGTAAGTGGAATTATTAATAAAAACAGGGTCTGTTATTTGGTCGTATTTATTCCCTTCCTTACCGTTGCAAACAACGAATGCATCTTCTTTTCTGCTAACAGCACATACAATATTTTTACTGTCAGGACTGAATATAATACTCCGTATAGTAATATTCCAAGACCCATTATTGTTATATCGTTGCCCCTCTTCTTTTCCATTGATGACTATAAACCACTTTCCACCTTTTGTTACACCGTCAATAGTTGTTAGTTCCCCTCCCTCATTTGCCATATACACTAATAATTGACCATCAGGGCTAAAAAAAGGTTGACTTGTATTGTCGTATTTCTTATTTTCAGTATCATTTACTACGATAAAATATTTTTCATTTTCCCTAACTGCATATGCTAATATATCACCGGTTGCATTGAATAAATAACTACCAACTTCATTATATCGTTTTTTTTCTATGCCATTTACTACAATAACCCATTTTTCGCCTTCCTTTGCACCATAGACTAATGTTTTACCATCAGGACTAAAGTATGGCGTACCAACCTCATCATATTGTTTTCCTTCTTCCTTGCCTCTCACAATAAACCATTTACCGTCTTTCTTGGCTGGATATGCTATTGTTACTCCATCTGGGCTAAAATAAGGGTGACCGACAAAATCATATTGTTTCTGTTCTATGTCATCTGCTATAATAAAATGCTTTTTGCCATCCTTAGCGTAATATGCGATTCTTCTGCTATCAGAACTAAATGAAATTCTTCCAAGTTGAACTCCATCATATCGTTTTTTTTCTATGCCATTTATTACCATAAACCATTTTTTGCCTTCCTTTGCACCATAGACTAATGTTTTACCATCAGGACTAAATGAAGGGTTACTAACGTAATCATATTTTTTCCCATCCTTATCATTTGTCACTATAAATGCTTTATTCTCAGATTCACTAACATAAGCTATAGTTTTACTATCAGGACTAAAGTATGGTTCACCCAAATTTGGGCATTGTTTTTTCTCTATGCCATTTATCACCATAATCCATTTCCCAGTATTATATGCAGCATAAGCGATACTTCTTCCATCGGGGCTAAATCGAAAGAATCCTACCCCATCGTATTCTTTTCCCTCTGTCTTTCCTATTCCTACGAATTCTTTCTGTTTATCTTCGCGTTTACAGATATATGCTACTGTCATCGCATCAGGTGCTGAAATAAGCGTATGTGGTATCCCATTAATATAATTCTTAATTACTTCCTTGTTAGTCTTACCGTCATAACAACTTGTTCCCCACAATGCAATAATAACGAATATTACTATCACGGTTAAATTAAATCTTGTTTGCATACATCCTCCATCGGGTCTCGCGCAGGTCTTCGCGGATCTCGCGTCTCTCGCGGACTCTCGCGGTCTCGCGGGACAGACCACATATTTTCTTTCCCTTTATTTCCACGGTCTACCGGACTTCTTCTTCCCAAAATGCCGCTTCAACTTCCTTTCCAACATTTCTATAAAACCGCTATCCCCTAACGGCTTACCTTGCAACGCTCGGGTAACTCTTGGCATAACCTCATATTTAATAAACGACGCCTTTTAGCGGGACACATCATATAAATTCAATCCCGCTATTTCTATTGTCTACCAGATTGTTTATTTCTTCCCTCACGGGATGGTCTACTGACCTAAAATTAATATTCAATAACTTCTCTATTAATGCCTATTCTATAGAAAATTATCCATGGCATGTCAAGAGCAATCATTATTAGATAATCTGCGATGTGTCCCCGTCCCCAAGGCCTGCTTCAGCAGGGCTTCAGAATGACCACTCATGTGGATTCCACGGCGAAACTCTTCGAGTGGTCATTTAATTTGTTTCTTCCATTCTTCAATCCAAGTCTTCATTTGAGATGCTTTTGGGTCGTTAGGCGCGAGTTTGAGAAACATCTCGCCGTCTGCTATTGCCGATTTATAATCATATTTGTTTTTGTAGGCCGATGCACGATTGTAATATGTTAAAACACACTTTGGGTCTAATCCAATTCCCTGAGTGCAATCAGCAATTGCCTTGTCATATTCGCCTTTTTCATCGTAGACACAACCGCGATTGCAATATGCACTGTGATTTCTCGGATTTAAACTGATTGCTTCAGTATAATCTGCGATTGCCTTATCATGCTCACGTTTTTGTTTATACATAGTACCACGATAAAGGTACGCATAAAAATTTTGCGGATCTAATTTAATCACCTCGGTGTAATCAGCAATTGCCTTATTTAATTCGCCTTTTTGCTTGTAAGCATTTCCACGCCAATAGTAAGTCTCAGCATTTTTGGGGTCAGATTCTATTGCCTTATTAAACTCGGCTATCGCTTCGTCATATTCCTTATTGTTAAAGTAATTTTTACCGGCATCAAAATACTTCTTGGCACTTTCAATATCAGGCTTAGTAGTTTTTGCAACAACCGGAACGTTTTTGCTTATTTTATCCAGTAGTTCTCTGGCGTTTTTCTCGGATGGCGCAATATCCAATATCTTTTCCAGTAAATTACAGCTAAAACGGTAATATTTCTTATTGGCACATTCATTGGCTAAAGCGACCATTTTAGATATATAGTTACTTTTTATCTTAATTAATTCTTTGTAGTTAATGTCTATCTTATCTAAAGAACGGGAAACCTGAGATAAGCAATCCTGCTCCTCTTTCACAAGTTTGGGCAGACTCTGCAGGCACTTCATACAATCCCGGTAATTCTGGATGGCCTTTCTGGTATCCTTGAGTTTTTCATAACATTCGCCCAATTTAAACAGGGCTTGCGGAAATTCCTTGCGGTAAGATAATGCCTTGTTGAATTTTTCTATTGCTTCTTCATATTTACTATCTTTGATTAATGCTAATCCTGATTGATAATAGACATTGGATAATTCATTTATGTCGGAACCGCTATCTTCCGCAAAAGCGCAGTATCCGGCGAATAAGAATAAGATTACGAGCAATAATTTATTTATTTGAATCATTTTCTTTTGCTAACTCTTCCTTAATTTTCTGCAAATATTCGGTTGCGTCACTATTATCCGTAACTTTCAAAACCAGCGAGAAGATATCTTTAGCCAGAGTATAATCTTCTTCACGCATACATTTTTCACCCAGTTTCATTAATGAGGAAACAAACTCTTGATCACAATCCGATACTTTTTCTTCCAATGCCCTGAACTTTTCGGTCTTACGCAGTATTTCCTTCTTGAGTTTACCCATTTCTTCAGAAGGTAATTCTGTTTTATTGATTATTTCAATGCAATTCTTGTAGTTATCGTAGGCGCTTTCATCCTCCTTAAGCATATCATAAGTTTCGCCTAATTTGGCATATGCCTCAGCAAAATCCTCATTATAGGCAATTGCTTTATTAAACAGCAGAATGCCCTTGCGATAATCCTTTTCCTTTAATGCAACTAACCCAAGACTATAAAACTCCTTAGCGGCTTCACTTTTTTCTTCATCTGCCTTCCCTTCAAGCGAATCTTTTGTATCAGACTTAGGTTCAGAAGCCATCAGTTCATTGAAGTACTTAATTGGGTCATTGTTTCTTTGGACAATGATTCCGGATAAGGAATAATCAAGAAACCCAAGAAATGCAATAATAGATAGTAAAACGATATTTTTTACGGTAAACATAATTATTACTACGTCCTCTACTTGTTCGAAGAAATATAATAATAAAAAATCAGTTTGTGTCAAGAAAAATAGCCACAGATTACACCAAGTAGGCAGGCAGATAAAAACAGAGGAAATCACTATTTTAACACGAACGGGGTGAATTGCACTAATAGGAATTATTATTCGTGTTTACCCCTACGGGGCAAGCAACAAAGGGACTCGTCCCGTTAGGGATAATTTCCTATATGTGGTAAATATTTTTATTGGCTTCTTGACAAATTGTAAATGTATGTGTATATGATTGAGCGAAGTCATAAGTTAACGAGTTCATTAGGTCACGAGTATTAACACTCGCGACCCCGTGAACTAATTACTATATGCAAAAAAGGAGTCGTTTATCAAAAAAGGTTTTGATTTACTGAAATCGGGCAGGTACGAGGAGGCATTAAAGGTATTTGAAGATGCCTTGAGGACTAACCCGAAAGATAAAGAGGCTTGGGTTAACAAGGGTGTCGCCTTAGGAGTTTTAGGCAGATATGAAGAGGCATTAAAGGCGTTTGAACAAGCCCTAAAGATTGACCCGGAATATAAAGAAGCATGGGTTAACAAAGGTTTTGTCTCAGGAAATCTAGGCAGATATGAAGGGGCATTAAAGGCATATGAACAAGCCCTGAAGATTGATCCTAAAGATAAAAAGGCATGGTTTAACAAAGGTTTTGCTTTAGGAGAATTAGGCAGAAACGAAGAGGCATTAAAGTCATTTGGGCAGGCCCTAAAAATTGACCCTGATGATAAAAAGGCATGGGTTAACAACGGTCTTATCTTACGGAAATTAGGCAGAAACGAAGAGGCAATAAAGGCATATGAACAGGCACTAAGGATTGACCCGAAAGATAAAGAGATATGGTTTAACAACGGTTTTGCCTTAAGGATTTTAGGAAGATATGGAGAGGCATTAGAGGCATTTGAACAAGCCCTAAGAATTGTTCCTGAAGATAAAGAGGTATGGTTTAATAAAGGTCTTGTCTTAGGGAATCTAGGCGAATATGAAGAGGCATTGGAGGCATATGAAAAGGTCTTAAAGATTGACCCTAAATATAAAAAGGCTTGGTCTAACAAAGGTCTTGCCTTACTAATTTTAGGCAAAGATGAATATGCATTAAAGGCATTTGAACAAGCCCTAAGAATTGTTCCTGATGATAAAGAGGCATGGTTTAATAAAGGTGTTATATTAGGGATTTCAGGCAAATATGAAGATGCATTAAAAGCATATGGACAAGCTTTACGGATTGACCCTGACGATAAAGAGACATGGTTTAACAGAGGTCTTGCCTTAGGAGAATTAGGCAGATATGAAGAGGCGTTGGAAGCATATAAAGAGGTTATAAAAATTGACCCAAAGGATAAAGAGGTGTGGTTTAATAACGGTGTTGCATTAGAAGAATTAGGTAACTATGAAGAGGCATTAAAGGCATATGAACAAGCCCTGAAGATTGATCCTAAAAATAAAGAGGCATGGTTTAACAAAGGTCGTGTATTAGGAGAATTAGGTAGAAACGAAGAATCATTAAAGTCACTTGAACAGGTCCTAAGAATTAACCCGAAAGATAAAGAGGCATGGTTTAACAAGGGTCTTGTATTAGGAGAATTAGACAAATACGAAGAGGCGATAAAGTCATTCGAACAATCTCTGAGGATTGACTCTGACTATAAAGAGGCATGGTTTAACAAAGGTCTCGCCCTAAGGAATTTACTCAGGTATGAAGGGGCATTAAATGCATATGAAGAGACTTTAAGAATTGACCCGAAAGATAAAGAGGCATGGCTTAACAAAGGTCTTGCATTAGGAGTTTTAGGCAGATATGAAGATGCATTAAATGCGTATGGACAAGCCCTAAGGATTAACCCGAAAGATAAAGAGACATGG
The DNA here is from genome assembly GCA_043801445.1 of Planctomycetota bacterium. Classification (GTDB taxonomy): domain Bacteria; phylum Planctomycetota; class MHYJ01; order JACQXL01; family JACQXL01; genus JAZDFP01. Next base: position 167,077 of record JAZDMB010000030.1, read on the forward strand.
TTTAACAGAGGCATTGCCTTAGGAGTTTTGGGTAAATATGACGAGGCATTAAAGGCATATGATGAGGTTTTAAGAATTGACTCCAACTATAAAGAAGCATGGCTTAATAAAGGTCTTGCCTCAGGAGAATTAGGCAACTATGAAGAAGCATTAAAGGCGTTTGAACAAGCCGTAAGAATTGACACGGACTATAAAGATGCATGGTCTAATAAAGGGCTTGCCTTAAAGAGTTTAGGCAGATATGACGAGGCACTAAAGGCATATGATGAGGTTGTAAGGATTGATCTTTCCGCCAAAGGCGGAACTGCCGAAGATACCCCGATGTGACCTGCCTAACGAAACATCCGACTATTAATGCATGCCCCGTCCCGATGGACATCGGGGCGGGCTGGGATGCCTTCATACTCCGCGAGGTGCAAGTCAAAAGTTGCTACTGCATAATCGCAACTGAACCCATCGGGTCCCATGGTTTCAGGACAATCGGTTTTTCCTTCAGTATCTTTTGCAATCTGGGTGGAAGATACTTTTTCGGAATCACAACCTGATATAGATATTCATTAAACCAATCATCGTTCATTACGAAGAATCCTTTTTCACCGTGTTTATCACCCCAACTATTTTCAACCTTCCATTTGGTCGGTTTATTATTTATCAGATTAACTCCGGTAAAGACCATGGCGTGAGTCATTATGCTGTCGTAATAGTCTATGCGTTGAGCCTTATTCATATTAAAGGTTACGCCAAGCAGTCTGTCGGGTTCATACATTTTGGCATCCATAATTCCGGCATCGCGATGAAGCATCTTGCCTACATCACAACCGAACCAGGTCGGTTCGCCTTTACTTACTGCCTTTACTGCCAGTTCTTTGATTGTTTTGATATCCACATTTAAATATCTGATTATATTACCGCCTACCATATTGCCTAAATGTTGGATGGTATACATATGGTTGAATTGTTTGTCTTTGGTTGGGCAGGTAATCAGGCTTACCATCTCATCGAGGTCTATACTAACATATTTTTTATAGAATTCAATCGGTGTCATCGGTTTTGGCTCACGATGGAATTTCCCCTTTTTATCACGATACTGCCAGTTAAATTTATCAGGCGGTTTACCGAAGAAGATAGTCAGCATTTTATAGATATCAGCCATCATCTCATCTTTTTTGGCTCGCAGTTCCGATAGTTTTGCTCCTTTAGAATGCATTTCACGCAATATTATTGCATCTTCACGCAGTTTCAGGACAACGAAATGGTTTACATATCCGGTATTGCTGCTGTTAAATGTTTCCGGCATAACGGATTTAGGCATCACGCCGTAACGTCTGATGAGATTGGCAAACATATCCCATTGCCCGCCGTCGCCGACAAGTGTGGCCAGAATCCACGCCACCACCCGGTCATTGATGTCGGCATCACTCGTCTCAATGATATTTTCAAGGAAATAGTTAGCTTTTTCCAGTTTATCCCAGAAGAATGAATAACTTTGCGAAAGTTCAAAATTAGCCAAATTCATCTTTTTCATTGCCCGGACACGCATCGTATTTAAGCCGGCAAACATCCAGCATCTGCCGCTTCCGCCCTGACTTGTGGCTTCGCCTGTTTTGACAATGTGTGAAAATGTAAAATCAGTGCCTGATAGCACCTCGCGATTTGTTACAAGTTCTGTAAATGCTGTTTTGGTCACGGCGTTTAAAGCCAGACGATTTAATGGGTTCCTATCAAATTTATCCTTGTATTCACTGAGTAACTTAGATGTCAAGGCGCCTGGTGTTTTCTCAAACATGGTTTTCAATTCCTTTCTGATTTTTGTATAATAGTCACACTATATAATCTGCAATATATAAAATATTTCCGAAAAGGTCAATAATTATACATCCCTCACACCTAAAATTAGGTGTGGGGATACATCAATACCATACCTGCCCCGTCCCGATGGACATCGGGGCGGGCTGTGAAGCAGCAAAAATTTGCTACTGCATCCGTGTTTTGCTACTGCTGAAAAATCCGTTATAATTTTATTGACACCGTGAAAGATGTAAGATATAATATAAAGAGTTTCATAGATGACACCAAATTAACAAATCATATTAAGAAGGAGGAAATCGAGATGCCTACTTTACACGAAAGAGTTACGGCAACACTGGATAAGGTTCGTCCGATGTTAGCAGCGGACGGCGGCGGCATAGAGCTGGTCAGCGTTGATGAAAAAAGCGCTGAGGTAAAGGTTAAATTGACCGGCGCCTGCGGCTGTTGCCCGATGTCCCAGATGACTTTAAAGATGGGAGTTGAAAAGGCGATTAAACAAGCCGTGCCGGAAATAAAAAAGGTTACGGCGGTCTAACTAATAGTTCGGTTTATCCTGATGCCTTGCACTAAGTGCCCTCGGCACGCAGTGTAACATCGAGGAAAGGGGGAAAGTATATGCGTAACAGAACATGGCTGACTATCATCGGAATGGTTTTGTTTGTAGCGTATGTCATGTCTTTTAACTATGGCGGCTGCGGCGGTGGAGGCAGTAGCGGTAGCAGTACCGGCACCACAAATCAATTAGTAACAACCAATCCTGCCGCTGATATTACCCTGACTTCTGCAACCTTAAACGGAACGGTCAACCCTAATGGTATTGATACTAATGTACGTTTCCAGTACGGCACAACTATACTATACGGCAGCTACACCTTTTATCAAAACATCGGTTCCGGCACTGCTCCTGTCAATGTTTCCGCTGCTCTAACCGGATTATTACCGAATACAACCTATAACTTTAGAATACAGGCAACCACAGGCGGTACTACAGGTATTGTATACAACGGGGCAAATCGGACTTTTACTACTGCAAGACTGCCACCGATCTGCACCACTGATACTGCGAGTAATATCACTTATAACTCAGCAATATTAAATGGCACGGTCAATCCTAACGGGATTGATACTACTGCCTATTTTAATTATGGCTTGACTACTTCATATACTGAAACCACAACATCGCAGTCCATCGGCAGCGGCACAAGCAATGTTAGTGTTACGGCTAATATCAGTAGATTATTATCCAATACAGCTTATAATTTTAGGGTGGTCGGAACCAGTAATTCCGGAACAACATATGGGGATAATTTGATATTTACTACCGGTGCCCCTTTTGGTTCAGCACCGACCTGCACTACTAATCCGGCCAGTAATAGCACTTATAATTCAGCCAGATTAAACGGTACGGTTATTCCTAATGGATTAGCAACAAATGCCTATTTCCAGTGGGGACTGACTGTTTCATACGATAATACCACCACTACACAGGCTATCGGCAATGGTCTGACAAGTGTCCTGGTTACGGCTAATGTCAGTGGATTATCGTCAAATAGAGGGTATAACTTCAGGGTAGTCGGAAGCAGTTCTGTCGGAATAACCTATGGAAACAACCTGACGTTTAATACCGCGCTGCCACCACCAACCTGCACCACTAATGCGGCTACTAATATTGGTTTTAATTCAGCAACATTAAACGGCACGGTCAATCCTAATGGGATTAGTACAACTGCTAATTTTCTGTGGGGTATAACTACTTCATATGAAAATACCACTACACAGGCTGTCGGCAGCGGCACAAGCAATGTTAATGTTACATCCAATATAAACAGATTATCAGCCAGCACGCTATATAATTTTATGGTGGTCGGGACTAATTCATCGGGAACAAGCTATGGGAGTAATCTGACATTTACCACTTCCGCGCGGCCACTACCGATCTGCACCACTGATGCGGCCAGTAATATAGGCGCTACTTCTGCCACCTTAAACGGAACTGTAAATCCGAATGGTCTGGATGTTTCTTCCTGTATTTTCCAGTATGGAACCAGCGAATCATATGGCTCTCAAACAAATGCTTTACCATATTCTTTTAGCATTACCATCAGTGTTGCTGCCAATATAAATTCATTATCAGCTAGTACATTATATAATTTCAGGGTTGTGGCAATTAATGCCGGAGGCACGACTAACGGCTTAAACCGGACTTTTACCTCCAGCGTACTGCCACCGCCGACCTGCACCACTAATGCGGCCAGTAACATAGCCGCTACTTCTGCTACATTAAACGGGACGGTAAATCCGAATGGAGTAGATATAACCTCTTGTTACTTTAATTATGGCACTACTCAATCTTATGGCAACACCGCAAATGTTTCTTCGCTTCCCGGTAGTGGCTCAAGTAATGTCAGTATTTCTGCCAACATAAGTTCATTATCGGTAAATACAGAGTATAATTTCAGGATTGCGGCAACCAGTGCCGGAGGCACAACTAATGGCTTAAATCAGACTTTCACGACCAGTACACAACCACTGCCGACCTGCACCACTAATGCGGCTACTAATGTAACCAATAATTCTGCTACATTAAACGGGACCGTAAATCCGAATGGTCTTATTGTTTCTTCCTGCATTTTCCAGTATGGGACCAGCACATCATATGGTTCTCAAACAAATGCCTCGCCAAATTCTTTTAGCGTTCAAAGTGATGTTTCTGCCAATCTAACTTCATTATCAGCCAGTACGCTATATAACTTTAGGGTTGTGGCAACCAATGCCGGAGGCACGACTAACAGTTCTAATCAGACTTTTACTACCAGCGCACTGCCACCGCCAACCTGCACCACCACTGCGGCTACTAATGTAACCGCTAGTTCTGCTACATTAAACGGGTCAGTAAATCCGAATAGTCTGACTGTTACTTCTTCCTACTTTGATTATGGAACTTCTTTATCTTATGGCAGTACCGCAACTACCACACCGGCTCCAGGTAGCGGCTCGAGTCCGGTTAGTGTCTCTGCCAATCTAACTTCATTGTCGGCCAGTACGCTATATAACTTCCGAGTTGTGGCAATCAATGCCGGAGGTACGACTAACGGTTCTAATCTAACTTTTACTACTACTGCTGTACCCACCACGGCCGTTGATGACTATGTCTGGATATCAAATTTTAATTCTGATAATGTCACCCGCATCACAAAATCGACCTCCGTCACGACCACGATTACAGTGGGAACTGCCCCTTTTGGAGTTGCGGTAGATGATACCTATGTTTGGGTGGCAAATACTGGTTCTAATAATGTCACCCGAATCACGAAGTCCACTTTAGCTACGACTCCGATTGCGGTAGGAAATGGACCACTTGGAATCGCGGTAGATGAAACCTATGTCTGGGTGGCAAATGGGGATTCTAATAATGTTACCCGCATCACGAAGTCCACTTTATCACCGTACACGATTACGGTAGGAACTAACCCATATGGAATCGCGGTAGATGGGACTTATTGCTGGGTGGCAAATCAGGGTGATAACACTGTTACCATCATTACGAAGTCCACTTTAGCCACGGCCACGATTGCGGTGGGAACTGCCCCTTTTGGAGTCGCGGTAGATGAAACATATTGCTGGGTCGCAAATCCCGGTTCCGGTAATGTTACCCGCATCCAGAAATCAAACACTGCCATCACGACCACGATTGCGGTTGGGGGAACTAATCCCGGTCCCTATGGGGTCGCAGTAGATGAGACATATTGCTGGGTGAGCGACCCGACAACTAATAGACTCAACCTGATTAGGAAATCAGATTTGAACGTCTCATATTTTGATTTGGGAACTAATGATGCTCCCATAGGAGTCGCGGTAGATGGGACATATGCCTGGGTGGTAAATCAGGGGTTTAATGATGTTATCCGCATCAATAAATCGGGCTACAACTACGTATTTATTGGGGTGGGAAATTACCCATATTCGCTGGGCGATATGACCGGCTATGCCTATGATAACTATGCGAATCAGTAATAAAGTATAAAGAATGAAGTATGTAGTATGATTGGAGATTTCTATGTTGAAGATTAAAACTGCTGTTATCAGCGTAAGCGACAAAACAGGTGTGGTGGAATTTGCACAGTATCTGAAGAAACGAGGCGTGGACATCATTTCTACCGGCGGCACCGCCAAGGTGCTTACCGAGAACGGTATTCAGATTACGCCTATTTCCAGGATTACAGGTAATAGCAAGGACGATTATTTCGACGGCCGGATGAAAACCATCAGTTTCAACTATGAAAGTGCCCTGCTTTATAAGCGGAATAACCCCGACCATGTCCAACAGGCGCAGGAACTCGGTATCCCTCAGATAGATTTAGTCGTCTGCAATCTTTATCCTTTTGAGAAAGTTATTGCCGATAAAAATGTTACGGTAGAAAATGCGATAGAGAATATTGATATCGGCGGACCTTGTATGGTCAGGGCTGCGGCAAAGAATTACGAGGGTGTGGCTATCGTGGTTGAACCGGACCAATATAAAGAAGTAATCGCCGAGATGGAAACGAATGACGGCTCGCTTTCTTTGGGATTCCGCCAGTCATTGATGGTTAATGCCTTTGACAAGACAGCAGATTATGACAGCGCTATCCATACCTTTTTCGGCAGTAAATTCATGAACGATAAAATTAAGCGGCTTTGCTTTATTCGCGGAGAACAACTCGGACGCTATGCCGAAAACTGGCATCAACGCGGTTGGCTCTATAAATCTCAAATCTCAAATCCCAAATCCCAAATCACGAGTATTCCCTGGGCTAAGAAAATTCACGGCGGTCCGCTGGGTTATAATAACTATCTTGATGCCGAGGGCGCTTTGCAATCGGTTCTGGAACTAAAAGACCATATTGCGGTTTCAATCATTAAACATGCTAACCCCTGCGGTTATGCCACAGGCAAGACATTGGAACAGGCATTTGAACGTGCATGGCAGGGCGACCAGGTCAGCGCATTCGGCAGTGTTATTGCTATGACCAGACCGCTTAATCTGGCAGTTGCCAAAATACTGGGCGCAAGGTTCGTTGAAGTTGTTATCGCGCCTTCGGTTGATAAAGACGCCCTTGATTATATTAAATCATTGGGTAAGAAAAAGGCTGAGTTGAGAATCCTGGAGGTGGGCGATTTGAGCGGTCAGAGATTGGCTACAACCTTCAGATTCGTTACCGGCGGATTGCTTGAACAGGAAATAGATAACAAATTCTATTTAACCAAGACGATTCAGGAACTATTCAAAAAACCGTTTAAGGCGCACTGTGAAAATAGCGGGAAAGACCTGACGGTCGGAATCGTTACCAAGGTAAAACCATCCGCTAAACGGGCCGGGTTATATGAGTTCGGGCTGCACTATATCAAACATCTTAAATCTAATGCCATCGGCATTGTCCGCGAATACGAGCCGGGTTATTATCAGCTAATCGGTATGGGCTGTGGCCAGCCGAACCGTAAGGATTCAGTTGCCCTGGCCGGCCAGAAGGCAGTAGATTTTCTCAAGTTAGAGTATCAAGAATTGCAAAGAGCAAAGAGCAAAAAGCAAAAAGCAAAGAAAACTTCTCTACGCTCTACGCCCTACGCTCTACGCAATTATGTCAAAAAAGAATTAGCCCGTGACAATGTGGTTTTAGTCTCCGATGCCTTTTTCCCGTTCCGCGATGGGCTTGATAATGTGGCGACAACCGGTATTAAGTATGTCATTGAACCGGGCGGCTCAATCAGGGATGATGAGGTTATCAAAGCGGCTAATGAACATAAAATCGGGATGCTCTTTACCGGCGTCAGGAAGTTCTATCATTAGAGACTCTTATAAATGCAAGGAGTAAACTGATTTAACAGATTTATCCGATTAATCAGTAATATCTGTTTAATCTGCTTACCAAAATAATTATGAAACAATATCACATACGAACGATTCCTATTAGTCAGCGTAAGACCCTGGTTAATATAAAGGATTTTGCCAAGTTACCACCCCCATCGCATTCATTTAATACATTCATTGACTCATTACCGGACATCCTTGTGGGCAGTGATTTCAAGATTCTGGTTGATGCCATTGTCAAATCTATCCGAGGTAAGCGGTTAGTCGGCGCAGGTCTGGGCGCTCATGTGATTAAATGCGGGTTATCACCGATAATAATAGACCTGATGAAACGGGGAGTTATAAAATCCGTTGCGATGCACGGCGCTACGGCTATCCACGATTACGAAATATCGCTCATCGGCCGGACTTCGGAAAATGTCTCGGAGGGTATCAAGACCGGCGCATTCGGTATGATCAGCGAGACATCCGGTGCATTTGTCAGGGCATGCCGGAATGCGGTTAGTACGAATATCGGACTCGGGCAATCATTAGGAAAACTTATCATAAAAGAACACAACAAATTCGTTTCGGCAAGCATTCTTGCCAATGCCTGTAAATTAGGGATTCCCGCCACGGTTCATGTCGCTATAGGAACGGATACCGTCCATATGCATCCGTCTATCTCCGGCGCTGATTTGGGAGAATGCAGTCTGACCGATTTCAGGATATTTGCTAATACTATCTGCGGTTTGAATAAAGGAGTCTGGCTTAATATCGGCTCAGCCGTGATTATGCCCGAAGTATTCCTCAAAGCCGTTTCTATAGCCCGTAATCTGGGACACAAACTCGATTCATTTACTGCGGCAAATCTGGATATGATTCAGCATTACAGGCCGAGACAGAATGTCACCGGTCGACCGGCGCCTATCGGTATTAATATCACCGGACATCACGAAATTATGCTGCCACTTCTTAGAATGGCGATATTAAGCAGGTTGACTAATAATAAATAGCGATTCTAAAAACGGGCAGGGAATTTCTTGTGTCTTTTCCCGCTGGGCTATCCAAGTGGGCTACAACGGGATCCCGATGGACTTTGTCGGGAGTGGCTAAATTTTATACTGTGAGAAAATGATAAACTTCTGATTAGAGCCAGTTAGGAGCGAAGCAACTTACTGGCTCTTATCCCGTAGTGAAACGGAGAGAAAGGAGCTCTATATGGGAAAACTATGGATGATTCTAATATTGACAATAACTATGGCAGGAATGATTACTATGGGGTGTGATAATAAGGAAAAAGAAGCGCTTAAAGAAAAATTGGATGATACCGAAATAGATTTAAAGAGAAGTAAAACTGATTTGGACCGTGCCAAAATAGAACTCCAGAAATGCCATGAAAAACTTAAACAAGCAGAGAATGATTTAACCGAGTCAAATCAGAGTTTAAAACAAGTCAAGTCACAGTTAGAAGGATTAGAAGGAACTAAGAGTAGCACACAGAAGAAGTTTGACGAAACTATGGCAAAAGTCAAGGAACAGATAGAACCGGTTCCATCTATGTTGCAACCTGTTTTTGGATTGATAGATATGGCAATGGCCTATATCCAGGAGCCGGATGCTAGGAAAATGGTAGAACACACTAAAAAGAAATTAACTGAGGCTAATGAACGAATTAATAATGCTATCCAACTGGTAAAATGAGACCGTTGAAAAACCCTTCAACGGTCTCATCCTGAGCCCGTGAGGGCGAAGGATCTCTCTTGTTACAAGACCCTTAGCTCCGCTCAGGGTGAGTCTGTTGACTTTGTCAACAGCCTCAAAATAGTTCTTGAGAATTCCTTCAGCGAGTGGCTATGTGGAACGATGACATAAGTTCTTAGTGTAAGAGGGATATTTCTCGTCGGAGGTAATAGGTTATTTTATTGATCTATAAGGTGTACGGTTACTGCCCTGCGGTATCAAGGCACTTATTCACTCTCAAATGATTTCTCTTGACAAGAAGTAATTTCTCGCTATAATTACTACATTAACTATAAATCTAATCTTTCAGGTTAAAAATAATGGATTCAGGTGTATAGTCTTCTAATTCCTTGAGTATGGAAAAAACCAGAACTGATAATTTCGGGAATCTTGCTGTTGAATTGGGTTATACTACGGTAAAAAGAGTTAATATATGTCTTAACATTCAGCAAAGGATTCGAGAACTTGGTGTTGTTCCAAAACAACTTTATGAAATAATGATTGATAAAGGTTATCTTACAGAAGTACAGGTGCAGGACATTTTGCAAAAACAAGGGGTAGAAATAATCGGCCGCACCGAAATTATCGGCTATAAAATCCTTGGTATACTCGGACGGGGAACAATGGGCACAGTATATAAAGCGATACAATTAAACATGGACCGGGAAGTTGCTCTGAAAATTTTATCTCCGCATCTGGTTAGTAACGTACAATTCGTTATGAGATTTTTCAAGGAAGCACGTTCCGTCGCACATCTTAATCATCCTAATATTATTCAAGGAATTGATGTGGGCGAATCTAATGGCATACATTATTTCGCTATGGAATATGTGGAAGGTAAAAACCTGGGGGATATCATTAAACAAAAAGGGCCAATGGTAGAACAAAAAGCAGCCACTATTATATTTAAAGTTGCTCAAGCTTTAAACCATGCTTACAAGAATAATATGGTTCATCGCGATATTAAAGCTCGTAACATTATGATTACTGACAAGGGTGGAATTATTAAATTATGCGATTTGGGACTTGCACGATTAATTATAGAAGACCATGCTCAACATAAAGAAACACTGGTAGGAACACCGGGTTATATCTCTCCGGAACAAGCACGTGCCGAACCCAATATCGATATACGAAGTGATATCTATTCATTAGGAGTAACTTTTTATTTTTGTGTTACCGGTGAATTACCTTTTAAGGGTGCAACGATTGCTATTGTTATAAGCAAACATCTTAATGAACAACCTATTCCTCCTAAACAAAAAAATCCAAAGATTTCGAATGCTATAAACACTATTATACTGAAAATGATGGCTAAAAAAAGAGAGGATCGGTACCAAACCCCTTCCGAATTAATTAGCGATTTAAAAAGATTTTTAAAACCAGTCGAAGCACCTCAAAAAACACCTACGATAAAATCAATAATACCTTTACCACCAGCAAACTGAGATTGCAAAGATTAAGAAGCAGGCAACCGGGACAATCAGATTAGCCTAGTATGAGAACCTGACCATTTTGCCAATTAACCTAGGTATTACTGAGTTTGGTATAGTAAAACAAAAAGAGGCATCTTAAGTGAAATAGATTAACGAGATTGTGAACGCTGCGTAATGAGTGTTTTTATGGTTTTCAGTAAATCAAAAATTGAATATGGTTTTTGTAAAAACGGATATTTTTTATCCTGTATCTGATGGAAACATGATTCCTCATTAATATAACCACTGCTTAAAAGAACGGTCAAATCAGCTTTTTTTAAGCGCATTTTATCTAGCAATTGAAAAGCGTTCATATCAGGTAAAACCACATCACTGAAAATGAGATGGAAATCACCTTTTTCACGTTCGAATATATTCATTGCCTCAAACGCATCGGCTGCACCAAATACTATATATCCATTTTTAGTAAGTATATCCACGACCAGATTAAGATTTTTCTCTTCGTCTTCCACCACCAGAATCCGTTCATTTCTGCCGTTAAATAAATTATTCTTCGCAATCTCATTATCCATTTTAGATTCTGGTTCTCCTTCGAATACGGGCAGATAAATCTCAAATGTTGTTCCCTTTTGCAATTCACTGGAAACATTTATCCAACCGTCATGCTGTTTAACAATACCATAAACTACGGGCAGTCCCAAACCGGTTCCTTTTCCGACAGGTTTGGTGGTAAAAAATGGCTCAAAAATACGCTTGATGGTTTCCTTGTCAATACCAATGCCGTTATCCTGCACCGAAATAACGACAAATTTACCCGGACGCGCTTCGGAATTGATTTTATAATCTTCTTTTCCCAAGATTACGTCCTCTGTTTTAATAGTTATTTTTCCTCCTTGGAGCATGGCATCACACGCGTTGACCACCAAGTTCATAATTACCTGTCCGATTCCCCCGGAATCCAGACGAACCAGGTCCGTTTTTGATTTAAGGACAAATTCTATTATAATATTTTCACCAATCAGGCGCTTCAGCATTTTAAGCAAATCATTGATTGCCTGATTAATGTAAATCAATTTGAATTCCATCGGCTGGCGCCGGCTGAAAATCAGGAGTTGCTTGGTAAGGTTAGAAGCCCGTTCGGCAGCATCGACTATCCCCTGCAAATTATTATACACTGGATGATTTTTGTCCAGGTTCATCATAGTCACCTCGCAATAACCGCTAATAATATTCAGCAGGTTATTGAAATCATGGGCGACTCCTCCAGCCAGGGTGCCGATTGATTCCATCTTTTGCGCCTGGATAAGCTGCGCCTGGAGCTGAATTTTTTCCTCCTCGATTTTCTTGCGTTTCGTGCGCTCGATTGCATCGTTGAGTTCCCTGTCGATGGCCGGCATAAGCCGTGCCATCTGGTTTTTCATTATATAATCGTGGGCGCCGGCTTTCATTACCGCCACAGCCATATCCTCACCGATGGCACCTGAAACAATGATGAAGGGAAGGTCAATCCCGGTTGATTGGAGTGTTTTTAATGCCTCCAATCCGTTAAATCGCGGCATATTGTAATCTGAAATGACTAAATCCCATTTCTCTTTTTTTAATGCAGCAGACATATCTTCCGACGTATCCACTCTTGTATAAATCGGTTCATAACCGCCCCGGCGCAATTCGCGTAAAATCATGAGGGAATCATCTTCAGAATCTTCTACATGCAATAATTTAAGCGGTTTACCCATATATTCTCCTTAAAATGATTTCATTTCCGGATGGTTTATCTGTAACTTTCAGCCGCAATGTAATTCAATATCACTTAGTCCCATTTTTAGGTGCGGTTTGATTTAGAACCAGCCAGTACAATCCTAATTGCCTGACCGCTTCAATAAATTGGTCGAAATCCACGGGCTTGCGGATGTAACTGTTGGCTCCTGATTCGTAGCCTCTGATTAAATCTCTATCCTCCTTTGAGGAAGTGAGAATGACCACTGGCATTAATTTGGTGCGTTCGTCCGCCCGGATTCTTTTCAGGACTTCAATTCCGTCTATTTTAGGCAATTTCAAATCAAGCAAAGTAACCTGCGGGGTAGAGCTTGTATCGCGTCCGGCAAATTGACCGCTGCCAAAAAGGTAATCAAGCGCCTCTGCTCCGTCGTGAGCCACCACGACACTATTCATAATATTATTTTTCTTGAGCGCGCGTAAAGTTAACATTTCATCATCCGGATTATCCTCGACTAATAGAATCACATTCTTTTCCATAGTATTTTCCTTTCTGTTAAAAATTATATGAACTCCTATCTAAAGGGTAAAATAAAAAGCAGTTCCTTTACCGACGGCGCTTTCTGTCCAGATTTTTCCGCCGTGCCGGTTGATAACCCTCTGCACGATGGCCAGTCCGATACCCGTGCCGGGAAAATCACTTGTTGAATGCAATCGCTGGAATGCGCCGAAAAGTTTATCCGCATATTTCATTTCAAAGCCCACGCCGTTATCACGAATAAAATAAGCCGTATCACCTTCTTTTTTAATCAAGCCTATCTCTATCATCGCCGAATCATTTTTGCCGGTAAACTTCCAGGCATTACCGATGAGATTATTAAGAGCAATTTGAATCAGATGACTATCGCCGTCTACAACCATCCCGGGTGTAATGGCGGATTCGACTTTGCGCTGAGGCTCTGCCTTTTTATGCTCCTCGATGATGGAATGCGCCAAGGCGCTTAAATCAACTTTCTCCTTTTTAAATACAGAACGCGAGATGCGCGAAAGATTGAGCATATCATCAATCAATTCAGCCATTTTATTGCTGGCTGCCCTGATTCGGCTTAAATAGTTTTTCGCTTCACCATCCAGTTTATCGCCATAGTCTTCCAAGAGAATCTGGCTGAAACCGTCAACACTGCGCAATGGCGCCCTTAAATCGTGCGATACCGAATAATTAAAAGCTTCCAGCTCTTTATTAATATTAGCCAGCTCGATTGTTTTACGTTTTAGCTCCTCATTGGCAGAATTAACAATTCTTCGGAATGCTTGCGCCTGGTAATATCCTCAATCATTCCGTCAAAGAATTCTATTTCGCCTTTTTCGTCTCGGTGGATTCTTGCGGAAACCGCCCCCCAGATCGGCGTTCCGTCTTTTCGTTTCAATCTTAACTCTACGCCGAATACATAACCCTCGATCATAAGCCGGTCGGAAAATGCTTTCCGATCTTCGGGGTCCACATAGAGTCCGGCCACGGAACTTTTCATGAATTCATCAATTGTATCATAACCGAACATTTTGGCGATAGCTGTGTTGGCCATAAGAAAACGCCCGGTCGGTCCGGGGGTATTGCGATAAATACCGACCGGAATATTGGAAATAAGCATGCGATAGCGTTCCTCTGCCTGAAGGCGTTGCTTTTCCAATTCTATGGCATACAAAGCAGAAGATATACTCCTGCTTATTTCTGTAAATAAGTCTTGTTCTTCGCTATCGTTAGTAAATTGCTTGGGCAGAGAAACGACCATGAAGCCATAAGATTTTGTCTCATGTCTTAAATCAATAGACATCGCGCTGCGCCCTGGAGAATCATTCATCATCGGACATTTTGAACATACATGTTTTTGGTTGTTGACAATAAAAAGTTCCCCCTGTTTTTTTATTTCGTCCCAACAAGGAGGAAATTCCCGATTTTTTACTTGTTCTTTCAGTACCGAAAACTTTTCACCGGCACCGGCTTCAGCATCAGCGATAATCTCATAGCTTTCATTAAGCAGAATAATCCAGGCACTGTAATATCCTCGTGTTTCAATCAGATTCTTACAGGTTTCCCGAATTAGGGACTTAATATCTTTTTCCTTTGTAATCAGCTTATTAACTTTTACAATAGCATGCATGATGGTATTAATATGCTCTAATCTTTTAGAGGCGGTATAATAAAGCCGAATCACAAAACCGAGAATCAAAAGATATGCAGACAAACGCAGAACATGCAGGAACCAATAATTAGCCGACCACATGGATGAAAACTTCGCGATCGGCGCTGAAAGCCCAAATAAAAGCAGCAAAACAGCAAATAAATAAAATTCCAGATTGCCTGTTCTGCGGAAGAAAACAAGGAAACGCATCATTCCGATGAGAAACAATCCTCCTCCTGATAAATTAAGCGCCAGCGTTAAATTAGAGAAGTTCCCCTGGTCAGCCATAACCGGCAATGATTCCTGGAAAAATAATAAGATGCACGCGAATATTATGAAAAATGCAGCCGCAATATAAGGCGACCACCTTTTGTCCAGATGAGAAACAATTCGTTCCGGCAGCCATGCCAAGGCGAAGAAAAAACCGCCGACCAGAACTGCCATACTATGCAATAGAATATAAGCATCACCGGGTAGAAGCGCGGCGTGGAAACCATCCAGTATACCCATTCCTATAAATGCTATTATCGGAAAAAAGAATTCGGTGTTATTTTTTGATGCCTTTCGCTGCAACACAAATATAGCCATCAGGATAGCCGCTAAAGCACCGATAGATTCCGCCACGGAATGCAGTGTCAGATTTTCCCAGTACCAATTTGGCTTTAAATTAAGAAAATAGCAAATACCGCAAACGATTATCGCCAATAAAATTAATATCAAATAAAATATTCCACGCCGTGATGACATAGTATTTTTAATCTATTTATAATTATATGGAAATTAAAGAGTTATAGAAAATGGTCTTTTCGCTTTATGAGCCAGTTGCGCTACTGGTCCAACTCATTATTTACGATTATATATAGAAGGACTCCTTATAACTGTCAAGAAAAATACTTAACATTTTTCCCTATACGGGTGCTAAATCTGTTAAATTCGGTTGTTTAATTTATATTTAGGTCCGAACTTCACTGATTAAATCTGCGAAATCTGTGGCTAAACTTCATTTCTCACAAAAATATAAAATTCCCCTTGTTTCCATCTAAACAGGTGTTATATTTATTGCGGAGAAGGAAATATGAAAACAATATCTTTACTGACTACATTTATAGGTTTGTGTCTGATTCTGGCTTGGGGTTTTTTGTTAATCCCTGCCATTGCTGACCTGCCCGACATGGCGTCTCAGCCCGAAAGACTTGGTCTGGCGGGCGAGACCAAATCTGTCAAAATCGATAGCATGACCACTACTATTAGCGGATACGGCGAAGTGGCTATTGCCAAACCGATTACTTTTAATAAAATAAGCCTGTTCATTATTTCCCAGGTAAACAAAGACACTAAAAAACCACAGGATTTCATTACCTTAAAAGAAGGTTTAGCCCGAGGAATAGTTACGGTCTCGGAACAAAAGTCCGCTACAGTAGGAACATTACAGGTAACTAATCATTCTGATAAACCGCTTTTTATTCAAGGCGGAGATGTGGTGGAAGGCGGACAGCAGGACCGGGCTATCTCGGTAAGTTTGATTATCCAACCGAGAACCACGGTTGATGTGCCGTCACTTTGCGTGGAGCCGTCACGTTGGACCGGTCAATCACAATTCAGGACGTCTAAAAGTTATTCATGTTCTAACGCTATGCGACTTGCTATCCTGAGAAGAAACCAGAACGCGGTCTGGGAACAAGTCCGCCAGATTAAAGCCCAAGCGGAAGAAATTACCAAACAGAAATCAAGCACCTCCAGTTTTACAGAAGAGATTACTAATGGACAAATGCGAAAGGCATCAGGCGAATATGAAAAAACCTTTGCTAAATTAGCAGAACAATATCCGGATGCCCTCGGGCTGGCTTATATCCTCAACGGAGAAATATATGCGATTGAATTTTTCCAGAGCCACCTTCTTTTTAAGCAGGCATATCCTAAACTTATAAAAGCATATATCAAAGAAGCGGTTCTTAATACCGCCTGGCCCGTTAGAAGTGTCCTTGCAAACTCTGGCACCGGAAACAACGCCCCTTCTGACACTTCTAACGGAGCGGGAAGCCTCCGAAGGAGTCCGAATGACTCTTCGGAGTCCATCGGACCAGCAAAGGTTGCTACCGCATCACCAGAGAAACCCAAAACTATTACTGAAGAAGAGATAATTAAATTTATAAATGACCTGCATGGCAGTAAGGCGGCTTATACCGAATGTATCGGCGGCAGCCAGATTATTCAGGTTGAAAATGATAATGGAATTTATCAGGAAGTGATAGACATCAAATCAAAAGCAGTTATACACCGTCAGTATCTGAATAAATTAACGATTGCGAATGAAGAACTTAAGGTGAAAGGTAAGCCGGCTTCTGTTCCGGAGCCGCCAATGCCTCCGGTCCAGCTGCCAAAATCACCGGGAATATCTTATCCTCCGTCAGATACATTGAAGCCTCAAAATCCAGACTTGATTATTAAAAAGAACAACACGACACCTGTCCCGTTACCTACCACGCCTATGCCTATGCCTGGACGGTAGAGAAGTCAAAAGTAAAAATTAGTAAGTAATCCCGACGAGGCCTATCGGGATAACCTTTAACTTAACATCTCAGCGGGTCTGCGAAGCGACAGCGGAGTCCCGCCCAAGCGGGGTGGCTGACTCCATCAAAGGTTATTAATCGTTTTTCAGAGCCGATTATCTTGAACCTAACCTTGATAATTCGTTCTGAATACCCTTTCTTTTGTATCAAAGGCAGTAGTTTATCAGCCCATTCCAAAACAGTTACGGTATTGTCTGAATGTAATTCGCCAAAACCCAATCCCAATAATTCCCTGGGATTATTCAAGCGATAGGCATCAAAATGATAGAGCGCCATTTTCTTGCCGTGATAAAGATTGCCCAGAACAAATGTCGGACTGGTGATATGGTGTTTTTTAGGCACGCCTAACCCTTTGGCAATGCCTTTAGTAAAATATGTTTTACCGGCTCCTAAGATGCCGATAAGACCGATAAAATCACCGTCTTTTAATAAATGAGCAAACCGCTCGCCTAAGCGAATTGTTTCTGCCGGACTATTGGAAATAATTTTAATCATAAAAAGAGAGCCACAGATTACACAGATTGACCGGATTATTTAATCAGTGTAATTTAATATACTATTCTTTCTCACAGAATATCAAAAAAATACTTACGAAATTAACTCACCACAAAGAACACAGAGAACACAAAGGAAATACAAAGATAAAAATTCTTTGTGCGCTTTGTGGTTAAAACGGATTTATTAGTCATAAAATCACACCGACTTTAATCTGTGAAATCTGCCTGCCTACTTGGTGGCTGACTTCATTAATCATTTGACATTTTCCACTCAGTGTCCTCTGTGTCTCTGTGGCTATTATATTGACGGATTAAGAATAGCATACGGTTTCCATTTTTTCTGTTCCTCATCCGGCATTTTATAAAACGCCTTGGGGTCAACCACGATCGCAAAATCACCGCTTTTCAATTTCGCCTTCCAGAAATTCAGTTCCGGGAATTCACCGGGTAGTATGTTGAGTTCTTCTGCTTTGGCGCCGATAACCCAGGCATTGGAGCGAGCGCTATGCAAGTTATAATTATCTGTTTTCTTGCCTAACCGACCGTGATAACCTGATTCCTGGATATAATACTTATCCGGCTCCTTGCGGTATGTATCCAGAACAGAAGTCCTGAAATACAGTTGATGAATCGCAATATCACCCACGAAATAGGACTTCTTCTTTAGATATAAATCAATTGCATCCTGTTCCAGACGCCATTGATTGCCAACCTTTGATGCCGGCATCTGCCCGCTGTGAATCAGACGAAAAACAGTCCGATAAGAAACACCTAAATACTCTGCGGCTTCATTAATTGTGAGTAGTTTATTCATAATAATACAACGCGTGAAATCCTAAATACGAAACACTAAATACTAAACAAATCCTAATGTCCTAAATTCCAAACTCTAAACCTATTTAATTAAAACATTAATATTTAAAATTTAGATATTGTTTAGAATTTAGAAATTAGATATTAGAATTTTAACAATAAAAGGTCAATAAATTTAATGCACTTTGACCAAGTTTGAACAACCTTTGACAAACTATGACATACCCCTATACCCTATCCCCTCCCTCCCTATGCCATACCGCCTAACAGGGTGGTGCTAAGGGAGTAGTACTCGCAACGCACCGGGATAGTACTCCCAACATACGGGGGTAGTACCCGCAACGCACCGAGATAGTACCCCCGACACACGGGAGTAGTACCCGTAACGCAACCGGATAGTACTCCTAACGCACGGGGGTAGTATCCGTAACGCACCCGAGTAGTACCCGCAACACACGGAGGTAGTACCCCGAACGCACCCGGATAGTACCCGCAACACACCAGTCCCATACCCTAGCAGATGGAAATTAGTATTTTGTTTTAGCAAATCTAAAATTCCATTCAGAAAACGATGATTTTTGGTGTTTTTTGCTTAAATGTGTGCCGGAATTTATAAAATGATGGCTTGTATGTTAAATAATTAGAAGATTTCGCCGGAAGGTGTGTCACTGGACCGTAACCGTATCGTGGTGGTCAAGGTGATACTTGACAAGGACAGAACAGGTATGTCACCATCACTTCACCATCACTCACGCTAACCACGCTTGTCCCAACAGAGATTTATTAAACAGATTTAGATTCCAGCTTTTTTATCTTTCGTCTAACTGTTTCTAATTCATCACGCGCTATAGGTCCAGTTTGGTTCTTAAGGTCTGCTTCAAACACCCGAAGCTGTGGTAATGCTGTGCGAATATTAAAATCCTCTACGAGTGCCAAAGCATCAAATCGCTTCCCGGGATCTTTTGAGGTTACCCACTCAGCAATGATTTGATCCGCTAAAGGTCGCCGGTCGGCATCAAGACTCTTATAACTCTTTATTAAATTAACTAATGCCATTGGGGCCTGTTTAGATGACACCGCATCTTCAATGATATTCTCCCATTCCTTCTCCAATAGTTTTTTAGTTTCTTCTGGTTTCATTATTTAGCTACCTCCTTTATAAACTGTGCTGGTATTTTATATGGGAACTTCATCTCGTAGCCTCCTCCGGGCATTCCATAATTAGCGCTAACCCTGACTGTCTGGTGACACACACCTTGCCTCCTGTATGGCTATTTTCCTCGTTTATCAGGCGTTGTTTTCAGAAAACGCCTGTCTAACAACTTGCCAATCTTAATAATAAAGTTCTCATCGCCTAATGGCCTGCCGATTTTGGTT
>JAZDMB010000036.1:0-51283 GCA_043801445.1 Planctomycetota bacterium
AAAAGGCCGCACCGGCATCTTCAGCGAGACGGCTAAATGCGCGGTCTCTCCGTAGGAAAGAAATTATTGCCACCAAGGCACAAAGACACTAAGAATTAAATTCTTGGTTTTTCCCCTTTGTGCCTTCGTGTCTTAGTGGCAAAGCAGCAGCGCATCCCGTGAGGGAGAAAGGTAATTTATTTTATGTCTCTATTACCAAATGAAGTCAAGACCGAACACATCGCCAATGGTGCAGTAACAACGCCCAAGATTGCAGCGCAATCAGTGAACAGTGAAAAATTAGCAGCGAACAGTGTCATAACCGAAAAGATAGCCAATGCGTCAGTAACCCGTGACAAAATCGGCGAGAAACAGGTGAGTAATTCACGGCTAAAGGATGCCTGTATCACGACCGAGAAAATTGCCACTTCAGCAATAGTCGCGTCCAAAATAGGCGACGGACAGGTTACAACGCCTAAAATCGGCGAGTTACAAGTTACAAGTTCCAAGTTGCAGGATAATGCGGTTACAACGAAAAAGCTGCAGGATGGTGCAGTAACGACTGAGAAGATTTCATTCAGCGCAATAACGAGTGCGAAAATTGCATCTGGGGCAATAGGCAGTCCTCAGTTAGCACAGAGTAGTATCACAACGAATAAAATCGCCAATGGGGCGGTGACTCCGGTAAAATTGTCTTTTGTTCCAACGTCTGCAGCGAGGCCCATAACACCACCTATAGCTACCGAAGAGATTGGCTCAAGTGTGGTGACGACATCGAAGATTGCATCTGGGGCGGTTGACGGTGCGCGGTTAGCGAATGGCGCGGTTACAACGGAAAAGATTGTCAACGGTGCGGTTACGCCGGAGAAGTTATCATTTGTTCCGGGCGGAGCGGTGAGACCGTTGGTGCCTCCGGTTGCCACAGGTGAAATCGGGGCTGGCGCAGTAGGCAGTAGTCAGTTGGCAGTAGACAGTGTGTCAACGGAAAAAATCCAGAACGGCGCGGTGACGAAATCTAAACTATCTTATAAGGTTATCAGCATCACAATTCCGGCATTACAAGTAGGCGGGTTATATCCGCCGTTGGGTGACCCTGATTTGAATGGCGGTATAATTTTAGGTTACTCTATTCCCACAAATCAAGACCAGTTGATTAGACAACTGTTTCTGTTACCGGGGTTACCGCAAGGCACAGGTATTTCAATTCTGCTTAACCAGCCGGCGATTGCGGATAATACATTTGAGGTGGTGGTGCTTAGAGGATAGAGAAGTATATAGTATAAAGTATGAAGTATGTAGGGTAAGAGAAGAAACGTAGCCACAGATTACACCAAGTAGGCAGGCAGATTAGCACAGATAATTTCTATAAGGAGACCAGGAAAACAGGAGAATTATTTTGGACTCATGGCTTCCTTATAAATCTCTTTGTTTGGAATGGCTGATTCATATTTAATATTTAAATTTACTTGAGGTTCAGCTTGTTTATTAGTTTATTATCAGTAGTTAGGGGAAGTTATTTGAAGTTGTTTGAAGTTATATGAAGTTAAATGAAGATATTACATATTTTTAGTGATTGGAAATGGACCGGTCCGAGTGAGCCGATATTGAATCTTTGTTCCGCGTTGATAAAATCCGGTGAGATAGTCCATATAGCTTGTCTGGCTCCGCCAGTCAAGAGTTCAAGAGTTCAAGAGTTCAACAGTTCAACAGTTCAACAGTCTGATAGAACTTTACCGCTTAAGGCAGAGCAAGCAGGTATTAAGACATTGCTTCTTTCACCCTTGCCGAAATATTTCCCATTCCTGGCTATGAGGCAGAATATCAAGAAGTTAGCCGGATACATTTCAGAACATAATTTTGATATTATTCACTGCCATAGTTCAATGGACCATTTTTATGCAGCAGCAATCCTTGCTGGGCTTCCCAGCCCCGTTAGAAGTGTAGACAGCAAGGGAAATGAACCAAGACAAAGGTCTATATCTAATACTATGGACACTTCTAACGGGGTGAAGATGCCCGCCTGTCCTGCTACTGCCAGCCCGTTAGAAAGACCCGTAATGAGTTCGTTAGGTAAGCTATTGTTTTCACCCTTATTATTGTACTTTCTAACGGGGCATGCATACCGGATACGGCGCCACCACCTGCCTACGCCAATGCTTCGGCAGGCAAGTAAAAATATCAAGATAATCAGGACAAATCATAAGGGATTCCCATTAGAATTATCCCATTCCAATAAATTCCTATTGAAATATGCCACAGATGGTTATATCGCGCTTTCTAAAAAGCTTGCCGAGATAGATTGCAAGAACTTTTCTTTAGCGCCGGAAACCGTTGCGGCTATTAGTGGGGCAGTAGATGTAATAAAAGTTCGTAGTTCGGAATTCGGAGTTCGGAGTTCGGAAGTCAGAGGTAGATTAGGATTGAAGGAAAGTGATGTTGTTATCGGTGTGGTGGCTCGGGTCCAGCGTCATCGCAGATTCAAGATTATTATTGAGGCAATGAGATTGGTGGTCAAGGAGATGCCCTTAGTAAAATTGGTAATCATCGGACGGGGAACACATTATGATGAATTGGTGACCAGACCTGTTAAAGAACTGAATCTGGGTGATAATGTTATTTCTGCCGGTTACCGCAGTAGCGATGATGATTATTTTGATATCATTAATGTATTTGATTTCGGGATTTATTTGGTGCCGGGTTCTGACGGTTCCTGCCGTGCGGCTCTGGAATTGATGGCGTCCGGTAAACCTTTGATTGTTGCCAGGCGTGGTGTCCTGCCTGAAATCGTTGACGATAACCGGAGTGGATTAGTGATTGATGACACTCCGGAAAATCTGGCACAGGCAATATTACGTCTGGCAAATGATAAGGAGTTAATTAGCGGATTTTCGCAACAGGCACGCCTGAAAATGACAAATGAATTCTCCCCGGAACTTTCCGTAAAAGCCACAACGGATTTTTATCACAATATATTAAGAAGCCATAGAACCACAGATTAACACGAGATTACCACGAGATTCTTGTGCTAATCTGTGAAATCTTGTGGTTTATTTTATTGATTTCTTTTTGCCATCTTCTCATTCTGGCGGGAGATGTTAAGCAGGATGCCGATGGCAAACAGAAATACCAATAATCCGGAACCGCCGTAACTGATGAACGGCAAGGATATGTCTTTGGTAGGAATCAAAGCAGTTACTACTGCCATATTAATTACTGCCTGAATAACAATCATCAATGGTATACCGATGGCTAATAAGGAGCCGAATGGGTCAACAGTATCCAATGCAATTTTTCTGCCATACCATAATAGAGCGAAAAATAACAAAGCCACGCTTAAAGTGCCGATAAATCCTAATTCTTCACCAATAATGGATAGAATAAAATCGGTATGTTCTTGTGGTAAGTAGAATAATTTTTGATACGAGAGACCAAGTCCATGTCCTATGATACCTCCGGAACCTAATCCTATTTGCGCTTGGTTGATTTGATATCCCTTGCCCGCAGTATCAGCCGTCGGATGTAGAAAAACCATCAGGCGGTTTTGGATATGAGGATAACATAGTATTACTATATAAAATACCACAGAACCGACAATTAATCCGATGGGTAAGATATAACTGATTCGTAAGCCGCCGATTACTAATATGATGCCGGCAAGTAAGGTAAGAAATAAAGAAGTGCCGATATCAGGTTCTACCATAATCAATAATACCGTGATGGATATAACGATGCTTAAGGGGATAAAACCTTTTTTGAAAGATTTAATCTGTTCGGGGTATCTGCTGATAAAAGCTGATATAAAAATAATGAGGATGATTTTTGCTATTTCGGACGGCTGGAATCCTATCGGACCTATTTTCAGCCAGCGTCTGGCTCCGCCTACCATATGACCTATGCCCGGGATGAGGACAATTATTAAAAGACCCCAGGTAATAACTAATAATAACGGGCTCAATCTTGACCAGACTTGATATGGAATCCGGCTGGAAATGAACATTACCAGCAATGAAATGATCATCAGCATTAATTGTTTCTTGAAAAAATAGAAGCCGTCCTGAATAGATTTGGCGGATTCAGCCCTAAAGAAACTGCTGCTGTAGACCATGA
This sequence comes from Planctomycetota bacterium, assembly GCA_043801445.1. GTDB lineage: Bacteria > Planctomycetota > MHYJ01 > JACQXL01 > JACQXL01 > JAZDFP01. Next base: position 4,087 of record JAZDMB010000036.1, read on the forward strand.
TAATTCCGAATGAAAGCAATGACAGGGTAATAATGGTTATCTTATGAGAGTTTTTTAATACCATAGAAAATTATATGTAAACAAATTAAGCGGATTAAACTGAAAATATTTAAATTTTCTATCCGTTCAATCCGTAATATCTGTTTAAGCTGCTTACTATTTTTCTTGGAGTCATTAAATATACAATTACAATAAAGTAATATTTACGCCAAAGACTATAAGGAAACCAGGAAACCATGATAATTATTCATATATAACTCTCTTGGTCTCCAGTTTTATTTTAGCAAAGTTAATAATCAGTCCGTGATTTTTACCGAGAGCCTTAAGATAAGATTTAACAATAGCAAAATGAATATCCTCTATCATTTTGACTACTTTGAGTTCCACAATAATGGTATTTTCCACCAGAAGGTCAAGCCGATGTTGTCCCACATCTGTCCCCTTATATTTTACTGCGAGTCCCACCTGCTGAGATACTTTTAATCCTCTATGCTGTAATTCTATAACTAATGCATTCTCATAAATAGATTCAATAAAACCCGGGCCGAGTTGCTTATGAACTTCTATTGCCGAGCCGATAATTTTCTCGGTTAGTTCTTTATAGGGTAATTCCATATAAAATGTTCTTAAGGAATCCAGGAAAAATTATTCTTGGCTTCCTGGCCTCTTTATAGATTTTGTTTTTCGTATTAAAATTCTATTTTCAAGGTAGCTAATGTTAATATGGCAAGTATCGCTGCTACAATCCAGAACCGGAGAGTAATCTTCGGTTCTGAGATACCATTAAATTGAAAATGGTGATGGAGCGGCGCTATTTTGAAGATACGTTTGCCCCATATCCGATAAGAAATAACCTGAAGAATAACCGAAAGAGCGTTTACCACAAAGATGGCGCCAACTAAAAACAGGGCGATTTCCTGTTTAGCCACGACAGCAACCAATCCCAAGACACCGCCCAATGAAATTGCGCCGACGTTTCCCATGAATATTTCTGCCGGGAACCCATTAAACCAGAGGAAACCTAAACAACCGCCGACAAATGCGCCCATAAAGATGGTTAATTCACCACTGCCTGGTATATAAGGAATATTCAAATATGTAGTATAGTCAATACGACCAACAACATAGATAATGAATAAATATGCTAAGCCTGCCATAATAAGACAGCCGGTGGCTAATCCATCTAATCCATCAGTTAGGTTGACAGAATTAGATGAGGCAGTAATAACTACACATACGAATATGGGATAAAACCATCCCAATTCGACGGTGGTTTTTAATAACGGGATGTAAAGTGTGGTAGCGGATGGAAGATATTGTTTGAAATAAAACCACAGGCCGAATCCAATAGCCAGACCCATTAGTCCCTGACCGAGCAGTTTGAATGATTTGGTAATCCCTGATTTTCGGGATGCTTTAATTTTAATCATATCATCAATATAACCCAATATAGTTAGTCCGAGAATTAATAGTAGTGCATAAAGGACAAAGATATTATCCAATCTGGCAAATAGGATGGTTGATATTAAGATAGCCCCGATAACAACAAAGCCGCCCATAGTCGGAGTGGAAGCCTTGTTTTGGTGTAACTGAATAAGCCGTTCAGAATCCTTTTTTTCTGCCCGTTCCAAGAACTTCTTTTTTTTGAGTGTTTTAATAAGTATCGGAGTGAAAATGCAGACTAATATGAATGATAGAACGGCACTAAATGATGTTCTAAAGGTAATATAGCGAAATTGTTCTATAAAAGATGAGATTAGTTGGTATAACATAAAATAATCTTTTCTAGAGAATTAGTTCTTGAACCTTTTAGTAAAACCATATCGTTTTTCCTGATAATCTTTTTTATATACGGAATTGCTTCTGAAATATCCTTGTAATAAAATGATAATATATTAGGCGTTTTGATTCCTGATAATTTCTCCATCGTCCATTTTGATTCATTACCTATAGCAATCAGGATGTCAATATTACTTTTGGCTATATCATCAGCGATGTCCTGATGGAATCTCCTGGAATATTTACCCAACTCGCGCATTTCACCTAAGACAAAGACTTTGCGACCCGCCAGACCAAGCCTGTCGGGCTGGGAAGCCATTTTCATTTCTGATAACTCCCTGATAGTTAATGCAACCGAGGTAGGGTTTGCATTATAAGCATCATTAATAAAAGTTACGCCGTTAACAAAATATTTTTCCATGCGCATTGCAGGCAGTTTAAAATCAGCCAGGGCTTTACAAATCTCAGCCGGTTTCATACCGATGGTATATGAGACAGCAAAGGAAGCTAATGCATTTTTAATATTCCATGCACCCAATACCGGCAGGTTGCATTTATGATATCCTTGACCTTTTATGGCAATTGAGAAATTAATATAATCTGGTTTTATTTGTATTCCTTTAGCCCTAATAGTTGCTTCGGAATCCATCCCGAAAGTTATTGTTTTATATTCGGCATATTTTGATAATCTCTTAAGTCGTTTATTAGATGATTCGAATAGTGCAATTTTATCTGACGAGAGGTTTTTAAATAAAGAAGACTCCTCCTTGAATACCCCTTCCAAATCTTTCAATCCTTCCAGATGTGTCGCTGAAATATTGGTGATAACGGAAATATCAGGTTTTAATATTTTGGCTAAATAACTTATTTCGCCAGGTTGATTTGTGCCAACCTCAGCCACTAAATATTCGGTGTGGTTATCTGCCGATAAGATTGTTAAAGGCAGTCCGATAAAATTATTATAACTTCTGGGAGATTTTACTACCTGATATCGTTTTGAGAGGATATGGGCAATCATATCTTTAGTGGTTGTTTTGCCATTACTTCCGCCGATTGCGATTACTTTTGCTGATAACTTTCGGCGATAATATGCGGCGATATTACCCAATGCTTTAACGGTATCATCTACTTTTATAAAAGAGGTGTGATTATTTAATCGTAGCTCTTTTTTGATGGATGAGGGAATACGGGAAAGAATAATCACTGAAGCCTTTTGCTTTATTGCATCAATGATAAAGTTATGGCCATCAAAATTATTACCTTTGAGGGCTATAAATAGACTGCCTTTATTGATAGTGCGGGTATCTGTAGAAATGCCTTTTATTAAGCGCGGGATATATGGCGTAAGGAGTTTACCTTTAGTAAATCTGATTATCTCATCTAATTGTAAAGGAATCATTGATTAATACATAAAAAATGTCAGGGAAAATAGCCACAGATTACACAGATTGAATTTAATCTGTGACATTTGCCCAAAGATAAATTACACGAATTTAATCTGTGAAATCTGTGGCTTTATTTATTATAATATCGGCAGATTCGCCGTGTCTTATTATTTATTTTCTTAAACATCCAGACATTCTTGAATAGTTACTATATTTTTGTTAGGATAATAGTATGATAGACCATCAATATTTTGCCGGGATAGATGTCGGTGCTTCAGCGGTTAAGGTTATTATTATAAATAAGCAACGAGAGATAGTATCTCAAGCGATGCATAAGTCCGGGGTTGATCTTGTTGCCTCATCTCAAAATTCCTTAGATGAAGCTGAAAAAGCCATAAAGCCTGCAACTCATATTACACAAATAGTTTCTACCGGATTTGGTAGGAATAATCTGACATTTACGCACCTGCCCGACTGGTCATTAGGTCAAGCGAGAAGGACTATTACAGAAATCTCAGCACATTCAAAAGGTGTTTATTATTATTTTCCTAAAGCACTTACGATTATTGATATTGGTGCACAGGATAACAAGGTTATTCATATAGACAGTAATGGACATTTGGTCAATTTTAAGATGAACCGTAAATGCGCGGCCGGAACAGGTGCTTTTCTGGAGGAGATTGCTTACAAAATGGATATCCCATTAGATAAATTGAATTCTCTTGCCAAGGCTTCAACTAATCCTATAGAACTAGGCAGTTATTGCACTGTTTTTACGGCAACTGAAATCCTATCTAAAATTCGTGAGGGGAAAAAGAAAGAGGATATTATCAGAGGGGTTTTTAGTTCTGTTGTTAAACGCATTATAGAGATGGATTCTTTAGAAGGAGAAGTAGTTATTACCGGCGGAGTTATTGCTTATAATGATGTCATTGCAGATTTATTAAAAAGTTATTTCAAGAAAGAAGTTTTGGTGCCGCCTCTGGCTCAATTTACAGGTGCGATTGGTGCTGCTTTAACTGCTTTTCAGAATGTAAAAAAGAGTAATTAATGATATCTGATATATTAATTCCTTTGGGAACCGTGGCTATAGCAGAGTTAGGTGATAAAACTCAAATATCAATCTTACTTTTGTCATCAAAGACGAAAAAACATCTGCATTTATTACTTGGTGTGATACTGGCGTTTTTGATAGTAGATGGTGCTGCAATTTTAGCAGGTTCATATGCTATGAATATTATATCCATTAAGTTATTGAAAATATTATCAGGTGGGATTTTTGTAATTTATGGGACGTTGTTATTGATATTAAAAGAGAGGGAAGATGATAATAAGAATAGATTATATTCCGCCAACCCATTTCTTTCAGGTTTTGGATTAATTCTTATAACAGAATGGGGTGATAAGACTCAAATTGCCGCAGGATTATTTGCAACTCAATATAACCCGTGGTTTGTTTTAATCGGGACTATAGCCGCATTAACAATTCTTTCTGTAATGGCAGTTTATTTGGGCAAATTTATTTCGGGAAAAATTGATAAAAAGAAGATAACAAGAAGTGCCGGGATTATATTTTTATTAATAGGAATATCGTTCTTTTTATTATAGAATATTCGATTAATGCCCCCGTAGCTCAAATGGATAGAGTGGCTGGCTTCGAACCAGTAGGTTCCCCGTTCGAACCGGGGCGGGGGTATTTCTTGATTGTTGATATATAAAATACATATCCTACGATTATGCCCAAAATTGTTTCCATAGTCGGAAACCCATATAGTGGAAAAACTACCTTATTAGAAAAAATAGTTAAAGAGTTAGTCAAACGGGGTTATCAAATTGGCACAATAAAACATAATGTCCATGGATTTGAGATTGATTATCCGGGTAAGGATTCTTATCGGCATTTTCATTCGGGTAGCAAAATGGCGATGATTCTTGGCACTGATAAAATAGCAGTGGTAAGAAGATTAGAGAAATCGCTGAGTCTCCGGCAGGCGATACAGATGTTCTTTAACAATAGAGAGCATAAACTTGATTTGATAATAACAGAGGGTTTTAAGAGAGAAAGTAAGCCGAAGATAGAGATTGTACGCAGTAAGATTTCATCGGAACCGATTTGTCGGGTCAAAGAAGATAATCTTGTTGCATTGATAAGTGATATAAAAATAACTAATTATAATATTCCGCAATTTAGATTAAACGATATTAGTAAAATAACTGATTTTATAGAGGATAAATTTATATGTCAGAAAAAGATAAAAAAAACTGTTCGAACGGACAGCCGGTCAGGCGTGCAGGATTAGTTCAAGTTAAGGTGAACGGTAAACTTATACCGCTAAAGGAGTTTGTCCAGGATTTTGTCGGTGCTACTATTTTGGGAATGTTAAAAAGTCTGAAACACACTGATAATCCTAAGGAAGTAGAAATAAAGATAAAATTAAGACAATAAAATTGAAAAGAAGGGGAGTTTTTAATATAACCACAGTAGGATATTGAATATTAAAACTATTATATAATATTTTATGCCAGAGAAAATACGAGTTCGTTTTGCACCAAGCCCAACCGGTTATCTTCATATCGGCGGAGCCCGGACTGCTCTTTATAATTATCTATTTGCCAGACATTCTAACGGCACTTTAGTTTTAAGGATAGAAGATACTGACCAAGTACGCTCTACGCCCGAATCCACTAAGGCGATTTTTGATAGTCTGCAATGGCTGGATATAAAATGGGATGAAGGTCCGTATTATCAGAGCGAACGCAGGAATATTTATAACGAATATGCTCAAAAATTACTTTCTGAAGGTAAAGCGGTTTATCAAGAAGACGTTGTTAAGGGTAAGGCAATTGTTTTCAAGATGCCACAAGGTAAATCAATTATATTTGATGACTTGGTGCATGGTTCTATTAAATTTGAAAGCGAGTTTCTTGGAGATATAGTACTGATAAAATCAGATGGGTTCCCAACCTATAACTTTGCCTGTGTTATTGACGATGCTTCAATGAATATTACTCATATCATCAGGGGTGATGACCATATTTCCAACACTCCCAAACAAATAGTTTTATACGAGGCATTAGGTAAACCGATTCCCCAATTTGTTCATATTCCTTTGATAATGGGAGAGGATGGTTCGCGTCTGAGTAAGCGACATGGACATACATCAGTCGGCGAATATCGTGATATCGGTTATCTGCCTGAAGCGATGTTTAACTTTTTGAGTCTTTTGGGCTGGTCGCCCGGTGACGATACTGAAATAATGAGCAAGGAAGAAATTATCAGCCGGTTTACTATTGAACGCGTTAAGGATAAACCGGCACAGTTTAATCTCAAAAAACTCACCTGGATGAATAGCCATTATATCAAATATCTTTCAGCCGACATATTATACCAGTTAGCTAAACCTTATCTGTTACAGGCCGGTTATGATTTAATTAAGTTTCCCGAAGAAAAAATATCTCAATTGGTTTACTTTTATAGGGAACGAATAAAGGTGATTTCAGAGATTGCAGAGGTAACAAAATTTTTCTTTACAGATAAGATAATCTATCAATCTGACGCTAAAGAAAAATTTGTTAATACAGTTGATGGAAAAGCAGTTTTAACAATGGTCCGCGATGAGATTGCACACATTCCGGAATTTAATTTGGCATCATTAGAACCTATTTTACGTAAGATTGCTGATAGCCGTGCCTTGAAATTTCAAGGCGTTGCTCAACCTATCCGCGTAGCGTTGACCGGTACCACTGTTAGCCCCGGTATATTTGAGATTATGGAATTACTCGGCAAAGAACGGGTTTTGGAGAGAATAAATTTTTGCCTTTCATAAGGGTGATTTTTCTAAACCTGATGCAGTATTTCGGTGGTTTCTAACGTTCTTATAAGGGGGAGACGTGTACTTATAACGTATAGCAATACAGTAAAACCCTTGACTTTTTAGGAATTCGTGCTACAATATATTATAGAAAAGCAAGAAGGAGATAAAACATGAAGAAAATATTATTAATGTCAATAATGGTTTTGGCTATTTTTATTGATGTCTATGGAGCTGGGAATCCTGCGCAAGATCTGCAAATCGGTATTCAGAAAAAAGACGGCTCTATGATTAAAAATGCTGTAGATGCATTGGTTAGCAGAAATGATGATAAATCATATAATGAATTGATTAGTGAATTGGAGTCATTAAAAGCCTCTTCTGAACCTGAAGCATACTGGATAATCGTATCAGGTATTGCTCGTTTTACTAATAAAGATGTTATTGCCAAAATTACAACTTTTATTTTGAGTAATAAAGGTAAGGCAATCAGCAGGGATTTACTTAAAGCACTTAAAGGCAATCCTTCTTCAAATATAGTCTTTTTGCTCAGTACCATTTTAGAAAAAAGCACTCATGAAATGCAAAAAGAGGCTATCTATCAATTGGGTTCTATTCCTACCAAGGAATCATTAGAGGCACTTTTTAATTTTCTTAGGCCTTTCAAGGATAACGATACGAAAGATACGATAAAAGGTCCTTTAATAAAAGAAGTAATCTATTTTATAAAAAATATTACCAATCTTGACCGTGGTACTTATCCTGAATCATGGATACAATGGTGGAATGAGAATAAGAATAAAGATATCGGACAACTTATTCAGCCTAAAGAGGTCGGTCATATTGGTAGTGTGGCCGATTATCGTGATATGAGAGATGTAAGAACATTGGATAAGGAAAAAGTGATTGTGGTGCGAAATGATAAGTGCGATAAGACCAATGCTTGGGACATGAATTATGACCACATACAAGATATTCTGACCAGAATGGGTATTGAACATACTGTTGTCGGGAAATCAGAATTAGATAAGGAGTCTTATTCTTTGGATGATAAGTGGATGATTGTTTTTAATTGTAATTATTTCTACGACCATTGTTGTGCCCCTGGTCATAAGCCTTCAGCAGATAAAAAAAGTGCGACAACAGTAAGGTCACAGGAGTGTGCCGGTGATGGTAAGACAGCCCATCAAATTCATAATAGTAAACTCAGCGATAAGACCATCCAAAAAATTAAGAATTTTGTAGAAACAGGAGGTTATCTTTTTACTGAAGACTTGAATATTCAGGAAATAATTGTGCGGGCATTTCCTGGAACTATTATGAATACTAAATCTCTTCCTGAGCAGGAAGTGAAAATATTACCGGCTCCAGGTGCTGCCGTGCATCCCTATTTAAAATGTGTCTTTGAGTTACCTCCATCAAATATTCCTCAAGCTTCATCAGAAGGAAAATCAAGCGAAACGACCTCCGTAAAAGAACAAGACTTCCGTATTGATGCCATCTGGAAAATTGATAGTGAGAGCCCTGATATAAAAATCATTAAAAAAGACGTAACCGTTTTAATAGTAAGCCCTGACTTGGCTAAGGCTAACAAAAACGAGGGAGCGGTTGCAGTAACTTGGGGTTATTCCGCGGAGAAATTGGTTACGACAGACGGTGGTACAGGACCTTCATATGCAGGTGGCGGAAGGATTTTACATGTGATGAGCCATTTCGGCCATCAGAAGTCTAAGATAGATGAATTTGCTTTGCAGAATCTGATTTTGAATTTCTTTATGGAACTTAACGAACGTCGTCCAAAAGCTTCTACTGCTAAAAAATAATGCCAAGATAGATAATCTATTTATATTATTAGATTAAAATAATTTGAGTTATCGGTTAAGTTGGTTAGATAAGGCAAAAAAACTGCCTCAGGAGATATTATCAAGATTAGATTTAAATGTTTTTAAGTCTAAAATAGTATCTGATATCAGGCACTCATCATACCGCGCTTTAATAGTCGGTAAAGGCGCAGAATTCTTTACCTCTACTTTCACTGGTTACTTTGACCAATCAGAATGGAAAATATTCATTAGTAATGGCTCAGAATATTCTACTTGTCTTGAACCGCAGAATAATATTATATATCTCAAGGGACAATCAGCTATTCATTTATCTTCATTTCCACAGAAGGTATTTGATTTGATAATCTTTCTCTGGACATCCGACTCGTCTCAGGATATTTTTTCCGTATCAACTAATATTCGTCATATGTTAAAAGTGAATGGACGATTTTCTATAGTTACATATCTTGACGATTCTCCGGTATTGCCTCTAGCTATTCTAAAAAAGATAATAAAGAAGCATAAGAACTGGTCATTAAAGATGTATAAAAGCATATTACCTGCTTCTGCTTCCGAGTTTAGAAAGATAATTGAAAGGGTAGGATTAAGTGATGTTCGTATCTGGAAGGATAGTATTAAATGCGATTATCAGAGTGCTGATGATGTATATAATGATATTTTTATTCTGGAAGAAGGTCTATTTTCAGATGTTGTTCCACCTGAATATATTCATACTATAAAAAGAGAGTTTATTCGGGAATTGAAGACGTTGCCATTCCCATTAAAGGTAACCTACGATTTTGTAGGCGCAAGCGGGGTAGGGGGCAAATGACTGGCATTTTACTTCTTGGGTTTTATTTTAGAGACATGTATTTTACGGCTAATTACAGGCTGATTATCGCAGAGTAATTCGAATACATAGATGCCTTCTTGCTCCAAAAACATGTTCTTTATATCAAAAATAAATTCTACAGTAGCTAAGGGATTGGGGAAATTAATTGGTCCGTTCAGGTTAATGATGGTTTTATTTGATTCTAAATGCGTACATCGTAACGCCCCGTCGTATTGTCCGATACCTTCGGTAAGCACGCAATAAACATACAAGGTCTGGTGCTGGCAGGGCAGTTCTACCACTGCGATATTGTTAAAGATTCCAATAAGACTTTTTTTGCCGCTGAGTCTATCGTCAATGATAGTATCACAAATAGCCATTGTTAGCGGAATCGGTTTGGGTTTTTGTGATGCCATACCGGTATCATATTGGTTTTTATCATTTAACACAAGTTTTAAGATGGTATTTCTTGACCGTATTAATCACTTATATATTATAAGAAATATTATATTCTATTAAACCTCACAATCAGTAAGTAAGGAGGTAATAATGATTACAGCAGGCATAGATATGGGTGCTAAGACTATTAAAGTTGTCATAATGAAAGATGATAAGATTATTGCTAAAAATATTTTGTTAGGTGGTTTTGATCAGCGCGCCTCTGCCGAAAAGGTATTTAATGAAACATTAACCAAGGCTAATTTGTCACGTAACGATATTGAATATATTACCGCTACCGGCATCGGTCGTAAAGAGGTGTTGATGCATCCGCCTATTTCTGCGGATAAGGAAGTAACGGAGGTGACTGCGGCGGCAAAGGGGAGTATCTATTTGTTTCCTTCAGTCAGGACCGTGATTGATATCGGGGCTGAAGAAGGGCGTGCCATTCGTTGTGATAGCACCGGTAAGGTTATTGACTTTGCGATTAACGAAAAATGCGCGGCTGGAGCAGGTTCTTTTTCTGAGGCGATGAGCCGGGCATTGGAAGTTCCGCTGGAACAAATGGGCGAGATTTCTCTTACCTCACAGCAGGTCATTCCGATGAACGCCCAATGTGCTGTCTTTGCAGAATCTGAAGTGGTTTCTTTAGTTCATGCAAAAGTATCCAAACCTGATATTGCCCGTGCGGTAAATGATGCCATTGCCAGTAGAATCGCTTCTATGACCCGTCGGATTGGCTTGGAAAAAGATGTTTTATTAATCGGTGGTGTTGCTAAGAATAAGGGATTTGTTAAATCAATGAAGGAAAATCTGCAGGTTGATATCCAGATTACACCGGACTGTGAATTTATAGCCGCTATAGGTGCATCCCTTATCGCCGAGAAATAAACCACCCCGAACGGTGGGATGCCTAGAGGTAGGGTTATGTGTGGGGCTTCATCTCGTAATCGGAAATCTTATTTAGCCGTCTTTGGTGTCGGCTTTTACCGTCTTCCGATTCAAACTTTGTCTCCAACCATATCTTTAATATCTTTAAGAGATTATCTTCCTTGATAACCTTTGCACCAAGACACAAGACATTAGCGTCGTTATGTCTACGTGACATTTCAGCCGTAAAGGTATCATGACAGGTAACTGCTCTGATGCCCTTGACTTTATTAGCGGCAATACACATACCTAAGCCTGAGCCGCATATCAAAATACCTCTTTGGTATTTACCCGAAGATACCGCTTCTGCCACCTGAAAAGCAAAATCTGAATAATCTACAGATGAATCACTGTTTGTCCCAAAATCAATATAATCATAACCTGACTCTTTAATAAATTGAATCACCTTTTTTTTGGTTTGATAACCGGCATGGTCAGCGGCAATAGCAATTTTCATGGTCATATAATTCTTTCCAATCCCTTTCGTATTTTAGCCAGTGCTTTCAGATAGATTTCTTTATTTAATGCAATCGGGTCTTCTATATTTTCTCCAGATGGGTCAAGCAGTCTTATCTTTTCTGCTAATAATGGAACCCATTCTTTAAGGGTCGTGAAATGTCCTTTTGTCATCACATAGACCTCGTCAGCCTCATCAAGCATGTTTAGTGTCACGGGCTGCGAGCGATGGTCTCTGATGTCAACGCCGATTTCCTTCATCACCTCAATAGCAATATTAGAAGCCGGTGCGCTATAAATCGCCGATGTCCCGGCAGAAATAATTTTATAGCCGTTTGATTCTAATCTTAAAACAGGTATTTTTAATTTATCGGCAAGCATTTTCTTGTATAGACCCATAGCCATCGGACTTCGGCAGGTATTGCCTGTACATATAAAAACAATCATTTTGTAAGTAAATCGTTCAATATCATCTTTGGTGATTGGACCTTCCCGTAATATCTCAAATTTATTATCTCCTGTTATTTTTACAACAGTGGAAGAATGACCCATTTTTGATGGACCGGCATCAATAATAATATCAATTTTGTCGCCTAATGCCTTAAGTACGGTCTGGGCATCAAGAGGCGGTTTCTGATTAGCAATATTGGCACTTGTTGCGATTACCGAAACATTTGAAAGCCGTATTAAATCGTGGGCTATTATATGGTTGGGTGTTCTCACCCCAATCCAACCCTCTTTAGAATCTGGTAAAACCATAGTAAGTGGACCGGGCCAGAATGCCTTCATCAAACGGATTGATAAACGATTGATATTTTTGGTATACAGATAAATATCATCGGCTGAGGCTAAATGAAAAGTAAACTGACGGTCTTTGGGGCTGTTTTTTATATCAGAGAGTTTTTTTACCGAAGCAGGAATATTGGCATTGGTTCCTAAACCGTAGACGGTCTCGGTTGGAAAAGCCACAAGTCCACCTTCGGCTAAAACTTTTGCCGCCTTAAATAATATCTCTATATTATAATTTTTATGGTCTAGCTTAATAATTTCTGCTGGCAAAATAATCCCTCCTCAAAAATGGAGTATATACTACTTATTTTTATTAAGTCAATAAATTTATTTTGTTAACTCACAGGTTAGTTTTTGACTCAATATCTATAATCGGATAGAGATGCAATTTAATCGGTAAGGGTGAATATATAAATCGGGATTCGTCATACCAAACGGGGAGATTTATAAGGAGACCATGAAAACAGGAATTATTTATCCTGCTCTCCTGGATTCCTTATAAAAATAATCTTTCACCCATTGGGTAACAGGAGTCTTTGGGATTCCTATCCGGGACGTTTATAAAAAGGGTTGTAACGTTCTATATATTCGTAAGTTAATTTTTTGTCTGATTCAGGTATGCTCAGACTGAACGGGATTTCTGCGGCGTTGGCAATTCGGCTCAATAATTCCAGGCCAAATTGGCCCAGCACCTTTAGCCCGTCCGGACTCATTAGATGTATTGTATCAAGCGCAGAATGACCATACATACCGCTTGCTCGACCAAATGCTATTGAGGGAATTCCATTTTCGTTAAATGCGATGTTATCGCTGGAATAAGGTAGATGTTTTGTTTCAAGCGGTAACCCTTTTTCCTTAGCAATTCCTTCTAAGAAATGAGCCATTGCATCAGAGCCACAGATATATGCTGAATTATGGCCGAAAATCGGACCGACCACATCCACATTAATCAATAACTTAACCTGCGGTGAATTAATTAAAACAGGTCGTTTGGGCGGAAGGAGTTCCTTTTTATGTCGTCTGACATATTCCTCACTACCCTTAAGTCCGATTTCTTCGCTTCCGAACCAGATAAACTCAATTGTTCTTTTGGGTGAATGGTCAGCAAAATAACGGGCAAATTCAGCAATGGTTGCCGAACCACTGCCGTTATCCAAACTGCCCGGTGATTTGTCAACACTATCGTAATGGCCGCAGATGATGATTTTTTCATTAGGTAATTCTGTGCCGGTAATGGTTACAGTAATATTGCGGGAAGTGGCTTTGAACTCTTTCTGTTGGGCAACCAGGCGTACGTTTTTAGCGTTCTTATGCACTATTTCCAGTGCGTCTTCATATTTAATTAGGACCGAAGGAATTTTACCGAATGCCTTTAGAAACAAATCACCCTGTTTATAAGTAGGCAATTTTGCAGATGATTCTACTACCCTGATTAGAGCTTTTGCCTTATGACTACGTAATTTTTGATAGAATGTTTTATCAATCAGACGGTTATACAGCATTACAATTTTGCCTTTTGCTGTCTGAAGATGTTCTGTATCAAAATAATTAAGATGCACTAATTCGCCGGTGATACCACCAGCCGTTGTTGAACCGCTGCTGCCCACCACGTTGACATTATACTTCTTATGATACGGAGTCATCACCTCTAAAGATGCGGCTGTTTCCTGATATGTTTCAACCTTGAAGATTTCCTCTTTGGGTTTAAGACCTATGGATGAGAGATACCTTTTCAAGATATCGGATGCTTTCTTTTCAGCCGCTGTTCCGCCTAAACGCACGAATGATATTTGATTAAGCAGTTTAAAGGCATTGTGTTCATTAAAAATTGGGTTATTCATAATCTCTCCTTATTAATTTTGTTAACTTAATTTCTTTAATAGTTCAATGATGAATTTCACACCTTTTTCATAATCAGTAATAATAATATTTTCGTTCGGGGCGTGGATATTTGCACCCGGGTGTCCGCCGATACCGAATCCAATACATGGGATTTTTAGGTAGCGGTCGATGAGATACATCGGTCCTGAACCAGGTGAGGTTGGCTCAATAATAAATTTGTGCCCGAAGATATTTTTGGCAATATTATTTAGTATTGGCATATATTTACGCATAAAGGGGTGGTTAGATGCGGTGCGTCCGGGTGGATAGCCGTCCGAGTAACTGATTTTTACATCACCGAATCCTTTGCTGTTAAGATGCCGTCGGAGTTTTTTGAGGATATCCTGCGGGTTTTGATTAGGCACTAAACGAAAATCTATTTTGGCTGATGCCTGTTTGGGTAGGACGGTTTTATGGCTCGGTCCTTGGTAGCCGCTGGTTAGTCCGTTGATATTCAGCGCCGGTTGATAAAAATGTCTTTTGAGAAGCGGTTTCCCGGTTAATCCTAAGAGGAATTTATTTATTCCCATTTCTTTTTTTATTCCGGCTTCATTTAATAGATCTGGCGATAATACTTTTATATCAACAGTCGTAGGCGGGAGGCAATCATCATAGAATCCTTTAATAAGGATACGTTCCTTTGGGTCTTTGAGGGAAGCCAGAGCCCAGTTTAACCGCCATGCAGGATTCGGAATGGTAATACCCAGAGATGAATGCAGGTCATCTTTGGGGCCTTTGACTAATAATTGTACGTAAATTATTCCTTTGACACCCAGAGATAATTCAGGCACGCCTTTTTCACTGCACTTCCCGAATTCCCAGACGCAGACATCAGCCGAGAGCTTGGATTGGTATTTACGGATGAAATCGGCTAATCCCGGTGAACCGATTTCTTCAGCACCATCAATGAGAAATTTAACATTTATTGGAAGAGAAATTCCTGAGTCAATAAATGATTTTACCGCAGCCAGCCTGGCAATAAGATTACCTTTGTTATCAGATACGCCTCTGCCGAATAGTTTACCTGCTCGTATGGTTGGTTTGAATGGTCCTGATATCCATTCGTTCAATGGGTCAGGTGGCTGGACATCATAATGATTATAAAAAATGATCGTTGGCTTCTCAGGAGAAATTATGTGTTCCGCATATATAATAGGATTATCTTTAATTGTCTCTAAAATAGTATTAAAACCATTTTGCTTGAGTATTTTAATGACAAATTCAGCGGTCTGTCTGATAGGTTTACTTTTCAATCCGGCAGCTGAAACAGACGGTATTTCAACGATATCGTTGAGAACATTTAATAATAAATTGTGCCTCATAACTATTGACTCTTTTGGTGATAAGCAATTAACAATGCTGAATGAAAATGTTTAATGCTTAATGTTCACTGTTGTTGGTATTTTTTTCGTCATCAGATAGTAGTATTTTACTCCAGAAACCATTGTTTCCATTTTCTTTTTAAGGATGTGAATGGCGACTTTGGCTAATTATAGCGTAAGGGTATTTTCGTTATTTCGCTGCACCTAATTCTTTTATCAGGACGAGTAACGGTGAAAATAGGCTGAAGACAATAAATGCAACTGCGACACCCAGAACAACAATAATAGCAGGCTCTAAAATACTGGTCAGAGATGAGACTAGGGTATCAACGTCTGTCTCATAAGTATCTGCAATTTTGTGGAGCATTTTATCTAATTCGCCGCTTTCTTCACCGACTTCTATCATATTAAGAACCATCAAATCAAAGATTTTGCATTCTGAAAGAGGTCCGACAATACTTTCGCCTCCACGGATACTATCGTGGACATGTTGAACGGCTTCAGCGACAACTTCATTACCGACAGTATTCTTGACAATGGTTAATGCATCCAGGATAGGTACGCCGCTGGTGAGTAATGTTCCAAATGTTCTGGCAAAACGGGCAATGGCGGCTTTACGATATAGCATACCTATTAGTGGTAGTCGTAATTTCATTTTATCAACAATAATACGTCCCTGCGGAGAACGAGCAGCAGCCATAAGACTAAAGTAACCTAATATGATAATAACAGGAATAAGGAACCACCAATCCAAAAGAAAGTTACTGACGTTCAGCAATAATTGTGTTTGATATGGTAGTCCTCGGCCGAGGTCCATTTCCTCAAATATTTTCTGGAATTGAGGAACTACTTTGGTCATAATTATTGTGAGGATTAGGATTGCTACAAGAATAACAACGGCAGGATAGGTTAAAGCACCAATAATTTTTCGCTTCAATGCCTGTGATTTTTCCATAAATGTTGATAGTCTCATAAGCACCGTATCTAGGACACCGCCTGATTCACCAGCCTTAATCATATTTACATAAAGGCGGTCAAAAGTGCCGGGATGTTTTGCTAAGGATTCGGATAATGAATTACCTCCTTCTACATCCGTAGATACTTCAGTAACAACATCTTTTAATTTTGATGGTTTTTGCTGGTCACCAAGAATCTTTAAACTTCTCAAGATTGGCAATCCGGCATTTTGAAGAGTTGCTAACTGGACCGTAAATTGAGTGAGAGATTTTTTGCTTACACCTGTGACATAAAACTTTTTTTTCTGCATCACCGTTGGACTTGGAATTGCTCCTGATGTTTTTTCTCTGATACTTGACGGGAAATTACCCATCTTTCTAATTTGATTATTTGCTTCTTGAGAAGATGAAGCCTCTATTTCCCCGCTGATTTTTTTACCGGCGCGGTCAAATCCTTCGTATAAATATTTTGTCATAATAATATAGAAGTGAAAAGGTTTGATTTTACAATCATGTTATAATTGCATTATATAATCTTTTGGAATATAAGATGTCAACAAAAATTATTTTAATATTAATAAAGTCATTACATATTTTCCTTGTTTCTTTTGGTTGGGTATCGTCTCGCACATAACCCAATACTTAGTGGCATCATAGTTGTCGGATGCGGGCTTCTTCTTGCTACCCTGTGCCTTCGGCAGATCCGCCTCTGGCGGATAGGTTATGTGCGGGGTAATCCGTTACTGTGGTTTAAACAATTTTCTGGGTTCTTCTACGAAGTTAACAAAAAAGGGTAGAGAGGTTTAATTCTCTACCCTTTATTCGTTGATTGGTGAATTGAAAAGTACTATTAATATCTTTCTCTGTTTCCTTTGTATCCGCCGCCGCCGCCTCTTGGTCCACCTTCCTGTCTAGGACGTGCTTCGTCGACGCGGATTTTGCGGCCATCCAAATCAGCATTGTTCATTGCTTCCTTAGCCTTTAGAGTCTCTTCTTCTGAACCCATTTCCACAAATCCGAATCCTTTACCATGAATAATGGTAACGGAAACGACATTACCGTGGGCACCAAAAGCAGTTTTGATCATCTCTTCTGATGTCTGATAATTCAGATTGCCTACATACAGTTTTGTCCCCATTCTTGCTTCTCCTTACTTATTACCCATATCATTATGGGTGGGATAGATACCCGTTTTACTTAAGTTATAATACTACGGTTTTGCACGCTAATAATAGCATTACGCCCCATAGATATCTATAGAGATATATTATATCCTATAAAAAACATATTGCAATAAAAATATACAAAAATTTATATATATTTTTAATAGCCTTTTAAAGTGCTATTCTTCCGTATAACTTTGTATCTTTAGAGTAATTTGAGACTGTATCTGTCTTGTTTTCTCAAGGGCTGCACGGATGTTCTGTTCCAATGTTTCCATCCGTTTCTCTACGCCAGTAAGTCTTTCTAGATATTCAGAGCGTTTTTCACTTTCTTTGGGGTTATTCACATTAAGAATCTTCATATTCTCGCGATAACGCTCCTGGTCTTTGGCTAATTTGTCCATTTCCTGTTTTGCTTCATTTACAATACGTTCTTGTTCGCTTATGTCATTCATCAATTTTGTTATTTCGGTCATAAAGTCTTTAGTTGCTTTGCTAAAATAGGGCTCTTTGAGGTAAAACTTAATATCATCAAGTTTAAGATTTTGAATGTAGATTGACGAACTGACTGCTTTGCGTTGAATAACCTTGAATTCGGTTATTTTGTTGGCAGGCAAATTAAACTTAAAGCGATAATAACCAGGTAATTCTTCTTCAGATTTGGCTGGTTCCATCAAGGATGCATCAGTCCAACGTGGCTGGTCAAGGTATAGCGTGAAGTTTTTGGTTGTTTTATTAGCACATCTATAGTTAT
Organism: Planctomycetota bacterium; assembly: GCA_043801445.1. Taxonomy (GTDB): domain Bacteria; phylum Planctomycetota; class MHYJ01; order JACQXL01; family JACQXL01; genus JAZDFP01. The sequence goes on from JAZDMB010000036.1 coordinate 22,407, forward strand.
TTTCATAGACATCATAACGTTTCAAAACCATAACGCCATTAACAATACTTACCTTATGTGTCTTCTTAGCTTCATCGCTGCGGGCTGATTCAATCAGACAGCCGCTTTCAATGGCATAAGGTATCATTTCCTTCATCCCTGCCTGAAGTGACTGGCGGATTAACCCTTCGCCTACAGAAGTGGAGCCTTCAAAGATATTAATCGGACCGGGTTCTAAGGTAAGTTTGGTGGCATTGGTCAGATAGACGGCGTTCATTATACGCGGAGAGATTGAGTCCTTGTAATAAAGTGTTTTATTGCTTTCCACATTTTCCGTAACAATCGGAACCATTGCCGCCTGGCGTCTGCCGATACTGACTGCTGTTTTTCCTTCATAAGCAAATAGGTCTCCCAAAGGTGTGCCGGTTGCAATAGCGCTGATAGAACCAGCCAGTAATTCAGAAAACGATTGACTTGGCGGAGCGGCTCTTAAGTCTTTAGAAAGGACATCTCCTTTCTTACCGCCGGATCTTCCGCCATATCTTCCACCGCCGCCGCCAACACCTCCTATTGAATCATATACTGCTTCGCCCTCTGATTTTTCTTCTAAGTCAACTAATCCAGAGGCTAATGGTATTAAACTACTCAAGTTTATTGTGGTTCGTGGCGGATAATAAGAGGTATAGAGGTCGAGTATAAATGATATGGGATTACCGGCAACAAACGAGACCTGGACATTATTCCAGTCTTCATCAGTGGGATTTTCCACGATTGCCCAGCCCTGAAGATATGGTTTGGCATCATCGCCGAGTATCAAACGATAAGAGGTCTTCCAGATAGGCATTTCTATAAGATAACCGATTTTCATATTGCGTTCACCTTTACCGGCGGTTTGTATCTTCACGTTTTTTCGGTCTGTATATTTGGCATTGAGATAGATATCCAGGATACGCTGGAGGTCTTTCTGGAGTAGTTCATCTAATATCTTTATTGAAGAGACTTCCAATAGGTTAAAAGGTCTGATAGAACCGTCTTCCCCAAGAATCACCAATTTCCAGGCACTGAGCACATTGTTATCCGTTTTTTGTATTATTGGTTCAATGCCGAGCACGTTACCGCGAATAATTTCTGTACCGATTTTAATTTCTACTTTAACGCCTTTAAGTTGAGTAAGGAATTGAGTTAAAGCTGCGCCTTCCGGTACACGAATCAAGATATTTTCTAACTGTTTATCAATCGGGTCTTTGGAATCGTAACCGATAGAGGTTATCTTACAATCCTTACCATAATCTATGACAAAAAGAGAGGTTAAAAGGTCAGGCATCTGTGATGTCCTGAATTGAAGAGTAACAGTAGCATTATCTTTTATCTTGCCGGTGCGTTCAAAGTAGCCAAGGCCGTGTTTATAGAAAACAATCTTGGTTACCGGTGGCACTGAGGTTTCATCAGGCTTCGTTTCTGTCCAGATTATTCCTATTTGCAATGCTCCTATTAATAGCCCAGCCACAACATTTTTTTTCCACATATCGTTCCTCCTTTTTTAATTATTAATGGTAGTAATAAATTCTAAAATATGCAATAAAGTTTACATAATTATAAACGGATCAAATATAAAAAGGTTTAATTTATTTGAGATTTTAATAGTATTTTGATATGTGTAATAAATTATATAATCATAGATAAACACTGATTATCTGTGTCCATCTGCGTTAATCTGTGGTTACGAGGTTTTCTTAACGATGATATTCTGGAAAAAAGATAAAGCATCTATTATTAAAGATGAGTTGAGACATGCCGTAAAAAAATGCGTCGGTTATCGTTTTAGCAAGAAGGATTTGTTATACCAGGCTTTGACTCACTCATCAGCCAAAGAGGAAATTACCGTTCCCCAAATAGTACCCTCTCTTCCTCATATCAACGAGCGGCTGGAGTTTCTAGGTGATGCAGTTCTTGGGCTTGCCATCTCAGGTATACTTTATACCAAGTTCCAGCAGATGGATGAAGGCAAGATGAGTATTATTAAATCCAATCTGGTCAGCCGTGAGACGCTGGCAAGGAAATGTCATTTTATCGGATTGGATAAACTGATTATTGTAGGCAGGGGTATCAAAGGTCATTCACTGCCGGTTTCGGTATTAGCCAATGCAATGGAAGCCTTATTCGGCGCCATATTTCTTGAGGGGGGCTATGATAAAGCCAGTAAGATTATTACCCAACTTTTCGCGGATGATATTGCTGTCAGCGAAGATACTGCTAAATATTCCAATTACAAGGCTATCTTACAGGATTATAGCCAGCAGAATTTTACCAGAGTGCCGACTTATAAACTTGCCAAACAATTCGGACCAAAGCATAAACCGACTTTTGAAATGATGGTCTGTGTGCCGAACAAATCATCAGCTGATGGTCCCCGGTTATATGGTCCTGGTATAGGAAACGATAAAAAATCAGCCGAGCAAGCCGCGGCTAAGATAGCTCTGGAATCACTTGGGCTACTCCAATAAAACCCGCCCGACTGCCAGCCCGACCAGGATACCCGGGTGTTATTCAGGCGGAGAGGCAGTGTACCTCTTATGCTTAACACATCTATTTACGACAGTATCATCTCTGATTTAGTTGTCAATCGTGAAGTTAAGATAGGCGGGCTCTGGGGAAGTTCCTCTCTTTATCTCATTGCTCAATTATACTCGCAACTTCAGCCGGGGATCAAACATGCTTCTTTATTATTCCAGTCTCAACCTACCCGACTTCGTCATTCAGGCGGGTATGTAGAAAGAACATTTCTTTTGATTACCAATGATATTGAATCAATTGAATCTGCTTTTGACGATCTTTCTACCTTTTTGACATTATCTTCCCCGCCAGAGGAGGGTCTGCCTCAGGCACAGGGTAGTAAGAAAAAGACTGCATCCGAAAAAGGTAACGGTAGCCTAAAAGATAATATTATCATTTGTTCTGAAGAAGAAAAAGATTCCAATGGAGAACTGACACCTAAAAGTATTCAAGAGAAACTTCTTTTCTCGAAGAGACTCTCAAGCCGGAAGAATAAGATCGTGATATGTTCTCAATTTGCTTTATTTGCGTCGTTTCCCAATCCGAAGGAGTTGATTGATTCAATATTGCATCTGAAAAAAGGGCAGTCTTTAAACCGGGGTGAATTTTTAGAAGACCTGATGAAAAACGGTTATAAGCGGATAACGGATGTTGTTACTGAAGTGGGTGAAATCGGTATCCGCGGCGGGATTCTGGATATTTTTCCTTATGGACTTGAATCACCTTTGCGTATAGAATGGGGTGTTGACCATATTGAATCAATCAGATTCTTTGATGCCGATTCTCAATTATCTACCAATCCTATTGATGAGATTAGTTTCTATCTGACCCAAACCAAATCACTGTTTGCCAAAAGTAGTGAAATCACGCTGTTTGATTATTTTAACCCTAATACGATTATTGTTTTTATGGAATCACAGATGAATTATTCCGCTTTACTTTCAGAAAGCAGCAAACACCGTATGTTATCCGAGGATGATAATAATATTATCAATCAAAAGACCCAAAAGTATCCGCGGCTATATTTATACAACTTTCCGATAACCACCCAGGAAGGGCATAATCTGAGTATCCAATCTCTCCAGAGATTCGGAGGCGGATTTACCAACATCATCAAGGAACTGACTGAACTTTCTTCCAAGGCTAAATGGGTTAATATCTTTTCGCAGAATAAAGCCGAAGAGGCGCGTTTAAAGGAATTGCTTGTCTCGAATTCATTTCCTGAGATGGACAAGATTAAATTATATCAGGGAAGGTTTAGAGAAGGTTTCTATTTCAGGGAAATCAAAACTGCTTTTATCAGCCATCACGAACTCTTTAACCGTTATCGTCTACTTAAAAGAACTAAAACGTCCTCATCAAAACTTACTAAGGCAATAGAGCCGTTTTGGGAATTGAAGAAAGGAGATTTTGCTGTCCACAACTCTTACGGTATCGGCAGATACTTAGGCTTGAAACGACTACACAATTCAGAATTTATGGTTTTAGAATACCAGGATAAATCACTGGTTTATGTATCTATAACCCAGATGAATCTGGTCAGTAAATATTGGGGCTCTGACCGCAGGGCAGTTTCAATAGACAGAATCGGAAGCAATGCTTGGGCTATGCGCAAGGAGCGGGTAAAAAATGTCATCAAGAAACTGTCCATTGAATTACTTTATATCCAGGCGATTCGGCTGAAAAAACTTGGATTTGCCTATCCGGCTGATACTGAGTGGCAGAGAGAATTTGAGAGTTCTTTTCCTTACGATGAAACACCTGATCAGACATCTATTACACAGGTGCTTAAGGAAGATATGGAAAATCCCAAACCGATGGACCGTCTCATCTGCGGTGATGTCGGCTATGGCAAAACAGAATTGGCAATGCGGACTGCATTTAAGGCATGTCTGGCTGGTAAACAGGTTGCGATTATTGCGCCGACCACCATTCTTGCCCAGCAGCATTATCAGACCTTCTCTGAGCGGATGGCTGATTATCCTGTTAATATTGATGTTATCAGTAGATTCAAGACAGACTCGGAACAGAAAGATATTATTAAGCTGGTTGCCGAAGGGAAAATAGATATTATCATCGGCACCCATCGGCTGGTACAGGGCGATATCAAATTCAAGGACTTGGGATTAGTTATTATAGACGAAGAGCAGAGGTTCGGCGTAGAGCACAAAGAATATTTCAAGAAGATAAAAGCAAATGTGGATGTTCTGACGCTTTCAGCCACGCCCATACCTCGGACACTTCATCTGGCGCTTTCAGGACTGCGGGAGATTTCCACGATGACCACTCCGCCTCAAGACCGGCAGGCAATACAAACCATTGTCTGCAGGTTTGACGATGAGATTATAAAAAATGCCATCATCAGGGAACTTAACCGTAACGGCCAGATTTATTTTGTCCATAACCGCATCTTCGACATTGAGAAGATAGCAGATAGAATCAAAAAGCTGTTACCTCAATTAAATGAACGCGTTATTATTGCACACGGACAGATGCCGGGTTCTGAATTAGAACACAAGATGCAGGATTTTATTAACGGTAAATACGACATATTAATCAGTACTAATATTATTGAATCAGGGCTTGATATCCCGCGGGTTAATACTATATTTGTTAATAATGCGGATGATTTCGGATTAAGCGACCTGCACCAGTTAAGAGGCAGGGTGGGCAGATACAAATATCAGGCTTATGCCTATTTTATCATACCGCCTGAAGCTGTAATCGGCAGTGATGCCAGAAAGAGACTTAAGGCAATAGAGGAATTCAACGAATTAGGCGCCGGATTTAAGATTGCTATGCGCGATATGGAAATCAGGGGCATCGGTAATATCCTCGGCAAGGAACAACACGGACATATTGCGGCAATTGGATACGAATTATATTGCCGACTGATTGAAAAGGCAGTCAAGCAAATCAAAGGCAGTAAAGAGTTCGAAAACTTAACCACAAAGATACAAAGAACACAAAGAATTATCTCTGTGGACTCTGTGCCTCAGTGGCAAAGTAATATGGAAGTCGGAGACGAAAAACCTGCCAATGATATCAATCTCAAGATAGATACATTTTTACCAGCAGATTATATTGACTCTGAAAAACAGAGACTTGAAATCTACCGCAGATTATCTATGGCAACTGCGGAGTCGAAGCGGAGTCCCGATTATTTCGGGGAAGAATCGGTTATATCGGATATTTATAAGGAAGTCAAAGACCGATTTGGTCCGGTTCCTTCATCAGCAGAGAATCTATTTAAATTGATGAAGTTGAAAATCCGGCTGGTGGTCTATGGTATTTCATCGCTGGTTCAGGCAGAGGATAGTGTGCATTCCCAATATACTAAGAATGTCTTGATAATCATAAAAATGGAGAATGAAGATTCAAACCCATCTAACAAGTGGATGAATATGATGAAAGAAAAATATCCACAGGCGATAAAGATTATTGATGAAAAAACCATTCATCTGAATTTGCCGCTGAAACTATCCGCCCAACGGGATAGATTGGTATTAGAAAATCTAATCAAACTGCTTGAACTATAATCCGAATAATTCATAAGACGATTAAAACGGTGACACTCTATCAATAACTTCCGCTTTTAATAACCACAAAAACCACAAAGGTTAACCACAGATTATTTATCCCGTTTAAGGGATACAGATTATATTCTTTGTGATATTTGTGCACTCTGTGGTGAGATGAAATTTATGAATAATGCGGAACGAGGAATACGGAATCCCAGAATTTTTCTGGCAGTAGGATACAAGGTAGTAGGATGAATAACGCAAGATAGTAGACGGAATAACGCAAGGTAGTAGAGGATAAAACGCAAAGTAGTAGATGATAAAACGCAGGGTAGTAGAGGGTAAAACGCAAGGTAGTAGACGGAATAACGCAAGATAGTAGAGGGAATAACGCAAGGTAGTAGAAGGTATAACACAAGATAGTAGGGGGTAGGGTAAGGGGGGTGACTGTCTATATTCTTCAATATGTTACGACAACGAAGGTAGCCATTTATGGTGTTTTTAGAGGTGTTAGAAATAGGTCAAAAAATGCATATATGCACACCTTCAGACACTTCTGCCTTTCCCAAAACCTGAACGATTTAGCCATCTAATAAAGTCTTCTAATCCGTCTTTTCGGTATCTATAGACCCAACGGCGAATCGTGGTAAATGATTTACCCAAATAATTGGCAATATCCCTGAAGGTTTTTTTCTGGTCAGAAAGATAGAGTGTCTGAAGTGGCTTACGTTTTTTCCACTGGCGCAAAAGTGTAAGCCGTTCTATCTCTTTCGCTATTCTCTTTTTTTCCTCTGGAGTGAGTTTGACAAAATAATGAGGATAAGGCATATTTAATCCGTGTCACCAATTAAAAATATAAAACACGAAGGTCACGAAGAATTCTTTGTGCTCTTGGGCCTTTGTGGCTAACTTTAATCTGTGGCTAAGGATTAAAGGTAATAAATACTAACCTATCTCCGGACTTAGCACCAGCCGTGTTGGATGCCTGTATGGACTGTCCCAATGCCGTTCTAAATCCTTTAACACGAATCACACGAATTAAAACGAATTACACGAATTATAAAATATAATTTCTTATTCGTGATATTCGCCGTATTCGTATTATTCGTGTTCTCTTTTATGGTTAATCTTTCTTTTTAAGGATTAGTAAGGTAGCGAATAATGACGATACCCGAGCCACTACTCCAACCACCATTGGATGCCCAGTAAGAACCGGCGTCGCCACCACTCACCTGACCGTTTCAACTCTTTCTAACCTTATGAATATTACTGGCGAGTAATAAATACTAACCCGTCACCTGTCTGAACACCAGCCGTGTTGGATGGATTTGTGCCGGTGTTGTATGAACCGCCGCCACCACCGCCTCCCGCGGTATTCCAAGTGCCACTGCCACCTCCGGAGTAACCGCCGCCGCCGCCCGATGGTAGTCCAGCCCCGCCACCGCCACCGAATCCACCGTAGAAGTAGAACTCGCCCCAAGTGGTGTTCATTGTCCCTCCGGTTCCACCATTTAAGAATGACAGAGAGGTATCACCATTTCCACTATAACCGGCACTACCTCCACAGTTGGAGTAACTACCTCCGTTGCCGCTGCTACCGCCTGCTATTCCACCTTGACCAGCTGTTCCATTATTGGCAGTTGTTCCGTTAGTGCCAGTGCCAGGATATCCACTATAGTAGTAACCGCCGCCACCGCCGCCGGCCGCAATCAAAAGTGTACTGGTGGTTTGATTTTGAACAAATGTCCCGCCACCACCGCCAGCGGCAAAATGGTTGGTTGTAGAACTACCTTGACTATTGCGACCTCCAACTCCTTGTTGACCGACTAATATTCTAATGGTCTGGCCTGCGGTTAGCGTGAAATCTCCGCGCATCCTGGCGCCTAAACCACCGTTATAATCGGTGTTAAAACCGCCGGCGTTACCACCTTGAGCGCCCCAGACCTCTATACGGTATGTGCCGTTAGACGGCACTGTCCATGACTGGATTGTTCCTGTTCGTGCTGTTGTTCCATTCGCACTAAAGACAACATTAGTGGTAGAAGAAGGATTAAAGGTAATAGTTACTAAGCCGGCACCGGCCTGAGCACCAGCCCAGTTGGATTGATTTGAGCCTGAGTTATATGAACCGCCGCCACCGCCACCGTATTGACTGCTTGTTGATGCACCTCCGCCGGAATAACCGCCGCCGCCGCCACCACCCCAGCCTCCGCCGTGGGTGCCGCCGCCGCCGCCAAAGCCTCCATAGCAACTACTACCAGTAGCACCTCCAGTACCACCATTTGTAAAAGATAGACCACCCGCGATACCGCCGCTTGGAGAAGTACCTCCGTTCCCGGTCAGTCCGCCTCCTGGTCCGGCATATCCTGCCGAAGTTCCGCCGCTACCGCCACTACCTCCTGAGCCACCGTTTTGCCCGGCAGTTCCACTCGTTCCAGTACTCGCGTCGACTCCAGCACTGCTGTAACTAGAGCCACCACCGCCACCTGCAATGATTAGTGGAGTATTATTACTATAAGTAACAAACGTCCCACCACCACCGCCACCATCGTTAGAGCCATTAGTATTACTTCGTTGACCGACTAGAATTTTAAGAGTATCGCCTGCGTTTAGAGTAAAATCCCCCCCCATTTTGGCACCTCTTCCAGGTGCGTATTGATTATAACTGCTACCTGGTCCACCACCTCCTGCACCCCATACTTCTATACGGTATATGCCGGTAGTCGTTACTGTCCAGTTCTGGATTGTTCCTGTTCGTCCTGTTGAAGTCGGATTAAAGATGATAGTGAAAGGCGGAGTAACAGGAGTAGTAAAAGTCAGATTACCTCCATTGGTTGTGCCTCCGGCATTGATTGCCACAACCCTGAAATTATACAGTGTATTTTCTGTTAATGAACTCACATTCGCAGTAACAGAAATAGGACTTGAACCGCTTCCAGGCAGCGTGGCAACGTTCTGTTGGCTTCCATAAGATTCGCTGGTCCCATACTGAAAATAGCTTGAGGTGACATTAATTCCATTTGGATTGACGGTTCCGTTTAAGGTAACGGTATTACTGGCTATATTAGTAGCCGCATTAGTGGTGCAGTTCGGCGCCGGTATTGCGCTGGTGGTAAATGTCAGGTTATTCCCATTAGTCGTGCCTATAGAACTGGTCGCCACAACCCTGAAGTTATATGTAGTATTTGCTGTTAATGAATTTGTAGGGGTAATAATTACTTGGCCGTTACCGCTTTTATAACCGCCTGCATAAGTGATGCTTGCCCCGATTGTTCCGTCCACCCAACTGGAACCGCCGCCGGCTCCACCTGCAGCGCCGCCACCACCACCGTAGTAGCCGCCGCCTCCCCCTGGATCATCAGTATTATTAGTCGCACCAGTGCCACCCTGTCCCAAGGTTCCGGCAGTACCTGTACCATAAGCAGTTTCTGCCGCACCACCTGCAGACTGGGTTGCTCCTTTTCCAGTGTGAGAAGTTCCATTACTACTATATCCATCCGCGCCATTGCCATTAGTACTTCCTCCAGCGCCTCCAGTTGTGGTCCATGAATTTGTAGCACCACCGCCGCCGCCGGCAACAGCGAGGCGGGAATTGCGGCTAGCGGCGAGGTTCCAGGCGCCGCCGACAGTGCGGATGTCCGAAGCGCCGCCGCCGGCCTCAGCATAAGATCCATAACCATTTCCGCCCCCATTATAACCTCCGGTAGTAGTGGTAGGTTGTTGACCTACATAAATGTAAAGCGTATTCCCCGGTGTTACATTTAAAGTAGCCTGGGTTCGGCCGCCTAATCCTCCAGTATTGGCTCCGATGGTACCTCCCTGCGCCCCTGACACATCAACAACTATAGAGGTTACACCGGATGGCACAGTCCATGTCTGCTGGGCGCCAGTATAGTTAAAGGTGACAGGGGAACCACTACTACCTGTGTTTGCAGTAACAGAAATAGGATTCGTGCCGCTACCGGGAAGCGAAGCGGCATTTGCGGTGCTTCCATAAGACGTAGAGGTCCCATAATCAAAGTAGCAGGAGGTAACATTAAATCCATTGGGATTGACTGTGCCGTTTAAGGTGGCAGAGTTATAAGTAATATTAGTAGCCGCATTAGTGGTGCAGATCGGTGGTCCTAAAGTAGTAAAGGTCAGATTATTTCCATTAGTTGTGCCTGTAGAATTAGTCGCGACACATCTAAAATTATAAACAATACCTGGGGTTAAACTACTGATAGTCGCACTAACCACAACATCACTTATGCCGGAGCCGATTGATTGATTAGTTGTGGTTAGAGGGTAAGGATTAGTATTGATTCCATATCCAAACCAGGCAGTGGTAGTAGCGCCATTCGGATTAACGATGGCATTCAGGACAGCAGAAGTAGTAGAAATCGCGGTTGCCACATTAGTAACAACGACCGGTGGTAACGGTGCTGGTGGCGGGGTATCATCGGTCCAGCCTACGCCCCAATCCGATAGCGTCGGCGTTGCATTCCAATTACTTGAAAAGTTAACGCGTAATTTGATACCGGTAATTCCATTAAATATAGCGTATGTCTGCGACAGGTTAATACCGGATGGAACATTAGTGGCCAATACAGCATTATTAGATGAGCTCAGGACATCTACTGAGAATATAGTATTTGCCGGCGCGGTATAAGTATATGTCAGGAGACCCCAGGATGTAACTCCGGTCGGCGTAATTGCGGCTGATATATAAGTCCCGGAAGGTAATAATACTGATACACTACTCTGAACCGGTGAATTTCTCTGTGTGGTTGAACCATCACCTAACCGGCCATTAGTATTCAATCCCCAGGCCCAGAGCGTGCCGTCTGAGCGGACCCCTAAACTGTGGGAGGTTCCACCAGCAACACCTATCCAGGTTGTGACGTTTCCTATCTGAACCGGTGAAGTCCGATCTGTTCCTGTCGTTCCATCACCTATCTGGCCATTAGTATTCAATCCCCATGCCCAGAGCGTGCCGTCTGATCGGACTCCTAAACTGTGTGAGGCTCCAGCCGCAACACTACTGAATTGTCGTAACTGCACATCAGCCGCACCTGTAGTAGTTATAGTATTATTAAATGTGCCGGCTGTAAAGGTGGTTTCTGACCAGGTTCCGAATATCCGATTGGCGCCGACTGTTGTCCCGACCGAGTTAGTCGCGCTAATCCTGAAGTTATAGGCGCTATTGGCAGAAAGACCGGTGATATTTGCGCTGACAGCTACATTGCTCGTGCCATTGCCTATTGTTGTCTGTGCGGTGATGCTTAGCGGATATGTAATAGGAGTAGTGCTGATTCCATATCCAAAATAGGCAGTGGTTTCAGCGCCGTTCGGATTAACCGTGGCATTTAATTGGGCTGAGTTGTAATTAACATTGGTTGCAGCATTAGTAATACAGGTGGGCGATATTGCTGCGGTGGTAAATGTCACGTTATCACCGTAGGCTATTCCATTGGCATTGGTTCCGACCATCCTGAAATTATAGGAAGTATTCGGGGTAAGACTGATGACTGCGTTTGAAAACGCAACAGCGGCAGTGCCTGAGCCGATTGACCGCGCCGTTGTACTGAGCGGGTATGTTATCGGAGTAGAGCTGATTCCATATCCGAAATAGGCAGTTGCAGCAACTCCATTGGGATTGACCGTACCGTTTAATCGGGCTGAGTTATAAGTGATATTATCCGCGGCATTAGTAGTGCAGGTCGGCGGCAGTATGGTCGTAAATGTCAGATTACTTCCGTAGGTTGTTCCGGCAGAACTGTTTCCGACCACCCTGAAATTATATAAGGCATTCGGAACAAGACTATTGGCTGTGGTTGAAACCGCAACGCTGGTAATGCCGGAGCCGATTGACTGTGCGGTTGTGCTGAGCGGGTATGAAATAGGAGTAGCGCTGATTCCATAGCCGAACCAGGCAGTTGTCGCAACCCCGTTAGGAATAACCGTGCCGTTTAATCTGGCTGAATCGAAAGTAATATTATCAGCATCATCAGACATGCAGGTCGGCGCTGAACCTGAAATATTACCGGTCATAAACGTCCGGTTATTTCCGTAGGTTGTTCCGGCAGCGTTAACCCCGCTTATTCTGAAGTTATAAGTGCGGTTTACAGAAAGACTCGTGACAGTCGCAGTGATTGCCACCGCGCTGGTGCCGCTGCCTAAGCTTTGGGCAGCGGTATTATCGCCATAAGATGTGCTTAACCCGCATTGGAAATAGGCAGTGGTGGCCAGTCCATTCGGATTAACCGTGGCATTTAATCTGGCTGAATTAGAATTAATATTATTAGCGGCATTAGTGACGCAGATTGGTACCGGCGGCGGCGGAGTGGTGAATGTCAGGTTATCTCCGTAGGTCGTTCCGAAGGTATTAGTCGCGCTAACCCTGAAGTTATAGAGAGTATTTGGAACAAGACTGGCGGCGGTGGCGGTAATCGCAGCATTACTCGTCCCGTTGCCTATTGCCTGAGAAGTTGTGGCAGTGCCATATGAAGTAGTAGTGCCATAATTGAAATAGGCAGTGGTAGCAGTGCCATTCGGATTAACCGTGGCATTTAATCTGGCTGAATTATAAGCGATATTGGTAGCGGCAGTAGTAACACAGATAGGCACCAATCCTACAGTAGTAAAAGTCTGATTTGACCCATTGTATACAAGGCCTGAATAACTATTGCCGACGATTGCCCTGATTCTGAAGTTATAGGTGGTATTTGGTGATAATCCGGTTACGTTAACAGCTAGATTGATAGGAGCTGTGCTGGAGCCGGATTGCAGATTAATATTTTGAGCAGCGGTGTTGCTGCCATATGACATAGTTGTCCCGTACTGGAAATACACAAAAGTATCAACACCAATGGGAATGATTGTGCCGTTTAAGGTGGCAATAGTCTGATTGATGTTAGTGGCTGAATTGGTTGTGATAGACAATCCGGATTGCTCCGATGTGCTGCTACCGCTGGGGTTTTCAACGCCGGCGCCACAGCCGCCATAATTAAATGCAACAACAAAGGCTATAATAAATATGAATGCGGCAATCTTTATCCAGCCTTCGTAGCAGAAGCTACTTCGGCGGAGTAGGCTCCATAATTTATTCATACCGATCTCCTTTGATAAATTATTATAGTAAATTGATTGAGCGGATAGAACTGACTAATTATCGGATTAATCGTTAAAGTCCGTTCAATCAGCTTATCCTTATCTTTGAAATTCTATATAATAAATATACATTTGATTCCTAAAGCTGTCAATGATAATTTGAAAGGTTTCTAACCACAGATGAACATCGATAATTGGATTGAGTCTTGTATTTTTATAATAATAATATAGACAATAACTTATGATTTGTTAGGTGATATGATATAATACATTTTCACCTTTCTACCACTATTTTAGAATAATTTATTGTATGGAATTTCAAAGACCAGGAAAAGAGGAACACGAATGGGACGAATACGGCGAATATCACGAATATAATTTCTTATTCGTGTGATTCGTGTTAAAAGTATTTTAATTTATGGAAGATACCGACATACTTCTAATGCAACGTATAAAATCCGGTGATGTCCAGAGTTTTGATGAATTACTCGAAAGACATCATAAAAGAGTTTTGAATATTATTTATAAATACATCGGTAATGAGCAATCAGCAGAAGATTTAGTGCAGGAAGTATTTTTAAGAGTCTACAAGTCAAGACACTCGTATAAACCAACGGCTAAATTTACCACCTGGCTTTATACGATTGTGAAAAATCTGTGTCTGAAGGAATTCAGGAAGAGTAGCCAAAGGATTTATTCTATTGAGGCTAATGCAGGAAATTCCGAGATAAAATCCACTCAATACTTTTCCGCCAAAGGCGGATCTGCCTATGGTACAGGGTTGCGGGAAGAAGACCTCATCCGACAAAATCAGGTAACCTTGCCCTCAGAGATAATAGAAAGGGAAGAAATTACCCGCCGCATAAAAGAGGTGATTGACGGGTTGCCGCCTAAACAAAGAATCGCCGTTATATTAAATAAATATGAATGCCTTTCATATCAGGAAATCGCCGACAGTATAGGAATTTCAATAAAGGCGGTAAAATCACTTCTTTGTAGAGCCAGAATAAATATTAAAGATAAGCTTTCGGCTTATGTTGATATTAATAAATGAAGCCACAGATTACACGGATTTAATTTAATTGGTGTAAGATAGTAAATTGTTTAAACGGATAAGACGTATTGAACGGATAATCCTTTAAATCTGCCAAATCCGCTAAATAAGCTTACTCTTTAATTAAAATTTAATCGGTGAAATCTGTGGCTAACTTTATTTAGCTAAATAATTACGAATTTTTTCTAAATTCAGCGGAACATTTTAGTGGGTTAAGGATTTAAACTAATATAGAAGCAGGAGGTAGATATGAAGTGCAACAAGGTATTAGAAAGTTTAGTGGCTTTTCTTGATGGAGAACTGGACAATGATTTGAATGCGCAAATCAGTCAACATCTGGAATCCTGCAGCGCATGTAATAAGGAATCCCGACTTCTTTCAGAAACATGGAGTATACTTGATAAATTTCCTGAATTAGAGCCAAATGAAAAGGTTATTAGACAAATACAGGAAAAGGTAAAGGCAATTAATAATAATCCCGAAAGCTTTCGGGACTGGAGATGGAGCTGGGTAAGAATTGCGGTTCTTTCTACTGCTGCTGTTTTAATCATGACGTTGGGGCTTCATTTTATGGTAACCGGTTTGAAACCACCGTCTGACTTGAAGGTCGCCCGTTCGACCGAATGGTCATTCGGGCAGGTTAGGTCGGGCGGTCAGGTCGGAACGACTAATCAGGATATAAAACTCGTTACTAATAGCAAGAATGTTGAAGATGTTGAAATCAAATTAAATTATTACAAAACGCTTCTCGCAAGATTTCAGGAAATTAAAGAAGAAGATTATTTATGCGGTGATGATTTAAAAGTTGTTTCACCTTACTTGTTTTATGAGGAGTGGGATTTTTAATAGTATAGGAAAGTATAAACACGAATAACAAGAATAGGAATAGGTGATATTCGTGCAATTCATTTTAATTCGTGTTAATTTTCTTAAAAAGAAGGAGGATAAAATGACAGGAAAGATGATAACTTGTGCTATGCGTAGCGCTTCGCAAAGTATAGTCGGTTTAGCTTTGATGTTATTTGTTATAGCAATAGGATCTAACCTTTATGCAGCAGGGCAGCCAGGCGGTGGTGCAGGGCAGCCAATCGGCGGTATTTCACAACCTGGGAAACCGATTAAATTGCCTCCTCTTCCTCCCAAGCCTCCGTCAGAGTCTCCTGATAGTCCTGATGAAATGAAACTTAACTGGCAGGCGGAAACTATTAGCGCGGCGATTCAAACAGCCTCGGCAGACAAGAAGATTATCTTCATATATTTTTATTTTAACCATGAAAAAGAACAATTCCCGGCTAATTATGATACCAAATTACAGAAGTATTCTCAGGAACGGGCTGTTTTTGCCAATATATTCGTTATGACTGACAAGGACAAAAAAGGTAAAATATGGATTATGGATACTGCTGCCGCATCGTTTTTCGATAGAAATAAACTGACTTTTTCAGCCGTTGCAGTAGCCTTAGACCCTTATGGAAACTTAATGGATAAAATTATGCCAACGATTACCATAAGCAAAATAATGCCTTTTTTGGATGCGGCAGAAAAGAAATTTATCGGAATCCGGACCGATTTGGATAAACGTTATGATAAGGCTGAAAAATTGCTGAAAGAAGCAGAATTGAATTCGGGAAAAGATAAAGAAAATGCCAGAACCAGAACGATATCAGAAGCTATCAAAATACTTAAGGAAATAATTAAAACACCGTGTGAAGGCTATGAAACAATAAAGAAATCTTATGATAAATTGGATAATGTTAACGAAAAAGCCAGGAAAGAGTATTTAGTATTATTGAAAGATTATGTATCTCTTGAAAAAGAATTACAGGACCCGGTAAACGTTGTTCCTGAATTGGAAAAAGTGATGAATACTTATAAGGGATTGCCGGTAGAACAAGAGATACAGGATGTTATTAAAAATGTTAAAGAAGGAAAGATACCGGAAAACATATTAAAGGAAATTGAAACTGCCGATTCTGATGCAACATCGGGTCAGGAAAAACAACAGCAGGACAATAAGTAATAAAAATATTTAACTTCTTAAAGAGAAAGGAGGCAATTTATGAGGAAATTGACAAAGGTATTGATGGCGGCATTTTTGGGGGTTAACTTAATAGGAGGGGTTAGTATCGCCCAAGATAAAACACAAAGACCTGACCAATCAGATAGATCTTCTCGTCCTGAAGGTAAGGAAAATGTTGGCAGGAGACCCGAAGGTCCAAAACCAGGTGGACCAGATCTTGGTATGATGGACAATCCTAAGGTTCGTGAGGAAATGAAACGACACGGAGAAGTGACGAAAGGATTATTTGAACAGATAAAAGCGCTTCATGAAAAGATTAGAAAAGAATTAGAATCTAAGATTGGAGAACCGGGAAATAAGGGGAAGATAGATCCAAGAGATATTAATAGACCCGGGCAACCTGATAAACCAAACAGACCGGATAACCCCGGCAAAGATGGAAGGCCTCAACCACCACCGGATAGAGGTGACAGACCGGAATCACCTGATAGACAAGGCAATGCCGAAGGAACAGGACCATTGCCTCCTGAGCAATCGGGTACACCTCCGGAGGGTCAAGGACCGGGAGGTCAACCAAGGGAAGAACTACTAAAAATATTGGAACCTTATCGTGCAGAAGCGCTAGGGATTGCAGACAAGATTGCCTTGGAATTGGTTACCCATCACCAGAATCTTCTTCAGATTGTAACCGGTGAAAAAGAAAATATTAAAAATGCATTGGCGGAGAAGATTCTTTTGCCTCCGCCTCCAAGGCGAGGGGAACCTGGAAGGGAACAAAGACCTGACCGATCGGATAGACCTGACCGTGGCGGCAGAGATGGACCGGACAAAGGCGACAGACCGGAACCGACCGATAGACCGGATAGGCCTGACCGACCGGATAATCCTGATAACTCTGACAGATAGAATAAACCGATAGAACCGGAATGGTTTTATAAAGAAGACATCCAAGGTAATTTTTATTAAGGAGACCAGAAAAAACAGGAGTAATTTTCTTGGTCTCCTTATTTCTTTATAAATTGTTTGGGGCGGTGTCTGTAGCAACTCTAAACTTTTTACTGTAAAGGTAAATAGTTAGCTCTAAAAATAGCTTGTAAAAGATAAAAAGTTTAGGGTTCAAGGGAGTATTAATATTCTGTCATAATCATAAATCCTTGATAATATTAATGTTATGGATATATGAAAATGTAGGGGGGTGGGGGGTAGGGTGGGGGGAGGTATCAGTTCGTCAGAGTAAGGGTTTCTGTTTGTTATAGTAGTCGTGTTAGTGTGAAACAGTAGCCATGTCAGTGTGAAACAGTAGCTGTGTTAGTGTGAAACAGTAGCTGTGTCAGTGTGAAACAGTAGCTGTGTTAGCGTGATACAGTAGCCGTGTCAGTGTGAAACAGTAGCCGTGTCAGCGTGATACAGTAGCCGTGTTAGTGTGAAACAGTAGCTGTGTTAGTGTGAAACAGTAGCTGTGTTAGTGTGAAACAGTAGCTGTGTCAGTGTGACACAGTAGCCGTGTTAGCGTGACACAGTAGCCGTGTTATGGTGAAACAATAGCCGTACTATCTTGCTAAGGTAGCCGTATTGCTTGTGGACATTATGCGTACCAGTTGAGGTTTTTCCATTTTACCTAAAGAAATTTTGATCATACTTGGATTCGTTGGATGATTTTACTCGGATGTCGTAATGGAAATCTGGGATAGTTCCTACCAGTTGATTTTGTTAAGTGCGTTGTTATAGTTGATAATACATTTGATGTGGTTGTGCGGAGGAGATAGCCACAGATTACACAGATTTGATTAGTCATAGAGATATAGAGCGAGTAAATTACGAAAGATTATAAGGAATTCATGAGGCTAAGAATTTATAGTCATAGATTAACATAGATGGACACGGAAAATATTTTTATAAGGAAACCAAAAGAGCAGGAATTGCAATCTTGGTTTTGTGATCTCTTTATAATTTTAACGAAGGATACCAATATTTCTAAATAAAGTATATTTTATTTGACCCCGCACTTTAATTAAATTATATAAATAGGTATAAATGATAAATGAACAAGGCAGAGGTTGTTGATTCTGCCAATATAAAAGCTTAAGTGCTTGGGAGATTATGATGAGAAAATCTTTTGTTGCCGCTAACTGGAAAATGAATACTACTTTACACGAAGCAACAGCATTGGCGACTAATCTTAAAGATAATCTAAATAATCTGGAACAAAAAGAAGTAGTTCTATGCCCGCCTTTTGTTTATCTGCCTGCGGTGCGAAATATCTTAAAGGGTTCTGAGATAAAACTCGGCGCTCAGAATGTATATTATCAGCAAAAAGGCGCTTTTACAGGCGAAATTTCTACAGCGATGCTTAAAGATATCGGCTGCACTCATGTTATTATCGGTCATTCTGAGCGTCGCCAGATATTCAAGGAAGATAACAATATTATTAATGAGAAAATAAAAGCTGCTTTAGCCGGCGGATTGTCACCTATTTTCTGTGTCGGTGAGTTATTAGAAGAACGAGTTGAAAATGCTACCGATAAAGTTATTCGTTCCCAGATAGAAAATGGGCTTGATGATATACCACCTGATAAATATAACCAGATAGTCATTGCTTATGAACCGGTCTGGGCGATTGGCACGGGTAAAAATGCTACCCCGGAACAGGCACAGGAAACGCATTCTTTTATCAGAAAATTATTGGTTGTTTTGAGTAATGATGTTATTGCCAGAGAAGTTCGTATTATTTATGGAGGAAGTGTTAATCAGGATAACATTCAATTACTGATAAGTGGCGAAGATATTGACGGCGCTTTAGTAGGCGGGGCATCTCTTTCAGCCGATTCATTTGCCGGAATTGTTAACGCCGTTAAAAAATCTTATTAAGAGTAAACTGATTTAGCGGAATTACCACCAAGACTCTAAGTCATGAAGAATAGAATAATAAAACTTCGTGCTCTTGTGTCTTTAACGAAAGGTTGTATTGTATGGCACTATTATCAATTATTCTAACGGTTATATTCATTCTAGCGTGTATTTTATTAATCATTATTATTTTATTCCAGCCGCATTATAGTGAGAGCGGATTGGCAGGTGCTTTTGGCGGTGGCGGTGGAATGGATTCTTTCCTGGGCGTTAAAGCCGTTTCCGTGGCAACAAAAATTACAGTGGTTCTTGCCGTGATTTTTTTATTATTAGCTATTGTATTGGGACAAATGCCTCGAACATCTTCAAAAGGCGGTTTACTCAGCGGTGAAAGAACGGTTCCCATGAAACCATCAACCCCGTCAGAGACGGGTTTGCCCACGGCAAGCGATAAAACAACGGGAACAGCAACGCCGATATCGGCAACTAATACAACAACGCAGGAACCGAAAGCTAATACCGTCACTCCGGCAGAATCTAAGCCGCAGATTCCTCAGACGCCTGTAGAATCACCCAAAGAGGATAATAAACCGAAAGAGAGTCAAGAGCCTATTTCACCGACCGGAAAATGATCCGCTTATGCCAAGGCTTCGGCGGGCGAGCCCGTCATAGCTCGCAGAGCGACGGCGGGTTTTATGCTACCATGTAATTTTATGCTAAAGACTGATTACAAACACATATTTGAGAAAATCCAGGCAATTCAAAAGGGACATTTTGTTCTTACATCAGGTAATCATAGTGATACTTATATTCAATGCGCCCGGATTCTTGAGAGACCTGATGTTACCTCGAAATTGTGCAGGGAATTAATAAAACCATGGCAGAATAGAAATGTCGATATTGTTATTGGTCCGGCTTTAGGCGGCATTATTTTATCGTATGAATTGAGCCGGTTATTTAAATCAAAGGCAATGTATCTTGAACGGGTAGAAGGTAATTTAACGCCAAGACGAGGTTTTACTATTGATGCTGCTTCACAGGTTATTGTGGCTGAGGATGTTATTACGACCGGCGGTTCTGTAAAGGAAGTGATAGATGTTATCGAAAAATATAAGGCTAAGGTAATCGGAATTATTTCACTGGTTGACCGTCGTCCTGAGAAAACAAGAAAATTATTCGGTGTGGAATTCAACTCCATTATTAAAGTGACACCTCCTATTTACCATCCTGATAAATGTCCGCTCTGTAAAAAGGGGATACCAACCGAAAGACCAGGTTCCAGAGGATTGAAACTATAATTGTTGATATATGAATAGTATGACCGGATATGGCGAATCCAGAGGCTCTCGCAGTAATAAATTTAGCGTCCGAGTAGAGATTCGTTCTGTAAATAATAGATTTTTAAATATTAAGATGAACTTGCCGGAAGTAACGGCCAGCTATGAAGATGATATCGACAAACTTATCCGTCAATATATTCATAGAGGCACTATAAACTTCTTCTTGAAATTATCTTCAGATAATCCTAAAAGATTAATTATTAACCGGTCAATGCTCAAAGATTACTACAAAGAACTAAAGAATATACAATTCATACTGGGATTAAAAGAGTCTATTTCTCTGGGAGCCATTATTAATTTGCCCGGCGTTTTAGAGCCGTCTGTTAAGTCCGATTTTATCAGCAATAGAGAATGGGCTTATATTTCAATGATTATCAGGCAAGCTCTGGTAAATTTAGCAGGAATGAGAAATAGAGAAGGGAACCGGCTGAAAAAAACATTACAGAAAAGTGTTAACGAAATGACTGTTTTGTTAAAACAGATAAAAAGCCGAACACCACAGGTTTTAACTCGATATGAAGATTCTCTCAAAGAACGGGTCCGGCATATATTAGATAGTTCTTTCCGGAAATCGGATGAAACACAGTCCGTAATTAATGAGCCGGGTCAAAAGAAACAAACATCCAACCTGGAACAAAATATCGCAATGGAGATTGCACTATTTGCCCAACGTGCTGATATCAACGAGGAAATCCAGCGATTAAAATCTCATTTTGAAGAGTTTTCAGCTACACTGAACCACAAAGGCGAAATAGGAAAGAAACTTGATTTTATCTGCCAGGAAATATTAAGAGAAATAAATACCATTGGGTCTAAATCTATTGATACGTCAATTACTTATGCGGTAATTTCCCTAAAAAGTGAACTCGAGAAAATCAAGGAACAGATACAAAACATTGAGTAAAACAGGTATAAAAAAACAGATTGTGGTTATTTCCGGACCTTCTGGCGTTGGGAAAACCACTTTATGTAATTATCTTATTCGTAAGGAAACACGGCTTAAACCTTGTGTTACGGCAACGACCAGACCACCACGAGACAGTGAGATTGATGGTGTAGACTATTTTTTTATCAGCAAGAGCGATTTTAGGAAAGACATAAAAAATAAGAAATTTGTTGAGTATACCAGACTTTTTGGTAATTATTATGGGACCCCGATCAGTTCGGTAAATTCAGTTTTTAATGAAGGTAAATATCCTTTATTAAGAGTAGATATAAAAGGTGGTGATAATCTTAAACAGTATGGTTTTAAAGGCGTTTACATATTTATATTGCCGCCTGACATAAAAACCTTGCAACAGAGATTGATAAATAGAAAGAGTAAAGAATCTCAGTTGGAGTTAGCCCGGCGATTAAAAAGAGCTCGTTGTGAGATGAAGCGTTGTCAGAGTTATGATTTTCAAGTGGTAAACGATAAAATACCCAAAGCCGTTAAGGAAATCCAGAATATTATAAGAAAATATCTATATTAAAAAATAATAGGATTGTATTTTATGAGGAGGTAATAAAAAATAATTACTATGATAGAAAAAAAATGCGAAATAAACACAAATGATATAGTGCAGAAATATGAATTGGCAGTGAGTAAAGTTGGAGGACGGCTTAAAATGACGAGTATTCTTATTCAGCGTTTAAAAGAACTTCATCGCGCAGGACTAAAGCAAAAGGGAGATTTTAACACTATCATTGAGCCTTTGTTAGATGAAATACTTGATGGAGATTTAACATGGGAAGAATCTAAAAAACATAAAAAATGAAATCGAGAGTGCAAGTAAGAAAGAAAGATATCTTGTCGGGTAAGAAAATCGGCATCGGGGTAACGGGTAGCATTGCGGCTTATAAATCTGCTGAAGTAGTTTCATATCTTCATAAACACGAGGCTCATGTTACGGTATTGATGACCAAATCAGCGGCTAAATTTATAACACCTTTAACTTTCCAGACGCTTTCACATAATAGAGTTATTACCGATTTATTCGATGATAATTATTATTTCGATCCTCAACATATTGCTCTTTCCGAACAATTAGATTTATTATTGGTTGCACCAGCCAGTGCGAATATCATAGGTAAAATTGTGTCAGGTATTGCTGATGATATTCTTTCAACTGTTATTACTTCTTTAGATATTTCTAAGGTAATAATTGCTCCGGTAATGAATGAAAAAATGTATCTCAATCCGATTGTCCAAAAAAATATTACTACTCTCAAAGAAATAGGATATCATTTCATTGAACCAGAAGAAGGTTCTTTAGTCTGTGGTTTTGGAATAGGTCGTTTTCCTTCTCTTGATAAAATAATAAAAGAGGTTGAAAACCATATTTCGTAAATCGCCTCGGAAGAAAGTTCTTCGGGGTATCTCTGTGCTATCCCGAAAGAATTTCTTCGGGACGGCTGAGACTAATCGCAAAACTAATCACACAAACTATGAAAGTTTTAATTACAGCCGGTCCTACCCATGAATATATAGACCGTGTGCGTTATTTATCGAATGCTTCTTCAGGTAAAATGGGTTATGAATTGGCTTATGCCGCACGGGATAAAAGTCATAAGGTTGTACTTGTATCCGGACCAACTAATCTAAAAGCACCCGATGGAGTTAAATTAATAAAGGTTACTTCATCTCAGGAAATGTATAGAACGACGACTAAATTATTCAAAGATAGTGATGCTATTATTATGTCAGCAGCAGTAAGCGATTATAGACCATCTTCTTATTTCGATGGCAAATTAAAGAAGCAAAACAAGAATTTGATACTAAAACTTGTTCCGACAATTGATATCCTTAAGACATTAGGTAATAAAAAAGGGAATCGAATTCTGATAGGGTTTGCATTAGAAGTAAAAAACAGCAGAGAAAATGCTATCAGAAAACTGCATCAGAAAAATCTTGATTATGTGGTTTTAAATTCACCCGATGCCTTTGGTAAAGATGCTTCTACAGTAGAGATTTGGAGTAGAAAGGGATTAATCAAAAGATTCGTTAATATCTCTAAACGGCAGATAAGTAGATTTATAATAAGGTTAATCAAAGTTGACAAGTAATATTTTGGAACCTAATATTATATGAGTTTTATATGTCAAAAATATCGGAAAATATAACAAAACTTATTGGGAATACCCCGCTCGTAAGACTTAATAAAATAGGTAAGGGATTACGAGCGACTCTTATAGCAAAACTTGAATCATTCAATCCGTGTTCTTCGGTAAAGGACCGGATTGGAATTAGTATGATAGAGGCTGCGGAACGAGATGGTTGCATAAAGAAAGATACTATTATTCTGGAACCGACCAGCGGGAATACCGGAATCGCTCTGGCATTTGTATGTGCAGCAAAGGGTTATAAACTCGTTTTGACAATGCCTGATACGATGAGTATAGAACGGCGTAAACTTCTTAAGGTATTCGGTGCCGAATTGATATTAACTCCCGGTGCAGAAGGGATGAAAGGCGCAATCCGTAAGGCTGAGGAATTGGCTGCTTCTGATGATAAGTACTTTATTCTTCAGCAATTCAAGAATCAGGCTAATCCTAAAATACACAGGGAAACTACAGCAAAAGAAATATGGGATGATACAGATGGCGCTATAGATATATTGGTTTCAGGGGTTGGTACTGGTGGCACGATTACCGGTATTTCTGAAGTAATTAAGAAACTCAAGCCTTCATTTAAGGCAATAGCAGTTGAACCTTTTGATTCACCGGTGCTTTCAGGTGGTAGTCCAGGAGCGCATAAGATTCAAGGAATTGGTGCCGGTTTTTTGCCGGAGGTTCTTAATAGGAGTATTATTGATGAGATAATCAAAGTAAGGCATGAAGACGCTGGTATGATGGCGCGGATGCTCGCAAAAGAAGAAGGCATTTTAGTCGGAATTTCATCCGGTGCGGCATTATGGGCTGCAGTAGAGATAGCAAAAAGAAAAGAAAGCACAGGGAAGATGATTGTTGTGATATTACCCGATACCGGAGAACGTTATCTTAGTACCTGGCTTTTTGAGGAGTAAATTATGAAGAGTAATAGAATTAATAAAATCAGGAAGATATGCATGTCTAAATCAAAGGTTTTAAGGAAAAGCGGACTTGTTTCTGTAGTCAATTTGCTTTCGGCAAACAGGTGCGGTTTAAAAAGTTTTCATGGACGAAACAAACAGGAAATAACACTTCCATCAAGAAATATTATTATTGAGATTGTTGAAGAATTGAGAAGTGTACTTTTTCCCGGTTACCACGGCATATCAGAACTGAATACGGAGAGTATTCGTTTTCATATTGGTGCGACATTAGACCGTATTCAACAGATTCTTCAAGAACAAATTAAGCTGGGGTTATGCTTTTTCTGCAATGATAAGAACGTGCAAGATTGTTCCAAGTGTGTAAGAAAAGCAGATATGATAACACAATCATTTATAAATAAATTACCGTGGATACAAAAAATGCTTGTTAAAGATGTTCAGGCTGCTTATGAAGATGATCCTGCAGCTACCAGTCCTGATGAGACTATTTTTTGCTATCCCGGAATATTGGCTATTACTAATTACAGAATAGCTCATGAATTTTATGTGCTTGGCGTTCCTTTGATACCGAGAATAATCACGGAACATGCACATAGTATTACAGGTATTGATATTCATCCTGGGGCAACCATCGGAGAGAGTTTCTTTATAGACCATGGTACCGGTATTGTGATTGGAGAAACGAGTATTATCGGGAAGAGGGTGCGGATTTATCAGGGAGTAACACTGGGGGCAAAAAGTTTTCAACTTGATGCTTTAGGCAAGCCAATTAAAGGAATTAAGCGACATCCTATTGTTGAGGATGATGTAATTATATATTCTGGTGCAACAATTATTGGCAGGGTTGTGATTGGAAAAGAGTCGGTAATTGGCGGGAATGTTTGGTTAACACATAGTGTACCACCAAGAAGTCATGTTAAACAAACTGAATTTAGGCAGGAGATATCTGGTAGGGGAGATGAAATATAATTATCGGAAGAAAGCCCTTCCCAGCCAGAGGCTGGTCCGCCTTCGGCGGAGGGGCAAATCCGTCCCTGTGCCAGAAGCATATCCGTCTTCGGCGGACACGAGATAACTAAAAGTATAAAATTGTAATTGCAATATGTCTTTTTGGGAAATTATTATTATAAGTATTATTCAGGGAATTGCAGAATTTTTACCGATATCAAGTTCAGGACATCTGGTTATTGCCAATCACTTATTTGGATTAAATAATCCGGAAACAAATCTTTTATTGATTGTGTTACTCCACGTGGCATCTCTTATTGCCATTCTTATTAGTTTTTATGATGAGATTATAGACATAATCACCAATAATTTTAAAGTATTGTTGTTAGTAATTATTGGCACGATTCCAGCCGGGCTTATAGGCTTTTTCTTGTCAGGCTATATAGAGCAATTATTTACAAAACCATTGGTGGTCGGTATTGGGTTAATGTTAACCGGTTTATATATGATGTTGTCGGAGTTACACTGGAAGAGTACCCCTTCATCATTAGAACGGGCTACCATAAAACAAGCTTTGTGGGTGGGTATAGCCCAAGCAGTTGCGATCATTCCAGGTATTTCACGTTCTGGGTTAACTCTGGCAACTGGTTTATTCAATGATTGGGAAAAACAAGCCGCGATAAAATTTTCATTCCTTCTTGCTGTTCCAGTAATAACCGGAGCATCCTTGCTCAAACTTAAAGATTTTAGTAAACTTTCCGTGTCATTTCAGCCGATACCTATATTAGTTGGCTTTATCATATGTTTAGGGATTAGCTTATTGTCTATAAATTTTCTGGTAAAAATGGTCAAACGTGGTCACCTATCATATTTTGCGTGGTATTGCCTTATCGTTGGGTTATCTGTTATTATTTTTATATGATAGGTTCACGAACTTATTATAGTAGTTATTAACCGAAAGTTCTCATTCTTCTTCATTGTCATTCCCGTGTAAACGGGAATCCAGCCCCCCCCTGTGATTACTGGATTCCCGCCTTCGCGGGAATGACAGAGGAGGCGTTTCGCAAGAGTTCAGTAACTTATTTTACCATATGTCTAATACTCAAAAGAATCGTTCCAAGAAACCGTTAATCGGGGTATTCCTAATTATTCTAACTATATTCTTAATGGTTAGTTTGGTTAGTCATACGACCACAGATAATCCCATCCAACACTATAGCGATCTGAAAAAACCTGGTTTTAGTAATTGGGGAGGGCTGATTGGTAACTTTTTTGCCACTGATTTATTCTTCCTCTTCGGGATAGTTTCTTATCTTATTGTTGCGATGATTGGATTATGGGGTATTTTTTTTATCCGGCGTAAACAGATTCCTATTATTTCACTTAAGATATTAGCTCTTATCATATTCATAATAGCATCTTTAAATTTTGCAGGTCTAATAACTCCATCAGGATTTGCTTCCGGACGGATGATGGGATCTTTGGGAGGCATAAGTGGTAGTCTTCTCTCTAATTTTACTGATCATAATCTTGGTTCTGTTGGAGCATATCTTGTAACTCTTTTTATCATCTGTACTTCTCTTATATTAGCAACGGATTGGCTTGCCTATGATATTGCTTCTAAGATTTTTCGTGTGATGTATGTCGTTTTTGCCGGGATAATTTC
This sequence comes from Planctomycetota bacterium, assembly GCA_043801445.1. GTDB lineage: Bacteria > Planctomycetota > MHYJ01 > JACQXL01 > JACQXL01 > JAZDFP01. The sequence goes on from JAZDMB010000036.1 coordinate 49,440, forward strand.
TCATCTTAATTCTTTACGTCATAAAATGGACCAAAAACGAAAGACAGATAAAATGATTCAACAATTTGAACATAAACAAATAACGACTTCTCCTATAATCGATGCTGATACTTCTTTGTCGCCTATACTTGCCAGGCCAGGCCGTTCAGGCTGTGATGATAATATAGAAAAAGAACAAGAAGATGAAAAGACGCCTATATCTAATCTTCCAGTTTCACAGGTGGTTGCAGAACAATCATTAACTAAACAGCAAAAAGGTGAGTTTAAATTGCCTGGTTTAGAATTATTGGATGAACCTGAAGAAATATCTCAATCAGAGGGAGCAGAAGAAGTCAAAGATAAAATAAAAGTGATTGAAGAGACACTGCATAATTTTGGGGTTGAAGCAAAAGTAGTGAATGTAGAACGCGGACCGGTTGTAACAAAATATGAAATAGAATTAGCGCCTGGTATCAGCGTCCATAAAGTCGCCGGAATGATTGATGACCTTTCTATTGCTCTTAAATCGCCTAATGTGACTATAGAGGCACCTTTACCGGGGAAATCAACGGTTGGTATAGATGTTCCTAATGCCTATAAAGGTGTTGTTAGACTTAAAGAATTAATAACCACTGATGGAGATGACGAATCTGTTTTGCCGTTATTCTTGGGTAAAGATGCGATAGGCACACCGATTATTCGCGATTTGGATGACATGCCCCATTTATTGATTGCCGGAACAACCGGTTCAGGTAAATCTATCTGTATCGGTAGTATTATTTTGAGTTTTTTGATGAAACGCACTCCTGAGGAATTAAAACTTTTGTTAATTGACCCTAAGATGGTGGAATTATCGGTTTTCAAGGATATTCCTCATCTTATTTCGCCGGTCGTGACCGATATGAAACGTGTTCCTCTCATTTTGCAATGGCTTGTCCGGACAATGGATGAACGTTATGAGCTATTGTTAAGAGTCGGTGTGAAAAAGATAAGTTCTTATAACCAATTAACTGAAAAAAAGATTAGGGAGCGTTTAAGTGAAGACGGTGAAGAACCTGTTAATGTACCTTTGAAACTCCCGTATATTGTGGTTCTTATCGATGAATTGGCTGATATGATGATGGCAGCATCTGATGATGTGGAAAAGGCAATAACCAGAATTTCACAAAAATCACGAGCGGTCGGCATTCATCTGGTGATGGCGACCCAGCGGCCGTCCGTAGATGTCATTACAGGTTTAATAAAATCCAATATGCCGGCCAGAATAGCCTTCAGAGTTGCATCCAAAGTGGACTCCCGGACTATTTTAGACCGTAACGGCGCTGAAAGATTACTCGGTAAAGGCGATATGCTTTTATTACCGCCGTCTTCAGTTGACCTCATTCGCGCCCAATGCACTTTTATCAGTGATAAAGAGATTCGTAATATCGTTGATTTCCTTAAAGAACAGAGGACTCCGGTATATGATATAGAATTGTTAGAATTAGAGAACAAACGTGATTTTGAGACGTTAGAAGAAGACGATTTGTTTGAAGATGCGGCACGGATTGTGTTAGAAACCCAGCGCGGGTCTGTTTCATTAATTCAACGCCGTCTTAACATTGGCTATACTCGCGCCGCACGACTTATTGAAATGATGGCAAAGGTTGGTATTGTCGGCGCCTATAAAAATAGTAAAGCCAGGGAAGTAGTAATGAAATTACAGGATTGGGAGAATGTCAAGAACGCCTTGCCCCGTTAGAAGCGTCCGTATAGGATGATATATACCTATAACTGACATATTACTCTACTCGTATAGTATCGCTTCTAACGGGCTGGGAAGCAGCAAAAACTTGCTACTGCTTCAAGAAATGCCGCCTCGTAAC
>JAZDMB010000012.1:0-75325 GCA_043801445.1 Planctomycetota bacterium
GTATGATATATCATCATTAGCACGACAACAGGGATTACAAAGCGTAATGGTTTCAAATGGTTTTATTAATGAGGAACCATTGCGTGCCCTCTGCCAGCAACTTAGTGCAATAAAGATAGACCTGAAAGCATTTACTGAAGAATTTTACCGTCAATATTGTAACAGCAATTTACAACCGGTTTTGGATACGCTCTTGACACTGAAGAAAACCAGGATTTGGTTTGAGATTGTAGTTTTGATAATCCCGACACTTAATGATAATCCTAAAGAAATCAAAGCGATGTGCGAATGGATAAAGAATAATTTGGGAGATAGTATCCCTCTGCATTTTTCCCGTTTCCAGCCGATGTATAAACTCACCAATCTTCCTATTACACCGCTAAAAACGATGGAGAACGCCCATCAGATTGCCCGTGAATGCGGGTTGAAATTCGTGTATCTCGGCAATGTTTCACCACACCCGGCAGAATCAACTTATTGCCCCTCCTGTAAAAAGATACTGATTAAGCGGATTGGCTACAGCATAGAAAAAAATGTATTGAAAGACAACAAGTGTCCCTATTGTTCAGAAATTATTCCGGGTATCTGGAACATAAAATAAATTTATTATTATTTATTGTATTTCTTAATATTTAATGTAGAAATATAAAAAACCTAAGGCGGAAAAATGATGATGAGAGTGTATAAAATAAATTGAAAGCATTTCTCTTATTAGAAGACGGTTCTGTTATAAAAGGAATCGGTTTTGGTGCCCAAAAAACTGTTTTCGGGGAACTCGTTTTCAATACGGGAATGACCGGCTACCAGGAAAACCTTACCGACCCATCTTATAAAGGTCAAATCCTCCTGATGACCTATCCTTTGATTGGTAATTACGGCTGTGCCACTGATTCATCAACTTATCTATGGCAATCGGATAAAATCCAAGCTGAAGGTTTTGCAGTTTCAGAATATTGTCAAATCCCCTATCAATATAATAATAATGATTCAACTATAGATGAATTCTTAAAGACGCAGGGAATTCCCGGTATCAGTAATATTGATACCCGTGAATTAACAATGAAAATCAGGAAACACGGCACAATAAAATCTATTCTCGCTGTCTGCGAAACCGAAGAATCTATTGATATAAATAAATTACTTAATGAAGTGCGTACCAAACCGTCTCCTGACACGACGAATTTGGTAGCTGAAGTCACATCATTAAAACCCATAGTAAAATTACCTGATGCTAAAAGGAATGGAAGATTAAAAATAGCACTCATTGACTGTGGGGTGAAAAGAAGTATCATCAGGGAATTATTGAAACGCAATTGCGAGGTTTATTGTTTCCCTTATAATGTAAACGCTACGGAAATAGAATCCTTAAAACCCAATGGTGTCATAATTTCTAATGGTCCGGGCGACCCTGCTCATCCTGATATTAAGAGATTCACAGTTAATACTATAAAAAAGATAATAACCAAATACCCTGTCTGGGGCATTTGTTTAGGGCATCAGATTCTAAGTCTTGTCTTCGGTGCCAGGACATACAAACTTAAATTCGGACATCGCGGGGTAAACCAGCCCGTTAAGAATCTGCAGACTAATAAATTATATGTTACTTCCCAGAACCACGGGTTTGCGGTTGCGGCTGAATCCTGTCCGCCGGAAATAGAAATTACCGAGATTAATATTAACGATAGAACAGTAGAAGCAATGCGCCACCGGACTCTTCCTGTTTATTCGGTTCAGTATCATCCTGAAGCGTCACCAGGTCCACACGATAGCAATAACTTCTTTGATAAATTCTTGGAGGAAGTAAAAAGTAGACACTAAACAGTATGCCAGAATATCAGAAGATAATAAGAAAAAGGAACACGAATAGCACGAATGGAAACGAATAATACGAATACTACCAGTTTTATAAGGGTTTTAATTCGTGTAATTCGCCTTTATTCGTGTGATTCGTGTTTATTAACATCCAATGCCTAAAAGAAAAGACATAAATAAAGTAATGATTATCGGCGCGGGCCCGATTATTATCGGTCAAGCCGCTGAATTTGATTATTCAGGTTCGCAAGCCTGCCGTTCCTTAAGGGATGAAGGATGCTGGGTTATCCTGCTCAATTCCAACCCCGCCACCATTCAAACCGATTTGGAAATGGCTGACCGAATCTATATCGAACCTCTTACCGTTGATACCATAGAAAAGATTATTGCCGCAGAAAAACCTGATGGAATACTTGCCGGAATGGGCGGGCAAACGGCTTTGAACCTATGCTCTGAATTATCCGAAAAAGGAATTCTCAATAAATATAATATCCAACTGTTAGGAACTTCAGTTAAAGCCATAGCACTGGCTGAAGACCGTGAACTTTTCCGTTCATTAATGAATAAACTTAATGAACCTATACCCAAGAGTTTTTCCTGCAGTAGTTTTCCTGAAGTAAAAGAAGCGGTTAATAAAATAGGGAGCCTGCCGGTCATAATCAGGCCGGCTTATACTTTAGGCGGCACCGGAAGCGGTATTGCCCATAACGATGAAGAATTATCCGAGATTGTTAATAGAGGTTTGTCTTATTCCCGTATCAGACAGGTTTTGGTAGAAGAATGCGTTTCGGGATGGGCTGAATTTGAATATGAAGTAATGCGTGATAGTGCTGATAATTGCGTCATTATCTGCAATATGGAAAATCTTGACCCGATGGGAATACATACCGGTGAAAGCATCGTGATTGCGCCGGCGCAGACCTTAAATGACCCTGAACACCAGAAACTACGCAATGCAAGTTTGAAAATCATTCGGGCGCTCGGCATAGAAGGCGGTTGCAATATCCAGTTCGCCCTGAATCGTGCAACCGGTGATTATCGGATAATTGAGGTCAACCCACGTGTCTCCCGTTCTTCAGCACTTGCCTCTAAAGCCACCGGATATCCTATTGCCAAAGTCTCTGCCAAGATAGCCATCGGTTTGACTCTTGATGAAATACCCAATCCGATTACCGGCAAAACATATGCCTTCTTTGAACCGGTATTGGATTATGTCGTTTTAAAAATACCTCGCTGGCCATTTGATAAATTCCGTATGGCTGATAAACGAATCGGTACCCAAATGAAATCCACCGGTGAAGTAATGGCTATAGGCAGGAATATCGAAGAATCTTTATTCAAAGCGATTCGCAGCCTTGACACGCACCAGATTGCATTTGAGCCGCCCCAGAACAGTTCACCTGCAGGCATAGTCAGCGAATTGGTTGAACCATCTGATATGCGACTCTATGCCATTGCCGAGGCATTCTGGCAGGGTTACCACCTCACCACCATCGCTGACCTGACCAAGTGGAACCCGTTCTTCCTGCAGAAGATAAAGAATATCATGGACTTGGAAAGAAATATCCGCAAGTATTCATTGGAGACTATTGATAAAGAGACGCTGATTAAAGCCAAGCAGATGGGATTCTCAGATGAATACCTCGCCCATATCCTATCGGAAGAGACTTATTCAGGACAACCCTGCGCCAAAGACAGACCCCGACAGAATTCGTCGGGACAAAATGATCCGTTGGGTCAGACACCTGCTGAAAAAGTCAGGCAAAAAGTTCAAGAATGCGGTATCAAAGTAGACTACAAGATGGTAGATACCTGCGCCGCTGAATTTGAGGCAAAAACACCGTATTACTATTCCACTTATACCACCGGGACGGCTAAATCCGAACTCCGAACTCCAAACTCCCTGTCTCGCCAGCAGGCGGGCGCACTCGGCAAAGTCCTTGTCATCGGCTCAGGCCCGATTCGTATCGGTCAGGGCATAGAATTTGATTATGCCAGTGTTCAGGGAGCTATGGCGATTCGGCAACACGGATTTGAAGCAATTATGGTCAATAACAACCCAGAGACCGTCTCAACTGATTACGATATCTCTGACCGACTCTATTTTGAGCCAATCACCTTTGAGGATGTGATGAATATAATTGAAGCGGAAAACCCGGACGGAATAATAATCCAGTTCGGAGGCCAGACCGCAATCAATCTGGCTATTCCACTGCAAAAGGCGATTGCCAGGAACAAGAATCTCAAGACCAAATTCCTCGGGACACAACCAGAATTCGTGGATATGGCATCTGACCGCGAGAAGTTTGACGCACTCCTTTCACGGCTTAATATCAAACGTCCGCAGGGCAGCACCGGATTCTCCTTCGAAGAAGTCAGGGAAAAATCAGCCCGAATCGGCTATCCGGTTTTGGTGCGTCCCAGTTATGTCCTCGGCGGTAAGGGTATGGAAATCGTCCATAATGAAAAAGAGTTGGAATTCTATATCACATCCGCTATCAAAGTCTCCAACGAACATCCTGTGCTCGTGGACAAATATCTCAATAACGCCATTGAAATAGACGTTGATGCCGTTTCTGACGGCAAATCGGTATTCATTGCCGGCATTATGGAGCATATCGAAGAAGCCGGAGTTCATTCAGGCGATGCCATCTGTGTTATACCTCCGCAAACACTCTCGAAAAATATCATGAAAGAGATAAGACGGGTTACCAGAGAAATAACATTGGCGCTGAATTGCATCGGCCTGATTAATATCCAGCTTGCTGTCAAGGATGACGAGGTTTATATCATTGAAGCCAATCCCCGGGCCAGCCGCACAGTCCCTTATGTTTCGAAAAGTATCGGGATACCGATTGCCAAGATTGCCACCGCCTTGATGCTCTCGCCCCTGATGAAAAAACCGGTTAGTCTTTCTGATTTCGGACTACCGGCATTAGACAAAGAACCTGATATTTCTCATATCTCTATCAAGGCGCCTGTCTTCCCTTTCCAGAAATTAGTCGGTGTCGACCCGATTTTAGGACCCGAGATGAAATCCACCGGTGAAGTAATGGGAATTGCCGATACCTTTGCCGAAGCATATTATAAAGCGGCTCTGGCTTCAGGCAATACATTGCCTATAGAAGGAAGTGTCTATATTACGGTGCGTAATGAAGACAAAGATAATATTATTCCAATTGCCCGTAAATTAATTGAAAGCGGCTTGACAATCAGAGCAACTGCAGGCACAGCCAAGTATCTTTCAATTAATCAGATTCCGGTTGAAACTATTTACCGTATCTCGGAAAGACAATCACCCAATGCCCTGAGTCTGATGCGTGAAGGTAAAATACGATTAATAATTAACACCCCGACCGAAGGCTCAGGTCCGCGCCGGGATGGCTATCGGATGAGACGGTTAGCCATTGAATTAGGCATACCATTTATCAGCAACATTGCAGCTGCCCGCGCCGCCGTATCGGCTATCAAACTTATTAAATCGCAGAAAAATAAAACCCTGTCTGTCAAGGCATTGAATGATTACTTCCCCGCCGGAGGCGGGTCTGCCTCCCCGGCCTCGCCGAGGCGAAGCCGAGGGCGGGCAGGCACAGGTCCCGATGGGCTATCCAAGAGGCGACAACGGGATCCCGACAGACTTTGTCGGGAGTAGCAAGAAAAAGACTGCATCCGACCTATTCCACCTACCCGAATCCAACCCGACAAATCTGTTCAAACGGTGATTTAATCTGTGACTGAAAATAATATATAAATAACTTGACAATATTTAATAGGCTGGTAGTCTGCCTCATTAGATATAAAGATAAGAAATTATTATTCTATTAACTTTAAAATTATAAGAAAGGAAATATAAGTATGAAAAAGATATTATCGCTAAAAGCAAACATCACCAAAAGCGGGGTGTTAAAGGTCATCATTGGTATATTGTTTATTGGTTGTCTTACTATCTTTACTACCGAAATAACCTATGGGAGTAACTTAACCTTTAATGCTGTTAGGTTACCACCGACCTGCATCACTCATCCTGCTACCAATATAAATTCTAATTCAGCTAAATTAAATGGCATGGTCAATCCTAATGGTTCTATCACTACGGCTTATTTCCAGTGGGGTATGACTGCTTCATATGGGAATACCACAACTTCACAGTCCATCGGTAACGGGACAAATCATGTCCCGGTTAATACAGATATAAGCGGATTATCAGCTAGTACCAGATATAACTTCAGAATTGTTGGAATCAATGCTAATGGAACAAGATATGGTAATAATCTGACCTTTACTACCAGAGGACTACCACCGACCTGCACTACTAATCCTGCTACAAATGTTACTCATTACTCAGCTAAATTAAATGGTTCTGTTAATTCTAATGGCATTGCTACACTTGCCTATTTCAATTACGGCAAAACTATGTCATATGGTATCAATGCCGGTTATCAATTCATCTTTGGCACGACTCCTGTCAATGTTTCTGCTGCCATAAACGGATTATCATTTAATACACTATATAATTTCCGGTTGGTTGGGACCAATTCTGCCGGAACAACATATGGGAATAATCTGACCTTTACTACTACTGGAATACCACCGACCTGCATCACTACTCCTGCTACCAATATCACTTATAACTCAGCTAAATTAAACGGCATGGTCAATCCCAGGGATTCTATTACCACGACTTATTTTCAATGGGGTACGACTGCTTCGTATGGGAATGCCACATCTTCACAGTCCATCGGTAGCGGGACAAGTTATGTTGCGGTTACGGCTAATATAAACGGATTATCAGCCAGCACACGGTATAACTTCAGAGTGATTGGAACAAATACTAATGGAACAACCTATGGAAATAATCTGCCCTTTATTACTGCCGGACTACCACCGACCTGCACCACTAATCCTGCTACAAATATTACTCATAACTCAGCTAAATTAAATGGTTCTGTCAATCCTAATGGTCCTTTCGCAATTGTCTATTTCAATTACGGTAAAACTATGTTATATGGCATCAATGCCGGTTATCAATTCATCTTTGGCAGAACTCCTGTCAATGTATCTGCTGCCATAGCAGGATTATCATTAAATACATTATATAATTTCAGGGTGGTCGGAATCAATGCTAATGGAATAACATATGGGAATAATCTGACCTTTACTACTCATGGAATACCACCAACATGCACTACTTATGCGGCTGATAATATTACTTATAATTCAGCCAGATTAAATGGCAGGGTCAATCCTAAGGGTTCTATCACCACGGCTTATTTTCAGTGGGGGACAACTGCTTCATATGGGAATACCACAGCTTCACAGTCCATAGACAGCGGGACAAGTTATGTTCCGGTGCAGGGAGATATAAGCGGATTATCAGGAACTACACTATATAATTTCAGGGTGGTGGCAATCAATTCAGGAGGCACGACTAATGGAAATAATCTAACATTTACCACCGCAGTCCCACCACCAAATGCACCAACTAATTTAATCGCGACAACAATGTCCAACAATTGCATACATCTTCAATGGACTGACAATTCAGATAACGAACAGGGATTTATAATAGAGCGTATAAATGAGTTAGAAACTGAAACAACATGGGAATGGACTGACTATATGCAGGTTGCTGTAGTTGGTCCGAATATCATCTCATATTCTGATTGTAACCTTATATCAGGAGCCTACTATGGATATCGGGTTAAGGCATATAATGTTAATGGTCATAGTGAATATTCTAATGAGAGTTTTGTTGCTACACTACCTGTTGCGCCGATAAATCTTACCGCAACAACTGTTTCTTACAAACAAATAGACCTCAAGTGGGTTAATGTATGTAACAACTATAATGTTGGGGTTGGAATAGAACGCTCCACTGATGGAATAAACTATGAAGGTATTGGAGGATGTACTGCCGGTTTATCTGAGTTTAGTGATACTACTCTTCAACCAAATACCACTTACTATTATAGGGTTACAGCAGTTAATCGTGCTGGTCTAAGTCAGGATTTCGCTACCACATCAGTAACAACATTACCTCTTACAATTGCATATGCTATTTCAAATGTTAACAATTTATATCAAGCGAACTTGATTACAGATGCAGCACTTTATACTTTCCTCATTGTGAACCTTAACGATGCTCAGAACTTCTATAATATTGGCGATATGGGTACAGCAATTGCTATATTGGAAATGGTACAGAATCACATATGGCCAGCATTGGGTCAAGGAATTGACCAACAATCTGGCGAGGGACTCTATGACTATGTAGGCGATTTAATTTATTCAACTATGTCAGCCGCTGGTGAGACGCCTCAAACCACACATAAGAAAGCAATAGATAATGCAGCCAAAGATGCCAATAATAAAATAGACCAAAATGAAAGTTTGACCGACAGTCAAAAAGCAACACTTAAGCAGAAGATAGAGGAGATTAGCAGAACCGGCAAGGCTCTTATTAATATATATACACCAATGTCACCCCATCTCAATTCGGTCATGGATACGATAGGTGAATGGACTATAAATAGAATGTCTCAGGCAGTTAGTAGGACGGATACCTGTCCTGAAGGATACTCTTGTGATGTTGAAATCAGTAGTATAGATGGTCAGAAACATGTTCCAGATCCAATTACTGGGACAATTGAACTCTCTAAAAAAGACTGGAAGTACACAGGCTCTATTGGTTTCAAGGCTAAAGGACCTGCCGGCAGTTCAATCGCAGGGACTTTCAATGTACAGCATTCACATCCTCCTCCGGCTACATTTAGATTTTATGATCCAGAACCACCGCACCGGATAAGAACTGGACTTGTTGATAAAGACAAATCGAACTCGGGGATAAGCGATTTGGTACTAACTGACTTCTCATTAGGAGAAGTATGTAATTTAATTTATATTAAGTTTGAGATTACAGATGCAGAAACAAAAAAACCAATATGCGGTAAAAAGATTATGATACATCTTGCAGAATAACCGACAAAACAATAATATCTTGGTTAATCTGGCTGTGAAATGGAATGAGGTAGAGGATGAGATGAAGTCTTTTATTATCTTGTTTATTTTGATAATTTTTATAGCAGTGGCAGGCTATTTTATTATCAAGTGTTATCATCCTGACTCTTTGATTTCGCCTCCTTTTGAGCAAGACAAACATACTATAGAAAAGCATGTTGCAGATAAGAGGGATTCTAATCAAACCAATATCCCAAAAAACATTGTAATAACATCTGATTTATCTGACCGAACAACAGCATCTGGTTCATCCTGCAGTTATACTACGGCAAAAGATTCTACCTCTGTAGAAGATAATTACTTTGATGATCTTCCCACTCGGATCCGGCAGACTGTTCCCGCTTCCGAACGACCGGCAAAGATTAAAGAATGCATTCGCCGATTAAAGGAAGAAAAGGCAAAATCACCATCATTCATTGGGGCGTGTGTTACGATTGTTGCACTTGACGCTAAAGAAGCAATCCCTGAATTAATAAACCTTCTGGATGATGAAGGCAAATGCTATATGGCTATGGTAACCCTTGGCGGGCTCGGCGCTAGAGAAGCAATTCCTAAAATAATGAACCTTCTGGATGATGAACACGAAGGCCTTACAGCCCTGCAAACCCTTGTCCGGCTTGGCGCCAGAGAGGCAATTCCTAAAATAATGACTTTACTGAATGATAAATATGCGGAAATACGAGCGGCTGCTGCTCAAAGTCTCAGCACCCTCGGTGCCAAAGAAGCAATTCCTGAAATAATGAACCTGCTGAATGATGAAAGTGGTCAAGTGCGCCTGGTTGCCGCTTGTGTTCTCGGCGACCTCGGCGTCAAGGAAGTAACAATCCCTGAATTAATAAAACTGCTGAATGATAAAAGTATTTCAGTACGTCTGTCTGCCGCTTGTGCCCTCGGCGACCTCGGCGCCAAAGATGTAGCAATTCCTGAACTAATAAAACTGCTGAAAACAACTGGAGATATATCTTCCTCTTTGTACATATCCGCTGCTCGTGCGCTCGGTAGACTTAACGCCAGAGAAGCAATTCCTGAACTAATAAAACTACTGGGTGACGAACGTGGTGATGTACGCCGGGCAGCCGGTGATGCACTCGGTCAACTTGATGACATAGAGCCAATCCTTGAATCAACAAATCAGCCGATAGATGATGATTCTTTGTGGGCGTATAAAATAGCATTATCTATTAATCCCAAAGACGCCTCAGCTTATCTTAATATGGGGTGCATTTATGAGGGGAGGTTAGATAACCTTTCCAAGGCACTTTTCTACTATACCGAATATCTGGAATTGGCGCCACCAGATGCATGTGAGCGTAAGGATGTGGAACGATGGATTAAGGACTACCACAAACACTTTAATCATTCTCGTTCTAAGTAAATGATATCGGCAATTCGAGTGAATTCGGGGGGCTCATCGCAATAACCTGCCCGACTGGACCCGGTCAGGCGGGCAGGAAAGTAAACGAGGTTGATTATGATAAAGATAAGAATAAAATGGTTAATGCTTATCCTGTTGATATGCGTAATGCTCACGGACTGCGGTAATCTCTCTGACAAAAAAGACAAGGACGACAGCAGAAGTATCGCACCCCTAACGGGGCAAGGCTCAGTGAAGAAGTCCCGAGAGGGACCGCTTTCCGGTAAACCAACACGAATGGTTTGGTATTATGCTGCAGGGCCAGATGGGGTCCGGTTCACCGCTGATGATGTGGGTTATTACGATTTCTACACCTATGATGTCCAGGGGAAACTGACACGAGATGTTAGCTATGCTTATGCAGGGGCAGATGGGATTTGGTTCACCGCAGATGATGAGGGGGTTTACTACAATTCCTACACCTATGATGCCCAGGGGAAACTGACACGAGAGTCTAGCTATGCCAATGACGGGATAGATGGGAGATGTTTCATTGCAACTGCTGTGATATGTGGCTACGATTCCTACACCTATGATGCCGAGGGGAACCTGACACGAAAGGTTTTGTATCATGGTGCCGGGCCAGATGGGGTCTTCACTCCAGATGACCTGTTGCCTAGTGGATACTTTTTCTACACCTATGATGCCCAAGGGAGACTGACACGAGATGTTGAGTATTGTGATGCAGGGCCAGATGGTGTCTGGTTCACCGCTGATGATGATATGCGGTGGTACTCCTACACCTATGATTAAAAAAATTCCCGACTTATATTAGTGGGAGGGTCCAATGCCACCTGGAACACGTATTGGTATCAATGCCATATGACCTCAAAACAGTTCAATCTCAGCGACTTTTTCTGCACAGAGTACAGGTCCACTTAGATTTGGATTTTATAATCCAGGACCACCGCCGCGGAGAACAACTGGATTAAGTGATAAGGATCCATCGGACTCAAAGATAAGCGGTTTGCTACTAACCGACTTCTCAGAAGGAGAAGTATGTGATTTGATTTATATTAAGATAGAGATTATAGATGGGAAAACAATAGATGAGAAAACAGGCAAAGGCAAAGTGATATGTGGTAAAAAAATTATGATACATCTTGCAGAATGACCGACAAAACAAGAATATCTTGTTTAATCTGGCGGTGAAATCGAATGAGGTAAAGGATGATATGAAGTCTTTTATTATCTTGTCTATTTTGATAATCTTTATAGTAGTGGCAGGCTATTTTATTATCAAGTGTTATCATCCTGACTCTTTGGTTTCGCCTCCTTCTAAGCAAGACAAACATACTATAGAAAAACATGTTACAGATAAGAGGGATTCTAATCAAACCAATATCCCCAAAAACATTGTAATAACATCTGATTTATCTAATCAAACAATAGCATCTGGTTCATCCTGCAGTTATACCACTGCAAAAGATAAGAACTACTCTGAACTTGCCGAACGGCTCCGGCAGACTGTTCCTGATTCCGAACGACCAGTGAAGATTAAAGAATTCATTCGCCAATTAAAAGAAGCAAAGGCACAATCACCACTATTCATTGGGGCGTGTGTTATGATTCGCGCACTTGACGCTAAAGAAGCAATCCCTGAATTAATAAACCTTCTGGATGATGAAGACAAATGCTATATGGCCATGGTAACCCTTGGTGGGCTTGGCGCCAAAGAGGCAATCCCTAAAATAATAAACCTTCTGGATGATGAACGCGAAGGCCTTACAGCCACAAGAGTTCTTGGTGAACTCGGCGCCAAAGAGGCAATTCCTAAATTAATGAATCTGCTGAATCATAAATATGAGGAAATGCGTGTGGCTGCTGTTCAAACTCTCAGCAAACTTGGCGCCAAAGAGGCAATCCCTGAATTAACAAATCTGCTGAATGATGAAAGTGGTCAAGTGCGTCTGACTGCCGCTTGTGCTCTCGACAACCTCGGCGTCAGAGATGTAGCAATCCCTGAAATAACAAAACTACTGAATGATGAAAGTATTTCAGTGCTACTGTCTGCCGCTTGCGCCCTCGGCGACCTTGGCGCCAAAGATGTAGCAATCACTGAACTAATAAAACTGCTGAAAACTGGAAAGCTCGCGCCGCCCGTCGCGTCCGTCTTCCGCGCATCCGCCGCTCGTTCACTCGGCAGATTTGACGCCAGAGAATCAATCCCGGAACTAATAAAACTACTGGATGATGAAGCTTGGGAGGTACGCCAGGCAGCTGGTGATGCACTCGGAGAACTTGATGATAAAGAGATAATCACTGACCCTAAACCAACGGAACCACTGAGAGATAAAGATTCTTTGTGGGCGTGTAAAATAGCATTGGCTATTAATCCCAAAGATGCCTTAGCTTATCTTTATATGGGAGTTATTTATCACGATAGATTCGATAACCCTTCCAAGGCAATTTTCTACTATACCAAATATCTGGAATTGGCGTCACCAGATGCACGTGAGCGTGAGGATGTGGATCGAGGGATTAAGGACTGCAACAAACGCATTAATCATTCTCGTTCTAAGTAAATGATATCGGTGTACCTGCGACACACATCTGAACAAGCCAAAAATACCCAAAAACTAACGGGAAATTAATCAACAAAGGATGAATAAGTATCCCAAGGGATGACTGGCTTGTTCCAAGGGACGAAGGGTTTGTACTCAAGAACAGCTGAGTTGTACCAAGGAATAATTGGGCTGTTCCAAAGAACGAACGGTTTGTACTGAGGGACGAAGGGTTTGTACTGAAGAACGACTGAGTTGTACCAAGGAACAATTGGACTGTTCCAAGGAACGACCGGCTTGTACTGAAGAACGAACGCTGGTACTCAAGAACGAATGGCTTGTACTGAGGAACGAAGGGTTCATCCCTAGGGCTGAACGGTTTAGACTCAGGGATATCTGAGATGTCCTTGTAAAGTTCTAATCAGTGCTATGGCGGTCCCTGACGGAACTGCTTCAGTGAACCTCGCCCCGTTAGCGGTGGCTTTTACAAGGTTTTCCTTGACACAGACTGTTTTTTGATTATAATAATTAATTAGACGAAGCAAGAAAACTTCGTAACCACAGACAAACACAGATTGACACAGATAATTGACGATATTTTATAAGGAATCCATTAGACCAAGATTAATCCTTTCTTGTATTCTTGGTCTCTTTATAGACATATCGTATTGCTCTGTGAACTCTGTGGCTAATTTTTACCTGTGCCCGTAGGGTATACTTTCCTATACCTTAAAAAAAGGAGTAGTTTATGATTAACATACTGAAAGGTATCAGCGGATTTATTATAATAGCCATCGTGATAGCATTGGGGTTCGGTATTGTCCGGGCAGTTCCGGTCGGTAAGGAAACGCCAAAGCAGGAGAAAGCTACACCGGTACAGAGCGAGACCAAAGAAAAAACACCTGCCCGACTGGACACCCAGTCAGGCGGGAAAGAGGAACAAACTCCCCGCGAAAAGGAAATATGGATTTATAAACTGATTCATAAACTGGAGACTTCGCAAGACCTGTGGGTCAAAGTGGAGGCGGTAAAAAAACTGGGCGAGTTAAAAGACCCCAAGGTAATCACGGCACTTGCCAGAGCGCTCAATGACGAAAGTGTTGATATCTGTGTGGAAGCGCTGCGCGCCCTAAAGAAAATAGGCGATGCCGAATCGCTCAAACTACTTATGACCGGCACCGTCATCTACGATATGCAGTCACTCCGTTTCTATGCCCTTGAAGCAGCCCTGGCTATCGACCCGGTAAAAACCCGGGAATTCCTTAAAGCCAATTTCAAAAGCGTATTTCCTAATGTCCGCAATAATGCCGCTGAATCACTGGCGAATCTGGTCACTCTCACCAATAAAAGAGACAAGGAATCTATCGAACAATTAGTGAGTCTTTTAAGCCATGAACCGAATAAAGACAATCGTGAAAAAATAGCAGAATCACTAAATCTCATTACTCAGGCTGAACTGACCTCTGCAGAACCCAAAGACTGGCAGGAGTGGTGGCACAAGAATAAAAAAACCATGAGCGAAAATATAAAAACCAAAGAAGTGATTACAGGGACGGAAAAACCGGAAACAAAACCGAGCCCTGAAAAAAAAGCCAAAGCCATTAAACAGAAAAAAGCGCAGGATGAATTTGATGCGTTCAAAGACAAGACAATCCTGGACAGAAATCCCGACGACCCGACCAAATCCTATTTCGCAGGCCGTTCTGAGGAAGGTAAAACGCTCTCAGTAGCCGCATTTGCCAACGGTGACAGCCGCGTCCTGAAACTGGTGGAAGACGCCCTTAACTGGCTGCAGCGTCACCAGGAAAAAGAAGGATTCTGGGACTATAACGGCTATGTTAAACACTGCCATTCCAGTCCGCCAGGGGCAGATATATCTCCGGCACAGGGTAACCCGCCGGAGGTGGGTCTGCCTCAGGCACAGGGCAGCAAGGAAAAAACTGCATCCGACAAGAAGAAGACTGCATCCGATAAAACAGACGATACCACCGAGATTAAAGGTGATTATGACGTAGCCGTAACAGGCTTGGCATTACTGGCATTCCTCGGAGCCGGACATACTCATATGCCGGGCCAGAAAGTCGGATTACCGGCCGGCGGAAAATATAAACCTACTGTAGAACGCGGACTGCACTGGCTGGTTTCCAATCAGAACGGCGACGGCAGTTTCCGCAATCCAGTCACAGGCGGTGTCGGCAACAAGGTCAATATGTTTGAACAGGCGATGGCAACACTGGCGATATCCGAGGCATACGGCATGACCGGCGACGAAACGCTGAAAGTCCCGGCGCAGAAGGCGATGAGCTTTATCAATTATGCCAAGAACCCGGGCAAGGGCTGGCGTTATACGCCTAATTGCAGCGATAACGATACCTCTGTTGTCGGCTGGCAGGTCTTTGCACTGAAATCAGGCAAGGTTTCAGGTCTGGACATAAACCGCAACGATTTCGTTGACGCATCCAAATGGCTGGATGATATGACTAATTTAGAAACTGCCCGGGTCGGTTATAACAAAAAAGGAACCGGCTCTACTGCCATTACTTCTATCGGCATTATCTGCAAGATGCTTCTGGGCTGGCGTAATGATTCGCCCATTTTACAAAAGGGAGCGGAAATCGTCCTTAAGGATGACTCTTACCAGGGCGAGACACAGGATTTCTATCATATCTACCAGACCTCTCTGGCGATGTTCCAGATGGGCGGACGCTACTGGGAAAACTGGAATAGCCAGATGACAAATTTCCTGGGTAATGCAGCCGTCAAAGAAGGCTGTGAACACGGCAGTTGGTCTGCCCGGATTGAGAAATGGTCTAAAAGCAGGGTTTACACCACAGCACTTGGCGCACTGTCGCTGGAAATCTATTACCGATACCTGCCATTTGCCAGAACTGAAAAGTCAGAACAGCCGATGTAGCTGTTATATACCAGCAGGCTTTCTCTGTGTACTCTGTGTCTCTGTGGCTTATCCCCTCAACACGACCACATCAAATGTATTATCCGCTATAGCCGGCTGGTTTAGTAAGATTGAAACACCTGTGCCTTGCGGTAACCCAGGTAACAGGAATAGTTGCCTGATTAACTGGTCTTGATTCGTGGGAATAGAGTAACCTAAAATCACACCGCCATTCAAATCCGGGTCTCCCAAAGGCGGATATAACCCGCCTACTTGTAATGCTGGAATTGTGATGCTGACAATCTTATAACTTAATTTAGTTTTCGATACCGCGCCATCGGCAATTTCACCTGTTGCAACAGGAGGGACTAACGGCCTCACCGCTCCACCCGGAACAAAAGACAATTTCTCCGGTGTTACTGCACCGTTACTAATCTTGGCGGTCTCTACTGCGTTCGTGGCAAGTTTAGCAGCAGTAACTGCGCTGGATGCAATCTTCTGAGCGATTATTGAAGCATCGGCAATCTCATCAGTCGCAACCGGTGGCGTTATCGGGCGGACAATAGACGGCGGAACAAAAGACAATTTCGCCGGAGTTACCGAGCCATTGGCTATCTTCTCCGTTGTAACCGCACCATTCGCTAACCGAGCACTGCTAACTGCCCCAGATGCAATCTTCGCACTCGTTACTGCGCTGGTGGCAATCTTCTCGGTCGTTACTGCGCCATTGATTATCTTCTCGGTGATAACGGTATTCGGTTGTAGGTGAGCGGTGCTAATTGCGCCATTCGCTAGTCGCTCACCGCTAACCGCTCCAGGGGCAATCTTCAGTGTTGTTACTGCGCCGGTGGCGATTTTCTCAGTTGTGACACATGCATCCTTTAACCGGGAACTGCTTACCTGTTTCTCGCCGATTTTATCACGGGTCACCGCTCCATTAGCAATCTTTTCGGTAGTTACACTTGCAACCTGTAACTTAGAACTTGAAACCTGCAACTCGCCTATTTTAGGCGCTGTCACCGCGCCGTTAGCAATATGCTCGGTCTTTACCTCATTCGGTAATAATGACATAATATACCTTTCAAATCCCCCTCTTCTCCCCCTTTGATAAAGGGGGATGAAGGGGGATTTATCTATTCGTTTTAACTATGGACTGACCGTGCATTTGGCGGTTTCGCTGAACGGACCCGTGCGTATCTTCTTATCAAACCACTGCGCCCGGTATTCCACATTAGTCGGCTCGGTTATTGCCAGATTGTGTAAATAGGGGCTGTTGGTGTCATCCGCCACGAATGTCCACGGCCCGCTTTCTATCCGATACGAGATTCTTGCACCGGCAATGTCAGCCGGCTTGGCATTGCGTTTCTCATTGGACGGGTTAACGCCGAAATGAACCGTCACCTGTCCGCGCTGTTTCCAGTCCAGAATCAGGTTAGGTGGCGCCAGATTCAGCACATAGTCCGGCGGAATCGGGGTCGGTTCCCTATCCGGCACGGTAATTGCCAGAATTTCGCGGTTTGCGTCGGTCATCCCCGGATGTTTCTGGAGCATCCCTGCCACAGCCCTGACCGCATCTTTAGCAGCATCACGCAATTCATCCTTGTTTTCTGCGGCTGATTGGGCGGTATTTTGTGCCGTCTGGAGCGCCACATAACCAATCAGCCAATCATCATAGGCATCGGTTACTGCGGTAATCAAAGCCGGGGCAATCCCCAGCGGAGTCGCAATCACACTGATATTAGTGCTGAAATTACGAAGCCATTCGTCAAACTGGGCGTCCACCCTTGGTATATAATCTCTTGCCATATTTCACCTCCTACTTTACCATAAGTTATTACAGTTACAGTTGTTATGCAAATTATCCGGTGCCTGAAACAAACCGGTCGTTGCTCTCTACGAACCGGTCGTTGCCCTCTACGAACCGTTGTTGTCATCTACGAACCGGTCGTTGCCTTCTACGAACTAGTCGTTGCCCTCTACGAACCAGTCGTCGCTCTCTACGAACCGGTCGTTGCTTTCTACGAACCGGTCGTTGCCCTCTACGAAACATCGTTGCCTTCTACAAACCGGTCGTTGCCCTCTACGAATCCCTTGTCGCTCTCTACGAACGAGTTGTCGCCCTCTACGAACTTCTCGTAGCTCTCTACAAATCACCTCCTTTCCGTATAGTTAATATTAAGAAAAGAGCATTACGATTTTAGTAGTCAGATAGGCAATCAATCCGCAACAGGGGAAGGTAAGAATCCAGGCAAAGACCATCTGACCGGAGACGCCCCAGCGGACTGAGGATAGACGTTTAGTAGCACCCACGCCCATTATTGCCGTATTGATGGTATGGGTGGTGGAAAGGGGTATACCCAGACGCGAGGCTATTTCAATGGTCACAGCTGCAGCAGTCTCAGCCGCAAAGCCATTCACCGGCTCCAACCTGGTTATCTTGAATCCCATCGTCTTCATAATTTTCCAGCCTCCGAAGGCAGTGCCGATAGCCATTGTCATGGCACATAGAATGATAATCCAAATAGGAACATGGAATCCCTGGCTTTTGAATACATCCATTGGAATCACACCACCCAAGGCTAGAGCCAGCGCGAACACTCCGATAAATTTTTGGCCGTCGTTAGTGCCGTGGCT
Organism: Planctomycetota bacterium; assembly: GCA_043801445.1. Lineage (GTDB taxonomy): Bacteria > Planctomycetota > MHYJ01 > JACQXL01 > JACQXL01 > JAZDFP01. Next base: position 18,275 of record JAZDMB010000012.1, read on the forward strand.
GAAAGCCATAAAGGCAGAAGAGAAAATCTGGGCTTTACTGAATATATTTACGCCGGCGCCCCGCTTGATTCTGGCAAAAAGCAGGTAAATCAGGGACATAAGAATAAATGCTCCGATAAATCCGAGGAAGGTGGAAAATGCCAGTCCAATTAGGACCTTTTTCCAGCCAGCCCAGAGAAGAACTGATACACCTGTCTTGGCTATGCCCGCGCCGGCAAGCCCGGCAACCAAGGCATGCGATTCACTGGTAGGCAATCCGAAATACCAAGCAACGGTGGAGAATATAATAATACCCAGCATGGCTGATCCGATGGTGGTCAGGTTAATCACCGAGGGATCAACGATGCCTTTGCCTATGGTCATTGCCACGGCCGTGCCAGCCAGCAGAACTCCCATCAGGTTCAAAATCACGGTCATAAATAAAGCCTGAACTGGCGAGAGTACACGGGTTGATACTACAGTAGCCATAGCATTGGGCGCATCGGTCCAGCCGTTGACAAACTCTGCCCAGAGAATAAGGAGCATGACTATAATTAATCCGATTGAGATATCAGGCATATTTTAGGATAACCCCCTCAATAACATTAGCCACATCTTCGCAGTAATCAATGGCAGTTTCCAAATCTTCATAGATTTCTTTCCATTTAATGACATTAATAGGATTATTCTTCTCGCGCTCAAAAAGTGAAGTCATTGCCTTACGCAATAATTGGTCTCCTTCATTTTCAACTGTATGAATATTAACACAATGAGATATTGTTTCTTTAGAATTCTTGATATTTCGTAAGCCGGTAATTGCCTGAGTCACGATATCGGTGGCTTTAATCAACAATTCAGCAAATGACTTGGCTTCAGGAGTAATCTCATCTATTTTATAAAGCGCTAAACGGCCGCTTGCCCCATCCATCAGGTCAAGAACATCATCTAACTTGGTAATGAGTTCGTGGATATCTTCGCGGTCAATTGGAGTTATAAATGTCTTATTAAGCATTTCTATAGTTTGATGAGTAAGTTCGTCGCCTTGATGTTCAATATCTTTAATGATACTTACTTTTTCTCCAAGTGATTCAGGGTAGTTTTTCATCAAGTCATCTAATGCCCGGGCGCCGGCTGAAACATTCGCAGATGATTTTTCAAACATCTCGAAGAACGCCTTGTCCTTGGTTACCAGTGAACTAATCATATTTGTTCCTTTCTTGAACATCTGGCGCCGAAGCGCCATGGCGCCCTTATGGCGCCACTTTCTTTTAGTTGCTGGAAGTATAAGAAAGATGTGTTAAGGAATTATAAAGAATTTATTAAATCTTGGTGAACCCCGTTAGAAGTGGTATTACGGAAATCTGATAGACAACTTGATAGTAAATGTGCTTCCTTGATTGGGTTTGCTTGTGACAGATACCTCGCCTTTGAGGGTCTGGATGATGTGTTTAACAATGGACAAGCCCAGACCGGTGCCGCCCATTTCTCGTGAGCGGGATTTGTCCACCCGATAAAACCTTTCAAATACCCGCGAGAGGTCTTCTTCCGGTATACCGATACCGTTATCTTCAACAGAGATGATTACATTACCAGCTTCAGATGTTACACTAATTTCAATACGGCCCCCTTCAGACGTATATTTGATGGCGTTATCCACGATATTGTTTATTGCCTTTCTTAATAATTCCGCATCTGTCTGGATAGACGTCATATCCGCCGGTATTTTCTTTGAAACGGTTTGTTTCTTGAGTATGGCAAATGGTTCTAAATTATTAAGAACTGAATGAATTATTTCATTTACATCGCAGGTTTTAATCAAGGCAATGTCTTTTTTGTATTCCAGTCGCGAGAGTTCCAGCAAGTCTTGGACAAGATTATTTAGTTGGTTGACATTGTGGTCAATAATGGCGAGGAATTCCTGCATCTTATCCCAGTCCTCTTTTTTGCCTTCCTTTATGGTTTCCACATAACCCTTGATAAGCGCCAGTGGTGTGCGCAGTTCGTGCGAGGCATTAGCCACGAAGTCACGTCTGAGCGTTTCGTATTTGCTCGCTTCACTGAAGAGTTCCCGGAGTTTACTATTCATCAGGTTAATGGCTTCAGCCAGCGCACCGATTTCATCACCTGTCTTGATGGTTATCCGGCGGCTGAAATCTCCCTTGCTGATTGATTCGGCTACTGAAACCATTTCCTTAACCGGTCTAACTATCCGGCTGACCAGCCAGAACCCCATAACTAAAGCAATCAGTAACGCAAATATAAAAGTGATGCCTACGGCATGATAAACCTTATCGATGATAAGCGAAACCTGCCTTAAGGGCAAAGACACGCGAATAATTACATCATCCGGCTTATTATTATCGAACGGGATTGCCAAATATATCATATCAATAGCCATCGTGTGACTGTAGCGGATATTCTGCCCTATCTTTTTCTGTCTGGCGCTAAGTACTTCCGGACGGTCATTGTGGTTCTCCATCGTGGTGTGGTCATAACCAGAATCCGCCAACACATTGCCATTCTTATCAATCACGGTTATCCTGGTCTGGATGTCTTTGCCCAGTTCTGTGATATACTCATTGAGTTTATTTGATTCATGAGAGCAATCCCTGATAAAAGCCCGGACCGTATAGGCAGTATTTTCCAGATGCTGGCTGATTTCATCCCGGTATGATTGGGAGAATTTCTCTATGGTTACGATAGAAAAAAGTCCCAGCGAGGTAATAATCAGCACCAGATATGTAGCAATAAGTTTACGGAAGAGGCGGTTCTTGAACATATTGAATCGCAATAAGTATATCTAAGATTCTACCGATATCATATAATTAATCTTTTTATCTTACGCCGTTGACTTTAGCACGACAATCTTCAACTACTTCTTTGGGAATCATCTTTAAGGCGATTATAATAAGCATCGGCACAATAACCAAATCATCAAGTTGGCCAAATATCGGGATGAAATCCGGAATAATATCAAAGGGAAGAAAGATATAGCCCAGAGCCAGCCAAAGAAATATCTTCGCACGCATTGGTGTCCGTTTGTCTTTCAGGACCAGCCGGTAAACATGGATTTCTTGTTTCAGTCGCTTTACCGCAGATTTCCATTTACTAATCATTTATTTTATCCTGATTATGTGAACTTATATCCAACGCCACGGACGGTCTCAATGAACGAGCCGGATTTACCGAGTTTTTTCCTGAGTGATGCGATATGAACGTCAATGGTCCGGTCAATGACCATAGCGTCGTCGCCTCGCCCGGCTGTAATCAGGTCATCGCGTGAAATGACCTGACCCCGGCGGTTAATCAGATACCAAAGTAAGTTAAATTCGGTCTGGGTAAGTTCTATTTTCTTATTTTTAACCTCAACAGTTCTGCCATTGTAATCAATAGCGATATCGTCCAATTTGATGATGTCCTTAAATTTAGATGGCTCAAATCGGCGCAGAATCGCCTTGACCCGTGCCACCATCTCACGCGGGCTGAAGGGCTTGGTGATGTAATCATCAGCGCCCAATTCAAGTCCGAGTATTTTATCTATTTCCTGTGACTTGGCAGTCAGCATAACGACCGGAATGCGGACGGTTTCTGGTGCGGCTTTAAGCCGTTTGCAAACATCCCATCCATCCATTTTGGGAAGCATAATGTCAAGCAGAATCAAGTCCGGCTTGTGCTTCTGGGCAATATCCAGTCCCTCAATACCATTCTTGGCGCCAATCACCAGATATCCTTCCTTAGAAAGATGGTGGTCAACCAGTTTAATCAGGTCTTTCTCGTCATCTATAACCAGAATGGTTTTCATAGTTGGGTTCTCCAATTGAATCGCAATAGGTATATCTAAGATTCTACCAGTATCATATAATTAATCCTTTGACAAGGGGGACACTCCGTCACGACAAGGGGGACACTCCGTCGGCTGTAACCTACTATTTTCTTCATATTCAAGATGGTTTTATCTTAAAATCGCCCTCTAATAGTTTGGATATTTTGTTCTCGCAGGACACATAACACTTCTCAAATTATGTTTGTAATCCCTCCACTTCGTTACGGGATAACTGGCTGTCCCTACGGGACTCCTGCGGTCGTAACGACCGGAGTTTACCCCGCTTAGGCGGGGTCGTTAACTGCCAGTAATAAATTTATCAATAGAGCGAGCGGCGATTTTGCCCTGCCCCATCGCTTCAATCACCGTGGCGGCTCCGGTTACTATGTCACCCCCTGCATAGACTCCCTTTTTGGTCGTGGCTAATGTCGCAGGGTCAGCATTGATATTACCCCATTTGTTAAGTTCTATTTCAGGCGTGGCTCTCAAGAGTAGCGGATTAGGTCCGTTGCCGATTGCCATAATTACAGTATCCACTTCTATCTCAAATTCGGAACCTTTGATAGGAATGGGTTTACGTCTGCCCGATTCATCAGGCTCGCCTAACTCCATCCTGATAGATTTTATACCGCAGACATTGCTGTCTTTTCCTAAAATCTCTACGGGGTTAGTGAGTAATTGGAAATCAATGCCCTCTTCACGGGCGTGATGGACTTCATCTTTTCTGGCTGGTAATTCGTCATTAGAACGGCGATAGACGATATAGACCTTCTCGGCGCCGAGTCGCAATGCGGTCCGCGCTGAATCCATCGCTACGTTACCACCGCCCACCACCGCTACTATGCGGCTCTTGATTATCGGGGTATCGTATTCAGGGAATAGATATGCCTTCATCAGATTTACCCGTGTGAGATATTCATTAGCAGAAAATACTCCGCAGAGATTCTCACCCGAGATATGCATAAAGAGCGGTAACCCGGCACCGGTCCCAACGAATACTGCTTTGAATCCCTCGTTGAACAAATCATCTATAGTGGCTATCTTACCAATGAGCATATTGAGTTCCACTTTAACGCCTAACATAGAAAGATAATCTACTTCGGCTTGAACAATTGTCTTCGGCAACCTGAATTCAGGGATACCGTAAACCAGAACACCGGCAGGTTTATGAAGCGCCTCAAATACGGTTACGTCATATCCTTTAAGAACAAGGTCACCGGCACAGGTCAGCCCGGCCGGACCTGAACCGACCACTGCTATCTTTCTATTCTTCCTTTCAGGGATATCGGGAATTTTAATAGCGTTATTATTGCGTTCAAAATCACTCACGAATCGTTCCAATGCGCCGATTGATACCGGTTTATCCTTCTTACCAACGATACATACTTTTTCGCACTGGTCTTCCTGAGGACAAACCCGTCCGCAGATTGCCGGCAAGGCATTAGTTTGTTTTATCTTACGGGATGCTTCAACGAATTTATTCTCACTGATTAATTTGATGAATTCAGGTATAGCAACCTCTACCGGGCAACCCTTGACACAAAGAGGTTTCTTGCATTGCAGGCAACGATTTGCCTCTTTGATGGCAATTTCAGGAGTGTATCCAAAAGGTACTTCATTGAAATTCTTAATCCGCTCCTGCGGTTTTTGTTCCGGCATCTTCTGACGTTCAATCTTTTCTTTTGGCATATTTAATTCATTTCAGTAAACTGATTAAGCAGATTAATCTGATAAATCAGCTAAATCCGCTTACTTAATTATTGTTTTTGTGCTTCAATAGCCACGTCTATACAACTCGGACTATGCTGGAATTTCTCAACCGCTGTTTTCTCCTCTTTAGAATAGGTTTTCAATCGCTTCTGGAGTTCGTCAAAATCCACCTGATGTCCGTCAAATTCAGGTCCATCAACACAGGCAAATTGGGTTTTGCCGCCAACCGTTACCCGGCAAACACCGCACATTCCGGTAGCGTCTAACATTATGGGATTGAGACTTACAAATGTTTTTATGTCGTGTGATTTGGTAATGTTGCAAAGCACCTTCATCATAGGCACAGGTCCAATCGCTACGACCAAATCAATCTTCTCACCGCGCTTAATCACCTCATTAAGCAAGTCCGATGTAAATCCTTTTCTGCAATATGAGCCATCATCTGTAGCTATAAGCAATTCATCAGAGACATTACGCATTTCAGATTCAAGAATAAGCAGATTTTTGGAACGGGCGCCGATAATGGAAATGACCTTATTACCGGCTGATTTCATTGCCTGAGCAATCGGATAGACCGGAGCAATACCGATACCGCCACCGATGCACAAAACTGTTCCATATTTTTCAATGTGAGTTGCCTTGCCTAAAGGACCGATTATATCATGGATTTTTTCTCCCGGTTCCATCTTACCCAATTGCATTGTGGATTTGCCGACTGCCTGAAAAACTAATGTCAAAGTCCCCTTGACCGGGTCGGCATCACAGATAGTAAGCGGGATTCTTTCCCCTTTTTCATTCAGCCTTAAGACAACGAATTGTCCGGCGCGTCTAGTGCGGGCTATCTTCGGGGCTTCTATAACCATCTGATAAACACAATCACTGAAAATATCTTTTTTGAGGATATTAAACATTATTTTTATATCGGTTAAAATATCTTGTTGATTAAGTTATATCTTTTAGAAAGAAAAATGAGCATTGAACATCTTTCATTGCTCATTGTTAATTACTCGTTTTTTCAAATGCCCTTGCTACGCATAAGATAGTTGATTCATCAAAAGGCTTGCCTAATATTTGTAAACCAATAGGAAGATTATTTTTGGTCATGCCATCCCGACTTTCATCGGAATTCACCGCTCCACACGGTATAGAAATACCGGGTATGCCGGCGAGATTAGCCGTTACTGTAAAAATATCACAGAGATACATCTTTAACGGGTCATCTATTTTTTCGCCTATTTTAAATGGAGAAATCGGTGAGGTTGGTCCCATAATCACATCAACCTTTTTAAATGCCTCATCAAAATCCTGCCTTATCAACCTCCGGATTTTCAAGGCTCTCAGATAATATGCGTCATAATAACCGCTTGAAAGTGCAAATGTGCCTAATAAGATACGTCTTTTTACCTCTTTCCCAAAACCTTCACTGCGGCTCTTGCTTATCATATCCCTCAATCCCTGATAATCTTTTGCCTGAGAGGTAAAATGGGTGCCATCATACCGCGCCAGATTGGAAGACGCCTCTGATGGCGCAACTAAATAATATGTAGCAATACCATACCGGGAATGAGGAAGCGATATATCCATTATTTTTAATCCCATCTTCTCGTATGACTTTATTGCCTGATAAACGCTTTCTTTAATCCCAGATTCTATTCCTTCAGAGAAATATTCTTTTGGAACACCAATCCTCAGACCCTTGATATCATTATTAATCTCCGTCAGATATTCAGGGACAGAAGTATTGATTGATGTAGAGTCCTGGTTATCATAACCGGCGATTGTTTGTAAGAGAAGCGCGCAATCTGAAACATTCCCAGTCAGCGGTCCTATCTGGTCTAATGATGAAGCAAAAGCAATCAACCCATATCGTGAAATAAGCCCGTAGGTTGGTTTGAGCCCGACAATCCCGCAGAACGAGGCAGGTTGCCTGATAGAACCGCCTGTATCCGAGCCGAGAGCCATAAATGCCATATCAGAAGCAATCGCTGCAGCAGAACCACCGGACGAACCACCAGGCACACGAGATAAATCGTGAGGATTATGGGTCGGTCCAAACGCAGAATTCTCGCAGGATGAACCCATTGCAAATTCATCCATATTAGTCTTACCAATAATAATACCATCTTCCTGTTTAATCCGTTTTATTACATAGGCATCGTAAGGAGGTATAAAATCTTTTAGTATTTTAGAAGCACATGTAGTTTTAATGCCATCGGTACAGATATTATCCTTAATAGCAATCGGGATACCGGCAAGTAAACCGAGTTTTTGAGACTTTGCTATTTTCTCGTCTATTGCTTTTGCTTGCAGTAATGCCAAATCTTTAGTCAGCGTTAGATATGCCTTTATTTGCGGTTCAACCGATTCAATATGACTGAATAAATTTTCTACAACCTCTTTTGCCGTAACCTTCTTCTGTGTAATGAGGTTTTTGATTTCTAAAGCAGTCTGCTTGTATAGTTCCATTATTTATTGTATGGAATTTCAAAGTTAGCCACGAAGACACAAAGAATTCTTAGTGTCTTTGTGGCAGATATTTATTTAGTTACCCGTAAGGGCTTAATTTATATAATCTTCTCTGCCTTCATACTAAGACATTTTTCACCACCGATAATAATATGGTCAATAACTTCAATGTCAACCAATTTGCCAACCTCTATAAGTCGTTTGGTTATTCTGATATCGTCATCAGAAGGAGCAGAATCACCTGAAGGATGGTTATGAACAAGGATTACAGAAGCCGCGCTAGCAGAAATTGCCTCCTTAAAGACCTCGCGGGGATGAACCAAACTGGCATCAAGAGTCCCGATAGAAATATTGGCATCTCGTATAAGACGATTGCGCGTATCAAGCATAATAATAGTAAAATATTCCTTTTTCTTATCACGAAGTTTGTTTTTGACCAGTTTTTCCACAAGTATTTTAACATCATCAGGCGTTTTAATAATCGGTCGGTCTTTCACTTCCGGTTGTTCATCCATACGACGACCGAGTTGTAAAGCCGCCTTAATCTGAGTTGACTTGGCTAATCCGATACCCTTAATATTAGAAAGTTCTTCTACTGAGGCATTGCTGATTGCTCTGAGACTACCAAATTCCTTGAGGAGTTGTTCGGCAATAGTCAATACCGGTCGGTTTTTTGTGCCTCTGCCCATAATTACAGCAAGAAGTTCTATATCCGAAAGCACATCAGAACCATATTTCTGTAAACGTTCACGCGGTCTGGCTGAAGATGGCCAATCACGAATAGTAAATGATTTCTTCATATGAATAATTCGTATAGCATATCTTATGGATACTCGCCATTATTTTATAATAATTAATCGTATGGAATTTCAAAGTATAGCCACCAAGGCACGAAGGCACAAAGAATTCTTAGTGTCTTTGTGGCGAATTATTATAATTTAATTTTATAAACAATGACTAAAGAGTATTAAATCACCTGCCGATAAACTAAAGCATGAAAACATTAGATTTCTTATTAACACTTGCTACATTTATCACCTTTGTAATAGCCGTATATATATTTTCCACTGACCCAACAATTACTAAATCAATTAACTGGGCAGAAGACAGAGTTCCCCAAAACGAAGCGCTGATTAAATCGCAAACCCAAAATATTACTTCGACGGTCACCACATCACCCAATGCATTATTGAAACAGGGAAACTCTTCTCTTCCGCCAAAGGCGGATCTGCCGAAGGCACAGGGAAGCAAGGAAAAGACTGCATCCGACAATAAAGATTATCCACCTAATCCTGCATGGAAGTATATTGTTATTCACCATAGCGCCACTAAACAAGGAAATGCCCGTATCTTTGATAATTATCATCGTAAAGAAAAAGGTATGAAAGAAGGTTTGGCTTATCATTTTGTAATTGGTAACGGAACAAAATCTAAAGACGGCGAGATTGAGATTGGCAATAGATGGAAAAAACAAATCGCTGGTGAGCACTGCTGGAATACCAAAATGAATCAAGAATCTATTGGTATCTGCCTGGTTGGTAATTTTGATGAATCGAAACCTACCCCAAAACAGATAGAATCACTTATCAATCTAATAAGTAATCTACAGAAACAATATCACACACCTTCGGAAATGATTTTATCACACAAAGATGTGGATAAGAAACGAACGGACTGTCCCGGTAAATATTTTCCTGCGAAGGAAATAAAATCACGCCTTAATTCCTTTTAGATATCGTTATAGGTTTAACCGCAGTATTAATATCTATCTTATTTTCCCGATATAACCAACCCAATGCCTGATTAAATAATTCTTTGGATAGATGCTTAAGGTCTTTTTGAATCTTCTCTGCAGATGTAGAACCATTCTTATCCAGATACCTCCAGATTTCCCCTGCCGACTTACCGATTTCATTTTGGTACATATTATTTTCCTCCTCCCAGATATACAAACACAATATAACTATTTTGTCAAGTAAAGTCTATTAACCCTTTTTTCTTTTTGATTTACTTGACGACTATAAGATATTATATTAGAAAAACTCCTTATGAAATTAGGCGTAAATATAGACCATGTAGCGACAGTCCGTCAGGCACGTCGGACATTTGAGCCAGCGCCGGTGAGAGCTGCAGTTCTGGCAGAACTCGGTGGCGCTGACAGTATTGTTATTCATCTACGTGAAGACCGCCGACATATCCAGGACCAAGACCTAAAAATCATCAAAGAAGTAGTTACAACTAAACTTAATTTAGAGATGGGTTTGTCGGAGGAAATAATCCGGATTGCCCTTACAATCAAACCGCACCAGGTTACTATTGTCCCGGAGCGTCGTGAGGAACTTACCACCGAAGGCGGTTTAGATTTGATTAAAGAACGTAAAAAAGCAGAATATGCTATCAAATTATTCAGAGATAATAACATTAATGTCTCGGTTTTTATTGACCCTGAACGTGAACAACTCCAGATTGCGAAATCAATAGGAACTCAAATTGTTGAATTACATACCGGTCTATACGCCAATGCTACTGATACAGAAACCAAACGAATTGCTTTAGATAAACTTAATGAAGCGGCAGTAACAGCGCGAAACATGCACCTAGCAGTAGCAGCCGGACATGGGCTTAATTATATTAATGTCTCACCAATCATTAAAATTATGGAAATAGAGGAACTTAATATTGGCCATAGTATCATTGGCAGAGCTATTATGGTTGGTATAGAACGCGCGGTTAGAGAAATGAAAGAAATAATGCTCAGAAGATAATTTGAGAAACCACGAATGGACACTAATGAACACAAAATTATTTATAAGGAATTATCTTACAATATTATTGCATCAGCGCTGAAAGTGCATAATATTTTAGGCGCTGGTTTTCTGGAGAAAGTATACGAAAACGCTCTTATAATACAGTTTAAAAAAGCCGGCATAAAAGCAGAGCAGCAAGTTTCGCTAAAAGTGAATTTTGAAGGTGAAATTGTTGGAGATTATTGTGCTGATATTGTAGTTGATAACAAAATAATATTAGAATTGAAGTGTGCTGAATCAATAAATTCTATCCATAAGGCACAGATAATTAATTACCTGAAGGCAACCGGCATGAAACTTGGAATCATTATAAATTTTGCTAAGCCAAAATTAGAATATAAAAGAATTGTCTTGTAGTGTTTATTGGTGTTAATTTGTGTTTATTCGTGGTTTCAGTTAAAGGAATTATAATATGTTTAACGGTTGTATTACAGCTTTAGTAACACCATTTAAGAATGGTCAAGTAGATTATAAGAAGCTTCTGGAGTTGATTGATTTCCAGATAGAGAATGACGTCAGCGGTCTTGTCTTATGCGGAACAACTGGCGAGGGATCGACATTAAATGATGCAGAAAAAGAAAAGATTTTCAGAATCAGTGTAAAACATAACCGTAAACGTATCTCTCTAATAGCCGGCACCGGAACTAATGATACGGCTAAAACAATAAAACTGACTCAGATGGCTCAATCAACCGGAATGGATGCAGCTTTAGTAGTTACTCCATATTATAATAAACCAACGCAGGAAGGGTTGTATCTGCATTATCGGGCAATAAGTAACAAAGTCAGATTTCCGATAATCATCTATAATGTCCCGGGACGCACCGGCATTTCTATTACTCCTGAAACAGTGGCAAGGCTTGCGATAATAAAAAATATTGTCGCCATCAAAGACGCCAGCGGTGATTTAGACTATGTTTCCCGCCTAAGAAAACTATCAACAATAACCATTCTCTCTGGTGAGGATGCATTGACATTTCCTATGCTTTGTCTGGGCAGTAAAGGTGTCATTTCAGTTGTTTCAAACATTGCTCCAAAAGACGTGGTCAAAATGATAGACGCATTTAATAACGGTCAATTAGAGATAGCCAAAGAATACCATTTAAAACTTTTCCCATTAATAAAGATACTGTTCATAGAATCAAATCCAATACCAGTCAAAACCGCCTTGAAAATTATCGGTAAACTCAATGGAGAGATGCGGCTACCTCTTTGTCCAATAACGAAACAAAACGCTGACAAGTTACGCATTGTTCTTAAGGATTATAAATTATGATAAATAAAAAAAAGATTGTACAATCCATTAGATTATTTTTGGAAGGAATTGGGGAAGATCCTAATAGGAGTGGTCTTAAGGATACCCCAAACCGGATTGCCAGAATGTGCGAGGAAATCTATGCCGGACTGAATAAATCAATTTCACCAACCGAAATAATAAAACCTCTCATTTCCGAAGAACACGATGAAATAATCCTAATAAAAGACATACCATTTTATTCTATTTGCGAACATCATCTATTACCCTTTATCGGAAAGGCACACGTTGCTTATCTACCTCAAAATGGTCGGATTAGTGGAATCAGTAAACTATCTCGAGTGGTTGATATCTTTTCCAAGATGCCTCAGGTGCAGGAAAGATTAACCGTCTCTATCGCTGAAACTATTATGAAAGCATTAAAACCCAGAGGAGTAATGGTAATCATTGAAGCAGAACATCTCTGTATGACCATGCGAGGGATAAAGAAACCCGGCTCAAGGATGACCACTTCAGTAGTACGTGGTGTTTTTAGAAATAACCCGGCTACTCGTGCAGAAACAATGAATCTAATATATAATAGTTAATCTTCTTTCTCTTTCCGATAACTTCTTCCCGCCAGAGGCGGGTCTGCCTATGGCACAGGAGAGCAATAAAAAGACTGCATCCGATAATCTTTATTAGCGTTTCTCAACAATAGTTATAATTTTACAATATTATTAAATTTACTACAAAATATAAGTAATAATGCTTTACCCACAAAATCATAAAATCAAAGTAGTTCATATAATTACCCGTTTAATTTTAGGAGGAGCGCAGGAAAATACCATCCTTACGGTTGAAGGACTACAAAAACATCCGGAATATCAAGTAATACTCATTTCCGGTCCTGCCTTAGGTCCTGAAGGAGAACTCGTTAAACGGGTAACCCAAAGCGGTGTTAAACTAATTATCATCCCTGAAATGAGACGTAATATCCATCCCATTCTGGATATAATTGCATTTATAAAACTATATCTCTTGTTATTACATCTAAAACCAAATATTGTGCATACTCACAGTGCCAAAGCCGGTATACTCGGTCGTTTTACAGCATATCTTGCCGGAGTAAGAACCATTATTCATACTCTTCACGGATTATCTTTTCATCACTACCAAAATAAAATGGTCAATTATATATATATTGCTATTGAAAAGATTGCCTCATTAGCTACTACGCATTTTATTAGCGTAGCTAATGCGATGACCGAACAATCCCTACACGTCAAAATTGGTAATCCTCAAATGTACACCACTATCTACAGTGCCTTGGAACTGAATAAATTCATACTCAAGGAATCCCAACCGGAGTCTAAGCGAAAATTGGGATTAGAAAATAACAAGGTGGTTGGAACTATTGCAAGATTAGCACCATTGAAAGGACATAATTATATACTTCAAATAGCAACTCAAATAATTCGCGAGGTTCCTGATGTAAAATTCTTATTTGTCGGCGATGGTTCTCTAAGTGATAAAATTAAGAGTGAGGTTAAAGGACGAGGACTTGAAAAACGGTTTGTTTTCACCGGTCTGGTTAAACCTGAGGAGATTCCCTTTATAATTCAAGCATTAGATGTTCTGGTGCATCCTTCATTACGTGAAGGATTAGCACGCACTATACCACAGTCGTTTGCCTCAGGCAAACCAGTAATTTCGTTTGACGTTGATGGAGCTAAAGAATTAGTTATCAATTCTAAAACCGGCTTTCTGATAACACCGCCTAACTCCAATAAAAAACATAATCAGAATTCCCTGGAACAATTAGCTAATGCAATAATTTACACACTTAAAAACCCACAGATAGCTAAAAAAATGGGCGAGGCTGGAAAAAAATTAATCACCCCTAATTTTGATGCAAATTATATGGTAAAAAGAATTATTGAAATCTATAATAAGTATTATTAAACTATACTATTCCAAACTTCAACTTATTTAGAAGTTAACTCTTTAGAAAATGGAGGATAAAATATGCCTAATGTAATCGCGCCGATAAACGGTAAAGTCGTAAAAATAAATGTCGCTATTGGTGACACTGTAAATGAAAACCAATCACTTCTGATATTTGAAGCGATGAAAATGGAAATGGACCTACCCGCTCCAACAAGCGGACGCATTAAGGAAATAAAAATAAAAGAGGGTCAGCAAATAGATGTTGATACTATTCTAATGGTTATAGAATAAAATCATCTGCTAAGTAATACAACATACCTCTCAATGTTTTATTATAATATTCCTACTAAAATATCATTAATATTAAGCTACAAGATATGGTTTCGAAGCATAGACCAACTACATTTAATTATCAATACAGCCATCTCTCTTTTATGATGCTGTTTGATATCAACTATGCCCCCTACAAGTCATAAAAAAATATTATATAATTTTTATCAGAATATTTGACATTCCGAACAAAATAAAATATACAAATAGGTTTATTATTTAAGAAAGGGTTATAATTTATGTCTCGTATCGGCAGAAGACCTATTCCTATCCCTGAAAGTATTAAAGTAAGTGTTACTAATGATAGAATAAAAGTTGAGGGACCTAAAGGAGTTTTCGAACAAAAAATCCCTTCAACCATAAAAATAACCACGGATACAACAAAGAAACAATTACGTATAGAAACAGCATATAATTCTACTCAAGATAGAATTATGCATGGTACAATGAGAAGCCTTATTAATAATATATTAATAGGCGTCTTGAAAGGTCACGAGAAAAAATTGGAGATTAACGGTGTTGGTTATAAGGCACAACTACAAGATAAGAATTTACTTATTAGTTTAGGTTTTTCACATCCTGTTAAAATCCCCGTGCCAGATGGGTTAACCATTACTATCCCTAATCCAAACCTCCTTATAATACAAGGGGTAAATAAAGAATTGGTTGGTAATTTTGCAGCCAAGATTAGAGGAATAAGAACTGCTGAACCATATAATCTTAAGGGAATTAAATATTTAGATGAGATTATCCGTCGTAAAGCAGGAAAAACATTCGTATCAGGAACAGCTTAGAATTAACTTATATGAGTAATCAACAAAAAAAATTAGTAAAACGTCAAAAAAGACATTGGAGAATAAGAAAAATATTAAACGGAACATCTGAACGACCTCGTTTAAGTATCTATCGCAGCCTCAAACATATTTATGCTCAAGTAATAGATGATACACAAGGCCAGACTTTATGTTCCGTTTCAACTTTATCACCAGAAATTAAAAAGAGTATTAAGGGTGGCGGGAATATTGCCGCGGCAAAAGAAGTTGGCAAAAAACTATCTGAAATGGCATTGAAGAAAAGTATTCAGAAAGTAGCTTTTGATAGAAGTTGCTTCCCTTATCACGGCCGTATTAAAGCATTAGCTGAATCAGCTAGAGAATCAGGATTGAAGTTTTAATAACACACAAAACATCCCGTGTTGGAGGATATGAATTTGGAAGAAAATAATAAGCAACCAGCAAATACAATAGATATAAAAAAAGATACCAATCAAATAGGTACCGAAATTATACCTCAAAGAAGCGGTAGTTATCAATCGGGAAAAACCCCTTCAACTAAATCCAATGGTGAATTAGAAGAAATAGTTATCAAAATAAGACGAGTTTGCAAAGTAGTAAAAGGCGGTAAACGATTCAGTTTCTCAGCTTTAGTTGCGGTGGGTGATCGTAACGGTAAAGTTGGCTATGGTAAAGGTAATGCTAACGAAGTACCATTTGCTGTAGAAAAAGCTGTTAAGGATGCCAAAAAAAATCTAGTGAAAGTTCCGACTAAAAACACAACCTTACCTCATCGCACATGGGGTAAATATGGAGCAACTAAAGTTATTATTAGACCCGCATGTCCTGGCACAGGAATAATTGCTGGTTCCGCAGTCAGAGCTATTTTAGAACTTATCGGTATTAAAGATGTCCTTGCAAAAGTTATGGGGAGTACAAACCCTACTAATGTTGTCAAAGCCACCTTAAATGCCCTCGGTAATATCAAATCATACCAGGCAAGAAAGTCATTGCTAGAAGGTTAAAATATGAATCTTACTCGATTACATCAAGCAGTTAAAAGATATCATAAAAAAGTAAAAAGAGTCGGTCGTGGTGACGGTTCAGGACACGGTGGTACTTCTGGTCGTGGTCATAAAGGACAAAAAGCCAGATCCGGTTATCATCGTAAGGGTTACTTTGAAGGCGGCCAAATGCCTCTTATTAGAAAGACACCCAAAAGAGGTTTTACAAATGTCAGATTTCAAGAAAAAATAGCCATTATTAATCTTAGAGACCTGAACCGTTTTGAAAACGGGGAAACCATAAATTTACTAAGCCTTAAAGCAAAAGGCGTGCTTAAGGGAAATATTAATAAAATAAAAGTATTGGCAAAAGGTGATTTGCAAAAAGGAAACCTTACTGTCGAAGCTCATTATTTTAGTCAATCCGCGATAAAAAAGATGCAGGATAAAAATTGTAAAATAGTTACATGCAAAGAATAAAAGAAGTTATTACTAATATTTTCATGGTTGCGGAATTAAGGAAACGCATCCTTTTTACTTTCGGAATGTTAGTAGTCTTTAGATTAGGTTATATTATCACTGTTCCGGGTATTGACAAACAAGTTCTGGCAGATTGGATGAAACAAATATCTCAAGATGCCGGCCGTCTTTATGGATTTATCAGTTTATTTTCCGGTGGTTCAGTCGCAAACCTTTCTATTTTCTCTCTTGGAATAATGCCTTACATAACAGCATCCATTATATTTTCACTACTGGTAAAAGTTATTCCTAAATTAGAAGCTCTCAGTAAAGAAGGACCTTCAGGATACCGTAAAATAAGCCAATATACAAGATTAGCAACATTACCAATTTGTATTTTCTGGTCTTACTTTACTGTTTTGCTATTACAATCACCCAGTTCTAGTATTAATGGTCAACTTTTAGTTACCAATCCAGGGTTTTGGTCATTTGGACTTATAGCAATGCTATCACTGACTGCCGGAGCACTATTTGTAATGTGGTTAGGTGAACAAATTACAGAATTTGGAATAGGTAATGGAGCTTCCATTATTATCATGACGGGAATTATCGCTCGAATGCCTCAGGCGATAGGTGAAATGATTCAGGGAGTTAAATCGGGTTCTATTAGTTCTGACAGACCAATACTGATTTTGATAGTATACATTGCGGTAATTGTTGCAATTGTGTATATGACTCAAGCTCAAAGACGAATTCCCGTTCAATATTCAAAACATATTAAAGGCCAAATGTTCGGGGGACAAAGACATTTTTTACCGTTAAGAATAAATCAAGCAGGTGTAATGCCGGTTATTTTTGCTGCAACACTAATGGCATTTCCTGATATGTTGGGAAAAGTTTTCAAATCTGATTTCCTTATACAGATGTTCAGTCGCGGTGAAAGTGGTTTTTGGTATGTTTTGTTCTATATTGGTCTTATATATTTCTTTACTTATTTCTGGACAGCTTTATACTTTAGACCAGTTGAAATGGCGGACAATCTCAAGGAATGGGGTAGTTTTGTGCCTGGTATAAGACCGGGCTTTGATACAGCTATCTATTTAGAGAAAATTATGAATAGAATCGCAATAGTAGGAGCTACATTCTTGACACTAGTCGCTCTTCTACCTAATATGGCATCATATGCATTGGGAGTAGATAGATATGTTACATCATTTTTAGGGGGAACTGGTATTTTAATCGTAGTTGGTGTTGGTTTGGATTTAACACAAAAAATAGAATCTCAATTATTAATTAGAGAATATGATGGTTTCTTGAAAAAAGGAAGGATAAGGGGTAGACGATAAATGATTATTGTTTTTTTAGGACCACCTGGTTCTGGTAAAGGGACACAAGTTGTACGATTGGCAAAACAACTTAAAATGCCTTCTATCTCTACAGGTGATATGCTTCGTGAAGCTGTTAATCAATCATCTGTTCTTGGTCTTAGAGCTAAATCATTTATGGACCAAGGCGGATTGGTACCGGATAATGATGTCATTAGTATGATCAAAGAACGTGTAACACAAAAAGATTGCGTCAACGGATTTATTCTCGATGGATTTCCACGCAATAGTACTCAAGCAAAAGCGTTAGATAAAGCAATGATAGAAATCAATAAGAAAGTAAATAAAGTGATTTACCTTGATGTTCCTCGTGAGGTAGTGCTCGATCGTAATTCTCATAGAAGAGTTTGTCGAAATTGTCGAGCCACCTTCCATTTAAAATATGCTCCACCGAAAGTCGCCGATAAATGCGATAATTGCGGCGGTGAGATTTATCAACGGAGTGACGATCAACCAGAAACGATCACAAAACGTTTTCAGATTTATTTGGAGCAAACTAACAGTCTAAAAGATTATTATCAGGATATATTAATAAATATAGATGGCAATCGTCCAATGGAAATTATTGAACAGAGTATTAAGGAGAATTTCAAGTTAACCATCAATGATTAAGTATAAATCTCCTCGCGAAATCGAATTAATACATAAGGCCGGACAAATTTTAGGAGAATCTTTAAGGTTAGTAGCTAATTCTATAAAACCTAATATAACAACAAAATCGCTTGATGAATTAGTAGCTACCTATATTAAAGGAAAAGGAGGAATACCAGCCTTTAAGGGATATCGTGGTTACCCATCTAATATATGCGTCTCAATTAACGAAGAAGTAGTCCATGGTATTCCCAGTAAGCGCCTTTTAAAGGAAAGCGATATTGTCAGTGTTGATATCGGGGTTTGTTATAAAAACTATTATGCTGACGCAGCAATTACTTTACCTGTGGCTAAAATTACACGTCAAGCGCAACAACTGATTGATGTAACCAAAGAAGCTCTTGATTTAGCCATAAATAAAGTTGCTGATGGCATAAAATTATCAGAGATATCTGCGACTATACAAAACTATGTTGAGTCAAATAATTTCTCTGTAGTAAGAGATTTAGTTGGGCATGGTATTGGTTCTTCAATACACGAAGAACCACAGATACCTAATTATGTTGACTCTAAAAGAGGAGAGGAAAATAATATTATTCTCAAAGAGGGAATGGTTTTAGCTATTGAACCAATGGTAAACGAAGGAACTTATGAGGTTGAAACGCTCCCTAATGGTTGGACCGTAATTACACGAGACCGTAAACTGTCTGCTCATTTTGAGCATACTATCTTAGTAGAAAAAAACGGTCGAAAAGTCTTAACTAAAATAGATGCTAATAACAACTAAGATATGTCAAAAGAAGAACCTATTAGAACAGAAGGGATAGTGTTAGAAGCATTGCCTAATGCCATGTTTAAAGTTGAATTAAAAAATAAACATGTGATTTTAGCACATGTTGCTGGTAAACTCAGAATGCATTTTATTAAAATTCTATCGGGTGATAGAGTAACTGTAGAAATTTCTCCTTATGACCTTTCTAAAGGAAGAATTGTGTATAGAGGTTAAAATATGAAAGTCCGTGCTTCCGTTAAGCGAATTTGCGAGAACTGTCAGATAATTATAAGAAAAAAAGTGGTTCGAGTTATTTGCTCTAATCCACGACATAAACAACGTCAAGGAAAATAACTAAATACTTATCTGCTGAGATATATTTTGAAAGGGGATTCTAATTTATGGCACGTATTGCTGGAGTTGAATTGCCTGCGAATAAAAGAGTTGAAGTTGGTCTAATGTATATTTATGGCATTGGCTTAACATCTTCTCGTAAAATACTAAAGGAAATCGGTATTGATGAAAATATCCAGATAAAAAATCTAACGGAAGAACAAATCAGTAAACTTAATAACGTTATAGATAAACACTATACCGTTGAAGGAGCATTACGCCGACAGATTGCTCAAAATATTCAAAGATTAAAAAGTATAAGCTCTTATAGAGGTTACAGGCATCGTAAAGGATTACCAGTAAGAGGACAACGAACAAGGTCGAATGCAAGAACGCGTAAAGGTCCTCGTAAAACGGTTGCCGGCAGAAAAATCGCAGCAGAAAAAACATAAAAATTATTTAATGTCTTAAAATAAGAAAGAAGTTAGAAGTATGGGAACTCAAAAAGCTAAGGTGATAGAAGCAATACCGTCTGATAAAACCACTAAAGAAAAACCAGTATCAACAACACCTAAACCAGCTAAGAAAAAAATAAAAAGAACTGTCACCAAAGCTATTGCCCATATAAAAGCAACATTTAATAATACGATTATTTCTATTACTGACGAGAAGGGTTGTGTACTCTGCTGTGCTTCAGGAGGAACAATAGGGTTTAAGGGATCTCGTAAAAGCACTCCATTTGCAGCGCAGAAAGCAGCTGAAAGTTTAGTTGATAAGGCTCGCAAATTCGGTATTAAAGAAGTAGAGGTCAGGGTTAAAGGTCCTGGTTCTGGTCGTGAATCAGCTATTAGAGCACTGCAAGCTGCGGGTCTGCATGTGACAACTATTGAAGATGTAACACCATTACCGCATAATGGTTGCCGCCCTCGTAAAAAACGTCGTGTTTAATCTTGATATATATAACTAAATTTAACTGATTAATCACAGAGGAGAAAATAATTTAATGGCAAAATTAAAACAAGCAAAATGTAGAATCTGCCGACGGGAAAAAGTGAAGTTATTTCTACGTGGCAAAAGATGCGAAACAGTCCGCTGTGCCGTTGAGCGTCGTCCCCAACTTCCCGGTCAACACGGTGTAAAGAAAAGAAGATCACGCCTTACAGATTATGGCCTGCATCTTAGAGAAAAACAAAAGATTAAACGAATATATGGCATAGGAGAACGTCAATTTAAAAACTATTTCCAAAAAGCACAGCAGCAAACAGGTAATACAGGAGAAAACTTATTAGTCTTATTAGAAACACGATTGGATAACATTCTTTATAACGCTGGCTGGGCGACATCTAGAGTACAGGGAAGACAATTCATAACGCATGGACATATTGTAGTTAATAACGAAAGAGTTAATATCCCCTCTTTTAATGTTAAAGCCGGAAATATAATTACACCCAACAAACACGAATCTAGTCAAAAATTAGTAGCAAGTTGGCGGGATATTGCTAAAAAAGAACAGATACCAAGCTGGTTAAAAACAAAGGAAGGTGTTCAACAAATAGAAGTTATTCAATTACCTAAACGAATTGATATTGCTGTTCCAATTAATGAACAGTTAATTGTAGAATTTGCTTCCAGATAAAAATGTAGGAGGTATTTTATGAGGGCAAAATGGCGAGAATTTGAGATGCCCGCGCGAGTAATTCAAGATGAAAAAACTTGCAGTGGCTCATATGGACTGTTTATAGCAGAACCATTTGAACGAGGATTTGCTAATACTATTGGAAACGGTTTGAGACGAGTTCTTCTCAGCTCTATCGAAGGTTGCGCACCTATTTCAGCGAAAATTAAAGGAGTTGAGCATGAATTCTCTACAATGGATGACGTTTTAGAAGATGTCGTTGAAATAATCTTGAATCTGAAAAAACTTGTTATTCATATCAAGTCCAGCGGAAATGAACCAAAAAAATTATACATGGAAGTAAAACACAAAGGACCTGTAACTGCTGCTGATTTTAAGCCAGACCCAACAATAGAAATTATTAACCCAGAATTACATATTGCTACTTTAGTAGAGGAACGGGAATTTATCGTTGAAGTAACCGTGCAAAAAGGTCGCGGCTATGTCTCCAGCGAAGAACATATCTCTTCTGAAGAAAACCATGAAATAGGTGTTATATTGATGGATTCTATATTTTCACCTGTTACACGTGTCAGCTACCGAGTAGAAAGTACACGTTTAGGTAAACGTACTGATTACGAACGGTTAATCATAGAGATATGGACCAATGGTTCTGTTACTCCTGAAATGGCTTTGGTAGAAGCGTCTAAAATATATCGTAAACATCTTAATCCATTCATTTATTATTATGAGTTAGGTAAAGAGATGCAGGTGGATGACCGTAAGGAAAAAGAAGCAATTAAAAAGGAAGAATATCTTGCAGCGCTTAAGCATAAACTTTCCTTATCTTTATCAGAACTAGACCTTTCTACTCGCGCTACCCGTTGTCTTAGCAAACAAAAAATCCAGACTATTAAAGATTTAATCATATGCTCTGAAATGGATTTACTTAAGATACCAAATTTCGGCAAGACTTCACTAAAAGAAATTAAGAAGAAATTATCTGAAGGAATGGGCTTAACATTAGGAATGGATATCTCTACTATTTTAGCAGAGAGCGAGTAGTTCACAATTGTCATTAGTTTGAGAATGCGAAGGGAGAATCTCTAAATGAGACATGCTAGAAAATGGCGTAAATTAGGACGTCCCAGTACACAGTATAAATTATTAGGAAGAAATCTTGTTGCCAGCCTGTTTAAGCATGAACGTATTATAACAACCGAGCAAAAAGCAAAAGAATTTAGAAGTATGGCTGAAAAACTTATTACCATGGCAAAAAAAACATCGCTTCATCATATCAGATTGGTACTCTCAAGATTACAAGATAAGGATATGACCAATAAACTTTTTAAAGAAATAGCACCACGGTTTCAAGATCGACCAGGTGGTTATACACGAATTATCAAATTAGGTGGTTCCCGATGGGAGAAAGTTAAAAAACCAGGCCGTTTTGCATGGAATAGACTCGGCGATAATGGTAGTCGGGTAATATGGGAGTTGGTAGTAAAAAAGGAACCTGAAAAACCACAAAAAAAAGGTAAAGGTAAGGAAAAAACTGAAGATAAAACCAAGATTGAAACTGAAGAAAAAACTAAAACTACAACGAAAACTAAAGAACCGATAAACACCACTTCAGATACAAAAAAGTAGCCACTCCACTTAATTCATGGTGGATATCATATATAAATTTCATAGTGTTAGATTCTGAAGTTTAAGCTAAACAATGATAGATTGCATTTTTTGTAAGATAGTTGAAGGTAAAATATCATCTAACAAAATATTTGAAGACAAGCATAATATTGCCATATTTGATATCAACCCCATTGCCAAAGCACATACCCTTTTTATAACCAAAGAACATTATCCTAATTTACTTGATGTCCCTGCGGGAAAAATACCATTGCTTTTTGTCAATCTTCCCCGTTTAGTTTCTACCATTCTTAAAGCAACCGGTTGCGAGGGATTTAATATTGTGCAAAATAATCAACGTTGTGCCGGACAGTTAATCCCTCATTTACATTTACATATTATCCCGCGCCGACCAGGCGACCAAATTAATTTCAATTGGTGTCCCCAACCTTATCAAAAAGACGAGATGACAAAACTTGCTAAAATTATCAGTAAGGAACTTAATGGAAAATGAATAAACATTACGAAATCCGTTTAGATAAACTCGCAAAACTAAAAGAATTAGGTGTTAATCCCTTTGCTTACGAATTCAAACAAAATACTCCAATTAAAACAATCATAACTAATTTTCGTGATGATAGTACAGAACCACAAATAACCTCAACAGCTGGACGGATTATCTCTATCCGCGGACATGGGAAAGTCACCTTCTTGGATATACGCGACATGACCGATAAAATCCAACTCTACATCAAAAAAGACAAAATCAGCGAACTACAATATCAAATATTTGAACTACTTGATATCGGTGATATTATCGGTGTAAAAGGTCCATTGTTCAAGACTAAAACAGGTGAAATTACTATCATTGTAGAAGAACTCACTTTATTAACCAAATCACTCTTACCTCTACCTGAAAAATGGCACGGGCTACAAGACGTAAACCTGCGTTATCGCCAGCGGTATTTAGACCTTCTCTCAAATTCTGATGTTCAGAAAACATTTATCATACGCAGTTCCATTATCCAATCAATCCGCCAATATCTTGATGAACATGGATTTATTGAAGTGGAAACACCGATGATGCACCCTATTCCAGGTGGTGCCACAGCTAAACCTTTCATTACCCATCATAATACCCTTGATATGGATTTATATCTCCGTATTGCTCCTGAATTGTATCTTAAACGACTCCTAGTCGGTGGATTAGAACGCGTCTATGAAATCAACCGCAACTTCCGCAATGAAGGAATATCTGTCCATCATAACCCTGAATTTACTATGGTAGAAGCCTATCAGGCATATGCTGATTATAATGATATGATGAATTTAACAGAAGGTATTATTACCACTACTGCAAAAAAAATACATCCATCATTGAAAATAACCTATGGTTCGAAAAATTCCTGTCTTTCCCATCCCGAATCCGTTCTGGATGAAAAAGAACAATTAGACCTAACTCCACCCTGGCAAAGAAAATCATATATGGAACTATTCAAACAATACTGCCAGATAGACTGGCATAACCAAAAAGAAGTAGTCGCCAAAGCTAAATCATCAAATATTCCCACAGATAAAAAACATTATGAATCCATTGCTGGTGATTTATTTGAGAAGTATGTAGAACCTAATCTCGTTGGACCGATATTCGTTACGGATTATCCTCTTGCTATCTGCCCATTAGCCAAAGCAAAAAGGAATAATTCTGAATTAGCCGAACGATTTGAACTATTCATTGCCCGGATGGAGATTGCCAATGCCTTCAGCGAATTAAACAACCCTTTAGACCAAAAAGAACGATTTGAGACACAACTAAAAAGCAAGGCAGAAGGAATGGTATCTATTGACGATGATTATATAAATGCCCTCTTACACGGAATGCCACCAGCTGGAGGTCTAGGTATCGGTATTGACCGTCTGGTAATGATTCTTACCAACAACCCTTCGATCCGTGATGTTATCCTATTCCCTACACTTCGTCTTGTAGAATAAAAAAAGCATCACGCATAAAATTATTGTAGGTATTAACCAGAAGTTATCTAATCTTTTCCTCGAGAATTTTCACACTTTTAACAGCTAATTCCCATTGTTTACTTAGATGTGCATAGCCAAATATGCCTATAAGATACGTAGTATCTTTGGTATTTCCGAACAAATTACCCTTAATTGGAATCGTTCCACAAAGGACATCATCTATGAAACAACGAAATTCCGTTAGACGTTCCTTCGATACACCCAGTTCCAGTGTTATTTTAAAATCTTCTGCAGGGGTAATCTGTTTCTGAAAAGATAACCATTCGACTGGCGGTGCATCTGGTTTATCAGAAAATCCATAAACAAATTGTTGCTTGTTACGAGCAATAAAAAAAGAATTGTCTTTTGATGAATTAGAGAGATGAATTCCACCAATAGTATCACTTGCCAAATCAATCTTTATTCTTGCTTCCAATTTAATAAAAGATACTTTGGAAACTGTTTTTTCAATAACAGTTAATCCTGTTTCGTTCAATGATTGAACGCCTTTAAATAAACACTGTTTATTAATAATGGCAATTTCAACACCATATTTTTCCGTTTCAGTCCAACCGCGCCCAAGAACATTGCTGTCAATTCTTTCAAAATTATCCAACCAAATAGACTGATTAGAAGCTCGGCTAATACTTTCTAAACTATCACGCGCATAAGCATTAGCATTCGATTTATCTATAGAAATAGACTCTTCTAATCTTTTTATGGCTGGTTCCACATTAAGTTCAGTATAATCAATATAAGCCAATAAATTAAGGGAAGGAGCATAATTCTTAAGGCGATTATTTTCAGTTAATATTTTCCTTGCTTGTTTTATATCACCATTCCCCACAAAAGTAAGAGCCAAATTAAAATCATCCATCCCACTTATCAGATTAGAAGGCATCTGATTTAAGTAGGCTTTATAATACTGAATAGCCTGTTTATAATCTTTTTGATAAAGTGAAATCATCGACAGATAGTAAAGTGTTTCGGTAAATGATGGTAAATTTGTCAGACACCATGTAAAGTTTTGCTGGGCATCTTGAAAATTCTGCTGACTAAAATATAATTGCCCCATCACATAATGAGCAGCAAAACTATCCGGCATCATCTTAAGTGCGGAATTAAATAAAACCAATGCTTCATCTGTCTTATTATTTATCCATTTAAGATAACCTAATCCAATAAAAGATACTTCATCAGTAGGATTCAGGTTGCCATATCCATTAAATAGCATCTCAGCCTCAGGATAAAGATTTGCTGCAATATAAAGAAAACCTAAATTATTCCATGCTGAAGTACAATCAGGCTTATTCGATATAGATTTAATGAAATACTGGCTGGCTTTAGAGTAATCGGCATCTAGAACAAAAAGCATCCCCAAAATATTCATGGTATGAGCAGATATATCTGGCCGTTCCGCAATCTTTAAAAGAATCTCTCGCGCTTTACCTAAATTACCCCGCTGATACTCCATTAATCCAAGTCCTTCAAAAACTTTTACTTCTGCCGGGCTAAGACCTTTTAATCGTTCATATATCTTTAATGCCGAATCGTAATCACGAGTCAAACAATATAGATTAGCTAAGTTAAACAATGCTTCAACATAATTGGAGTTGACGCCTACAGATTTTTCGTACGAATCTAAAGCTTCCCCGAATAATCTTAATGTTTCGTAAGCCTCACCTAATCTGAAATAAATTACTTCCTTATTAACCAGGTCTGATTGAAGTGCTTTTTGATAAAGAGCAAATCCATTATCAAAGTCTTTTTTCTCAAGATAATAATCAGCAAGTTTAAGATAGAATTTAAGTTCATGATTATTAATTTTAATGGCATTTTGTAATGCCATAGCTGCCTTATCTTCTAACCCTTTTTCAAAACACCACGCTGACAATCTCCACCAAGAATGAGCATCATCAACAGAAATCTTTTTCAGTTCAATTTCGTATAATTCATCGTTAGTATAAGTACGTTTTATATCTGTTAGATTCTGTCTTTTGTAACTAGCAACAGTATTACGCCCAGCCGGAACAAACCATATCACATCGTTATCTTCACCTATATACTTACCTCTTACCTCTGTTCCATTTTGTAAAATAAGTACGTCTTCATCTATCAATGGTTCAGAAGTAGAAGTTTTCTTATCAGGAGAAGAATTCAGATTTCGATTCGTTTCAGCAATAAGTGTCTTCAGTGTTTCGGCAGTTGGCAAAGAACTTATAGCAGGTGAACTAAGCTTTATAGAATTATCATAAGAGTAATTTTTACCAGTTTGTACTTTTAAATTACCTTTATCACTATAACAACTATCAGGAAAAGGTTTAAATCCGACCAAAGTAAATTGTCTCTGTATTGGTTCAGGCAAGGAAAGATCAATGAAATTTCCGCCTTTTTGAGTTTGAGAAACAAATGGGTTCCTACCAGTGTTCAGTCGAACAGCAGAAGAAATAGATTCTTTAGGCGGCATGCCATAATAGGTTCGTGGTTTCTGATTTAATATCCATTCTTCTGATGTTTCATTTTTCTCGAAAACTAACATCCATAAAATCAGCCCTAAAAATATGATGGCTATGATAATAATAAATTTTTCTTTAGTTAACCCAAACATAATCCCCCCCCTATTTAGCAGGTACATCTGCTAATTTAACACCAGCAATAATTAAAGTAGCCGTAATGTTATCCGAATCAGGATTTGCATTTTCTATAATTGCTTTCTCTAAAGCAATGAATCTTTCAGCATTTCGAAGCAGATTAATAAATTTCATTATCGAATCGAAACTCCCATTTATTTTGATGAAAACTAAATTTTTAGTGCCTAAGTTAGTCTTGATTACTGTTTCTTTGATATCCTTGAACTCCTTAAAATCGCTTTCGGTAGCACCAAAAGATATTACTTTTTGACAATTACACTCCATCGCTAAATTTACTAATTGTTCAATCATGTCCAATTTTTCATAGTATAAAGAAATCTTATCAGAAGATGCATTAGTTAGTGGAAACTCAAATTTAGAAGGTATCGGAATACCTTTTTGCGCGGCTTTTTTTTCCATCCGCTTCTGAGCCTCTTTCACTAATGTTTGGAAATTTAAGATTAACTCACCTGGTTGTTTATTAATGTCCGGTAATTGATAACCGGCTAATGACTTGAATTTTATTTTATTCTTCAATGTGGAATATCTACTTTCCATAAATTTCAATTCTTCTTCGGCATTCTGGATGCTCTTCTCGGCGATAAAATCTCCCTTTTTCACTTTATTCTCTATATCAAGACGAATCTTAGATTGTTCTTGCTTTAATCTAAGGATTTCCTGTTGATTTGGAATAATAAACAAATAATATCCACCAAGCACTAAAATTAAGGTGCCTATAATCAATAACACAAATTTCTTTTCTTTAATTAACCAATACATAATTATTTAGTGTTTATAATTTTATCTTTTGTTCTGATGACTATTTCAAATTCTTTTTTTCCTCGCGGTGTAGCTTTGGGAGTATCAAGTCTTTTCAGGGAAGCCTCAATCGACAAATAATCATTGTTTTGATTCAGCTCATCCACAAAACCTTTTAGTTTTTCCAAACTAGGAGGATTATCATCCTCCAGATATCCGTTAATCGAAATTTCCTTTAAGTCCTCCGAATCAACACCTTTTGGCGTTTGACGTAAATCACGTGTAAGAGTTAGTTGAGAAATCCATGCTTCAGAAGAAAGATATTGAGCTATTAATCTCACCGTCACGTCTAACAAATTTGTCGCCTGTGTAATATTACTCAGTTTTTGATAATTATTCTCTATTGACTTTTTACGGTCCTGCAATTCGCTGACACGCTTTAGCGTATTAATAAATTTTTGTTGCTCAGATTTCATACGCTTCATGTTTTCCGCTTCTTGACTGCTATAACCATAGATATTTACTATCCAAATAATCATCCCTACCAGTATCATAATTCCAGATGCAATTAAGGGAATGGTAGCTTTATAAAAAGCTCTTTTCTTTTTCAGATGCGGTGGTAAAAAAGAAATATGTGTGTTTTTATCATGTGATGTCCCGCTTAATGCTAATCCCAGTGCTACGGAAAAATCACAAGCAAACTCTGGAATTTTCTGCTTGGTTTCCGAAGAAACGCTATCCAATCTGATATTCTTAAAAGGCTCAAAAACTTCCACATGTTTATTCAACATTTCACCTAAATATCCGGCTAATCCCTTCAGTCTTGCACTACCACCGGAAATCAAGATACGATCAGGCGATAATTTTTCTATTTTTAATTGTGCTAAAGCAAAAGATATAGCTGATTCTATAGCTGACTGAAATTGTCCGACACCGCTACGAAGTGCCTCTTGTAATAATTGGTCTTCGCCGGTTATTTTCGTCTCACGTGGTAAAATCTTAGCGTGACTTGTTTTTAATGATTCAGCCTGTTCTTGTGAAATACCAAGTCTATTATGAATAGCCTCTGTTAAATCCTGTCCCCCAACAGCAATATTGCGAGCAAAGATTAAGTTAGCACCTTGATGTATAACTATTTCCGTATTGACCAACCCAAAATCAGCTAATAATACCGTTTCTGTCGGCAGCACTATCTCATTTTTTCTCAAAGTATGAGATAACGCTATTGCATTTGGAGAGATATCCTCTACTCTAATACCGCATCTCGTTAGTCTTTTTATCTCCTCATCAATAAAAGTATTTTTAGCCATTCCAACCAATACAGGGATTTCCGGATAGCTTTTATCAGCAAGATTTAACTTGCAATAATCAGAATAAAGATTTTCGCCGCTTTTCCCGCCAAGTTGCACCAATTCGTACCCTATCATTTTCTCGAAACGGATTGCCGATTGAATCGGCGGCATCTGAATAATCCGTAAGTTAATATCCTTTCCGGTCACCCCGATAATACATTCCGATGGAATTAATTTATTCTCGCTAAAAATGCGTTGGAACTGCACTCTTAGAATCTGATTCATTCTTGGACTATATTTAGCCTGAAGCGGTAGCATATTTCTTACTTTTGCAATACCAACCAGTTTGAAACCGCCCAATGACGATATTATCTGGATAATTTTTATGTATGAATGACCTATATCAATACCAGTCCACATAATCAGTTACCTCTTAAGTTTTTCAGAAGCCCTATTAATTTAATTCCCCTTATTATTATTTATTTTGAGAATTATCGCTTGGCAATTCCTTTTTTATTTTCTCTATATTTTGTTTAGCTTGTTGCGCAGCCGGAGTTTCCCCGTATTTCTGGATTATTTGCTGATAAAGCCAAAGCGCCATATTTAATTGTTTCTCTTTCAAGTAGCCATCAGCAACTACCATCACTTTTTCGGATTTTTGTTTATCATCGGAAACCTTTGCCTGCTGGGTTTCCGTTTTTATCGTCTGGATAATATTCTTAGCGCGCTCGGAGTATTCAGTATCCTTATACAAATTGACAATACTCTGAAACATTTTTAATGTCTTATCATATAAGGAAAAGTCTCTCATTATCCGTGCGGTTGACAATGAATCAAAAGCGTTTTGAACGCTTTCTTTAGCCTTATTTTCTAATGCATTTAATTTATCTTGAACTGCAGGAACATCATTAGGCTTTTTGTTCGACCCGGATGTAATCAAACGATATAATTTTATAGCTTCACCAAAGTTATTATTTCTCTCTGCTTCCTCAGCTTTACTCAATATCCGCTCCCAATCAGTTTGACCTGGTATTGTTGATTGCAACCCAAATTCTATCTCAAAACTTAAAGGATTCTTGGTCTTGGATGAAGGTAAC
Organism: Planctomycetota bacterium; assembly: GCA_043801445.1. GTDB lineage: Bacteria > Planctomycetota > MHYJ01 > JACQXL01 > JACQXL01 > JAZDFP01. The sequence goes on from JAZDMB010000012.1 coordinate 48,926, forward strand.
GCCTTCTCGTCTTTAGGTGCCACTGCTGATGGTTGAAAAGAGTGAGCAAAATACAGCATATCTGAATCACGTGTAATCACAATGTCTACCGGTTGTGAATATTTCAAGATAGCAATATTACTGATTAATCCGAGGTCCATTTCAGTTATCATTTTTTCACTAATCTTCTCATATAAAGATTTTTCTATGGTTTCTCCGGCAGTGTTTAATAATCTTACATATTTTACATCTCCTATTGGCAATGAACAAACCAAGGAAAAATGTTTAGCCATAAGGGAATTATAAAGATTAGAAGGGAAATTGTAATTTATCCCAAGTGCCGGACTGATATACGATTCCATTGAAATGTCCATTACATCCAAGGAACCCGGGTGAACTATCTGGTTTGTAAGATTAATATTCTCATTTTGCGTATGGCTTACTATTTTCCCGAGACCATAAAAACTCTGGCGTGATTCTGTGTTCTCAGGCTTAAAAACCAATTCGCCTTTCAAGTGCATTAAACGCTCTGTATCCTGTAATCTCCAGATACCTGAAGGAGCAATCGTAAGTTTATATGATTGATTAGTTAAAGTTAACTTGTCTGTTATTATTTGAGGCAATACCCTATCCGAATAGATTTGTAATAATGAAATGTTATCGAAATAAACTTTGGCGTTTGCTCCTAAAACTACACAAGAAACCCTGAGATATTCAGTCTCTAAGGTAGGTTTAGTATTTATCTTGCAATAACGCCACTCATTAGAACTCGATATAAAATCAGAGTAATCCTCCCTAATCACTTGATACTCATCATCAAGCCAGGTAATCTTATAGCCTGATAACGATTTCTTAAACTGGTCTGATTTTATCCATCCGCCAAAATTATATATTTCGCTAGGATTAGTTTTTGCTTTTGCCGGCACTCTGAAAATGGAATTATAGGTTAACTCGGTATAGAATTCCTTGCTATTATCCTTTTCTATCATAAGTGAATGCTGGCCATCCTGATATTCCCTATCGGTAACGATTGCTTTAATAGTGCTATCTGAAAGAGGCTGCCAGCCATTGGGGAACATTGCCGGACGACTGAATTGTTCAAACGATGCCCCATCCGCAACAAGATTCACCTTTTGATTCATCCCTTCTTTCATCTTGATATAACCATACACCAATATTGCACCGCTTATCAATATTATAATAGCGGCTTTTGATAATAACGCGAAAATATTTCTGTAAGGAGTACTGATAAATTCCTCAGCCGGTGATGATGCGTAAATTACCATCGGCTTTTCCTTAACCAATTCTTTCCCGAAGATTATTACGGCATCACCGATTTCTATCTCATCGCCGATTTCCAATTTCCTCTCTTTAATTCTGTTATCATGGAAATAGATACCGTTATGGCTGTCTAAATCAACGATAACATAACCATCAGGAGTTTTTCTTATCTGGGCATGCGAACGCGAAACACCTTTATCGTCTAAAACCACCTCATTTTTCTTGTCCCGCCCGATTGAAATGACATCCTTGTCCAATTGAAGTGTTTTGGTTGCATCACCTTCTTTTATAATTATTTGTGCCTCGGAAGTTGAAACCGGTCTTTCTTCGAGTTTCTCTTTACCTTTCTCTTTCTCTAATTCTTTCCCAAAGATAATTGTCGCCTTACCGATTTTTATCTCATCGCCGATTTCCAATTTTCTCTCTTTAATTCTGCTATCATGGAAATAGATACCGTTATGGCTATCCAAATCAACGATAACATAACCATCAGGAGTTTTTCTTATCTGGGCATGTACACGCGACACACCTTTATCCTCTAAAACAGCCTCGTTTTTGCTGCTCCGCCCGATGGATATGCTATCCTTATCCAATTTAATTGTTTTAGAAGAAGTGCCTTCTTTTATGATTATTTGTGCCACAGGACCAGGACCCGAAGATGGCTGTCCGTCACCACTCGGCTGTTCTTCGCCCTTACGGGACTGCTCCGCCGCCGCCTGTGGCGAGCCTAGCCCATCGGGGCTGGAAGATAGTCCGTCAGGAATGCCACTCTGCCGCTCCGGAACAGCGGAGGATGACTTTCCTTCGGCTGTCTCCGAGCCTTTCTCAAAGATAATTGTCGCCTTACCGATTTTTATTTCATCGCCGGCTTCTAATTTCCTTTCCTTAATCTTGTTATCATGAAAATAGATGCCATCAGGACTATCCAAATCAACGATAACGTAACCATCAATAGTTTTTATTATCCGGGCGTGGACATCCGAAACACCGCTATCTCCCAAAACCACTTCATTTTTGCTGTCTCGCCCGATTGAAATGACATCCTTATCCAGTTGAAGTGTTTTGGTTGCGTCACCTTCTTTTATAATTATCTGTGCCATAAAAAATAATTGCAATTACCCTATTCTTTGTCCACTTGTTCTAAGGATATAATAGCTTTTATTGTATGATTTATATTTATTTTGCCAAGAAAAACATTATTTTTTATATTATTATATTCTTGAAAACACTGCCTGATTTTTATATACTTCTATGAATATTTATTAACCAAGTAATGAAAGGAGTTAGTTATGACAGGAAAAAACATAGTCAAAATCGGCGCAATCTTAATGGTCGCACTTATGTTAAATATCTCTCAACTAACTTATAGCAAGGAGGAAAAACAAATGCCTAACCCACCGCTCAAACTGACTATATCTTCTCCTCAAACAGAAGTGGTTATCGGCGATTGGATTCAGATTGACTTAACACTTGCCAATACGACCGATATGGATATGAGGGTGGTAAAACCGGTTATTGATATTGATTCTATTTCATTCCAAATAAAAAATACTCCCCTATCGGATAAAGAAAAAGCTTGGAGTTTTATTTATTCCACCATTACGCCATCGGTTTATGAGCATAAAAAGGATACTATGGAGAAAATCACCATTGCAACTAAATCGGAATTCAAAACCAAGTTTAATATACCGGCTTTAGTCCTTGCCTCATGGCAGATTAAGGCTTCTTATCAGGGTGGCTCAGGAATAGTTTCATCCGAACTATTGGATTTCAAAATCATACCGCCTAAATCGGAAAAAGCCGATGAGGTTATTAATGACGGAGAATTAACCGCAACTATAGAAACATCAAAAGGCACAATGTCCTGCAGATTCTTCTTTAATGCCGCGCCCAATACTATGCTTAATTTCGTAAAATCAGCCAAAGATGGATTTTACAATAATCTTATCTTCCACAGGATTATTAAAGGGTTTATGATTCAGGGCGGATGCCCTCAAGGAACCGGAACGGGCGGACCGGGTTATTCCATTAAAGCTGAATTTAATAAGAATAAGCATCTGAAGGGAATCCTATCTATGGCGCGAAGTACCAGCAATGACAGCGCCGGCAGCCAATTCTTCATCTGTTTAGCGCCCGCACCATCATTAGATAATCAATACACTGCCTTTGGAGAACTATTGGAAGGTAAAGATGTTTTAGATGCTATCGGCTCTGTGAAAACCGGAGCCAGCGACAGACCTGTAGAAAATGTTACAATAAAAAAGATATCCGTCGGCTTTAAAGCAAAGAAGTAAAACACGAATGGCACGAATGCGACGAATAGCACGAATATTAAAATATAATCTCTTATTCGTGAGATTCGTTTTATTCGTGTGATTCGTGTTCTTATGGAGCATTCCCCAAGATGACCAAATTAAAGATATGGGCTAAGGCAATCCGGGCGCCTTTTTATACAGCCACCATTATCCCTATCGTCTTGGGCGCGGTTATCGGCTGGTCTGAAATCGGCATCTTCCACTGGGGCTATTTCCTGCTAGCTTTTATCGGCGGCATTCTCATCCATACCGGTGTCAATTTAGGCAACGACTATTTTGACCACGTCTCGCGTAACGATTGGAACAACCAAACCCCGACCCCATTTTCCGGAGGCAGCCGCTTTATCCAGAATAATATACTCAAACCATACCAATACCTGGTCGCCTCGCTGATTTGCTTCGCATCAGGCTCCCTAATCGGACTATATCTTAACTATGTTCTGGCTGGAAATATGATACTTTATCTCGGAATCATCGGCGTATTCCTCGGATTCTTCTACACTGCCACGCCTATAAAGATTGGCTACAGAGGATTCGGGCTGGGTGAATTAGCCGTCGGCTTAGGATTCGGTCCGATAATGGTTTTAGGCAGTTATTATGTCCAGACCCAGCATCTATCACTAATCCCGTTATTGGCATCCATACCGGTAATGATTCTGATTGCCTTAGTCGTCTATATAAACGAATTCCCGGATTATGAAGCGGATAAATCGGTCAACAAAATAACCATCCCGGTAATGTTAGGCAAAGAAAGAGCATCCTACATATTTTACGGATTACTTCTGACAACCTATTTGTATACGACAATATTTGTTATCCTGGGCATATTCCCGTTATTTGCATTAATCACCCTATTAACACTGCCATTAGCCATAAAAGCCATCAAGGTAACCGAAGCGAATAAAGACAAGGTATACGAATTACTCCCGGCCAACGCATCAACTATTATGACCCATTTTGCCTTTGGCGCCTGCCTTATCATTGCCTATATCATAGATAAATTAGTTTTATTATAATGGTGGATTTTATTAATTCTCTACGAGAGTATAACCTAATTAAATATCAATCTGCGCTTTTTGGAGCCTGCCGCTGAAATCAACGTATATGACTTTCCATTCCGAGAAAACGTCTAATGCGGCATTACCGGCTTCTCGATGCCCGTTCCCGGTTTGATTCGTCCCGCCGAAAGGCAGATGAACCTCTGCTCCGATAGTCGGCGCATTAACGTAAAAAAGACCGGTATAAACATCCCTCATCGCCACAAAGGCTTTATTTACATCCTGCGTATAGATTGAAGCGGAAAGACCATAAATAGTATCATTGCAGATTTCTATGGCATTCTGCAGATTATCGCATGGAATTATCGAAACGATTGGACCGAATATCTCTTCCTGCGCAACTCTCATTTTCGGATGGACATCCCCAAAAATAGTAGGTTCGTGGAAAAATCCGTATTTATAACTTCCCAAAATCAAACAGTTACCGCCGGCCAATAATTTGGCGCCTTCTGCCTTTCCGATTTTAACGTAATTCATTACGGTATTAAGCTGGTCTTCATTTACCGATGGCCCCATTTCGGTTGTTGGATTAAGCCCATCGCCGACCTTTAATGCCTTTGCGCGGGCAACAAACTTCCGGGTAAACTCTTTCAGGACTTTTTTATGGACAATAATGCGTGAAGCAGCCGTGCATCTCTGGCCGGTCGTGCCGAATCCGCCCCAGATTGCCCCATCCACTGCTAAATCTATATTAGCATCATCCATCACCATAATAGCGTTTTTGCCGCCCATCTCCAGATTGGTATGCTTGAATGTCGGGGCACAGGTTTCCACTATAGTTTTTCCTATTTCGGTTGAACCTGTAAAAGAAACCAGTTTTACATCAGAAGATTCCATTAACGGCATTCCGACTTCTCCGCCTGAACCGGTTACAAAATTCACTACGCCTTTAGGTATTCCGGCTTCTTCGCATGCCTTGACTAAATTATAAGATGAAAGCGGCGTATCCGTTGCCGGTTTAAGAACCACTGTATTCCCGCAGACCAATGCCGGCATAAGTTTCCATGACGGAATTGCCATAGGAAAATTCCAGGGCGTTATCAGGGCGCAAACGCCCATCGGCATCCTGACCGACATAGCAAATTTATTCTCTAATTCAGATGGCGTTGTCTGCCCGAACTGCCGCCTGCCCTCGCCAGCCATATAATAAGTCATATCAATGGCTTCCTGCACGTCGCCTCTCGTTTCCTTTAAGACCTTGCCCATTTCCCGGGTCATTTCGCGGGCATACTCTTCTTTCCGCTTGATTAATATCTCACCTGCCTTGAAAAGCAGTTCTGCCCGGCGTGGTGCGGGAACCAAACGCCACTTTTTATATGCCTCTCTGGCACTGGCGATTGCCATCCGGACATCTGCTTCCGATGACTTCTGGAAAACGCCTAAAACCTCTCTGGTATCTGCCGGATTCCTATTCTCAAAAGTCCGCCCTGATTTTGATTCAATCCATTCGCCGTTAATATAGTTTTTATAGGTCTTCATATGCGCACACTCCATTTTTCGGTTACTTAAAACTGTCAATATGCACCATTATGCATACAGTATAACAATTGTCAAGATATTGAGAATTATTACTTATGTCCCCCGAACCCCGCTGAATTCGCCGAATTACGAACAATGAATGGCTAAATCTGGAGATGGTGGAATAATAAATCTTCCTAAAAATTAGATATTTTTCTTGACTGATAAATATTTTTGCTATATTAATCGTGTAGAAATAAGAAAAGGGAATCCGTTTGGTTTAATATAATTCCGAATAAATAAATGCTACATCTACAATCATCACTATCTTTTTATCAATTCAAGGAAGGATTCACCTGAGCACCCTACCTACAATTATAGCCGGCGGTTATAATGCAACCCTGATTCGCAGATTTATTTTCTAAAATATTATCCGTCCTAAAGATTATCGCCGTATCTTACCTGCCCGAATGAATCGGTCAGGCGGGTCGGTAACTATGCTTTTTAATGATATCTAAATAAAAGGAGTTGATTTTATGAGAAAAGAACTAAATTTAATCATTTTTACGGGCATCTTTATTGGAATAGCTGCGATAACCTTAGTATTACTTGGGAATCCTCAAAATATGGGATTTTGTATTGCGTGTTTCCAGCGGGATATTGTAGGAGCAATTGGCTTGAACGATTTTCGTGAGATGGCTTGGATTCGTCCGGAAATATTAGGTATTTTACTGGGGGCTTTTCTTGCTGCTTTTTTTACTAAAGAGTTCAAACCCGAAGGCGGTTCATCGCCGATATCTCGTTTTCTATTAGGTATGTTTGTGATGATAGGCGCCTTAGTATTCCTGGGATGTCCACTTCGTATGATTCTCCGACTCGGTGGTGGTGACCTCAATGCAGTAGTGGCGTTGTTCGGGTTTACAGGAGGAATTATTGTCGGTGTGATTCTCCTCAAAAAGGGTTTCCATTTAGGAAAAACGCAGAAACAATGGGAAGTAGAGTCATTAGTTATGCCCGCAATTATGTTGGGGTTATTGGCACTTCTAATTTTCCTTCCTGTTTTCAAGACGGGCGGGCCTATTTTCGTGGGAACCAAAGGACATCCGGGTTGCTCTGGGACACCCATCAGCCAGAGTATCGGAATTGTGATTTCACTGGCAATTGGTCTTGTCGTGGGAGGACTTGCCCAACGGTCACGTTTATGCCTGGCCGGCGGTATCAGGGATTTGATATTGGTTCGTAGCGGACTTTTAATATCAGGTTTTATCGCTATTTTGCTGGTAACCCTTATCGGTAACATCATCTTCGGAAGTTTCCATCTTGGTTTTGAGAATCAGCCGATTGCCAATACAGCGCATCTGTGGAATTTTCTGGGGATGGCACTCGTTGGAGTAGGCTCAACATTACTGGGTGGTTGCCCACTAAGACAACTTATTCTGGCAGGCAATGGGAATACCGATTCCGCCCTGACAATTATAGGTATGTTCGCTGGTGCCGCAATCGCGCATAATTTTGGATTGGTAAAAGCCGTATCAGTCTATGGTCAAGGCGCGGTAATTTTGGGGTTATTAGCGGTTATCGTTATCGGGTTCGTAAATCGAGAAAAATGACAGTATGAAATGGTTTTTACTACTCTAAAAATAGGAGGTATTAAAGATGATAGAAGTTGATGCTCGTGGTTTATCCTGTCCTATTCCCGTTGTGAAAACCTTGAAAGCTATTAATAAAAACCCTGAGTCTGAAATTATTGTTTTGCTAAACGACACGGTTGCTAAAGAAAATGTATTAAGATTAGCTAAAAGTAAAGGATACTCAGTTAAATTAGAACATGTTAATGACGAGTTTCGTTTAATATTGAAACCTATAAAAATAGCATGAAAAAGGCAGTCTATTTTGATAATGCGGCAACTTCCTGGCCTAAACCGGATTGTGTTTATGAAGCAATGAACTACTTTATGAAAGAAGTAGGAGCCAATCCGGGAAGGTCCGGTCATTCGAAATCAATTGAAGCTGCCCGTACTGTTCATAATACACGCGAGACTATTGCCCGATTGTTTAATGTCAAAGATTCGTCTCAGGTAATCTTTACACTGAACGCCACTCACGCCCTTAATCTTGTATTTAAAGGTATACTTCATACGGGAGACCATGTTCTGACTACCTCAATGGAACATAATTCGGTAATGAGACCTTTACGCTATCTGGAAAAGACTATCGGGATAGAAATAACCACTCTGCAATGTTTACCGGACGGTCATTTACCGTTAGAATCACTTGAGAAAAATATTAAAGGAAATACCAAGCTTATCGCGGTTACTCATGCCTCTAATGTTACCGGCACATTGATGCCTATCCGTGAGATAGGAGAAATCAGCCGTCGTTATGGTGCATTATTTCTTGTTGATGCGGCACAGACCGCCGGAGTTATTCCTTTAGATATGGTGGAGCAAAACATTGACTTGCTTATCTTCACCGGCCACAAATCGTTAATGGGGCCAACAGGAACCGGTGGAGTTTGTATGGGCAAGCCGGTAGAAATGGCTCCTTTAATACACGGAGGAACGGGAAGTAACTCCGAGTTTGATATTCAGCCTGAATGGCTGCCGGATAAATTTGAGAGCGGAACGCTGAATACGGTAGGTATTGCCGGGCTCGGCGCGGGTATAAAATTTATACAGGAAACCGGAATAAATAAAATCAGAGAACGCGAAAAAGCGCTGACTAAACGGTTACTTGAAGGATTGTCAATTATCAAAGGAATAAAACTTTATGGACCATCTGATGCCAAGAAACAGATAGCCGTAGTTTCTTTTAATATTGAAACTTCAAGTCTCAGCGATGTTGGATATGTCCTGGATAGAGAATATGGTATTATGGCGCGGATAGGATTACAATGCGCGCCTATCGCACATAAAACTATCGGAACATTCCCAAAAGGGACAATCAGGTTTAGTTTAAATTATTTTAATAGTTTTGATGAAGTGGATTATGCGATTGATGTTATTAGAAAAATAATAGCGTAGACAAGGAGATATTTAAGTTGAAATCATTTTGCCTGATAACTTTTTATACCACACACGATGTCTTAAAGGCAGAAAAGGTTCTTATGAATAGTAACCTTAAAATAGAACTGATTCCGGTTCCCAGGGAATTCAGCGCTAATTGCGGAATCTCAATGTCCTTATCCTGGGAAAAGAAAGATACTGCCGTAGATATTCTTAAGAATAATAGCATTCAAATAGAAAATGTTTACCAGTGGAATAGAGATTAAAACAGTCCTGTACAATGAAGTGATGACGCACCACCCGGATGGGAAATCTTATTATTTCGGATTTTGATGAAAATATTTATGGGCTAAATAAGATGACAGGTATGAATGCCTAATAATTATTTTCAAATAATTCTCAAAAATAATAAACCACCCTGCCCTTTTTTCGTTTATATATGATAATAACTATCGCCCCCGACATTCGTCGGGATAACTGGCTGTAACAACCATAGGTCTAACAGCCAGATAAGAAAGGAGGTGTGTAATTAACAACACGAAGAACAACGAATCCCTACGGGAGGCAGTGCTCTGGCTAAACCTGGAGATGGTAGAATCCAAACTTATTACTTTGTTCAGGGAACTGATTAACCATCCCGGCTTTGGCGAACTTCGGGTGGATGTAAAGATATTGAGAAAAGGTAAAAAGGAAGTGGTATTGTCATCCGGTAAACAATACCGCTTTATCCTTAAACCGGCAGTGGTCAGGACAGACGAAAGAAAAATCGTCTAAAACCAATCAATCAGCCTGCGACGCAGGTCTTCACGGGGCATATTTCGGCATATCGAAAATCCCCTCATTGCTTTAATTTTGTATGTCATCCTAATCATAGAAAGGAATATATATGAAGCGATGGGATTTGTTTCTACTAATCATTTTATTATTAGTTTGGGAATTTGGCGTTTCAGCAGTTCTGGGAGATGACAAGCCCGCCCGCCCGAACGCCGAAGGCGGGCAGGCAGGCAGTCCCGGTGCGGAGCCTCCCGTAGGGGCTAATAGGGACAAACCGATAACCCCAACCAAGACCGAAGAAATCATTGTCACGGCAACGCGTTCTGAGATGAAACCGTTTGAGACGGCGTATATCGCCGATGTCATCACGACAGAAGATATCCGGAACCAAAAGATGAGCCGGAGTATGCCTGATATATTCTCATCCGACCCATCGGTTACCGTCCAGAAGACTTCACAGGGCCAGGGCTCACCGTTTATCCGCGGCTTTACCGGATTTCGTAACCTGCTCCTGATAGACGGCATCCGCCTGAATAATTCGGTCTTCCGCGATGGGCCTAATGAATATTGGAATACGGTTGACTCATTCACCATCGGGCGATTAGAAATAGTCAAAGGACATTCCTCTGTCCTTTATGGAAGTGACGCGATTGGCGGAACGGTCAATGTCATAACTATTTCTCCGGAACAGGAAAAAGGATTCTCCGCTCGTGCCTCAGAACGGTATGCCACGGCTGATAACTCAAGTGTTGCCAGAACCGAAATCAGCGGTGCGTTCAATAAATCTATCAGGATACTTGTGGGCGTTTCAGGGAAGAATTTTAATGAACTGCGCGGCGGCGAACATACCGGCGAACAACCCAAGACCGGCTACAAAGAGATGGACTATGACTTAAAAATGGAATATCTTATAGGAGGTCATGATAAACTCGTTATAGCCCATCAGCGGGTGAACCAACCCGATGTCTGGCGAACTCACGCGACTATCTACGGCATCTCATGGCAGGATACCGCGATTGGCACTGACAAAGCGCGCTACTATAATCACCAGCGTCAATTAACATATTTACAATATTACAAAGATGATGCCGGTTTTCTGGGCGATAAGGCGAAATTCTCGCTCTCATATCAAAGTCAAGATGAACAGTTGTTTCGTAAGAGAAGTAATAACAAAATGGAGCGTTCAGGTTTTGATGTCAACACACTTGGTCTTTCAGCCCAGATGGAACGGACGACTTCATTAGGACGCTTTGTTTATGGCACAGAATTCTACCGTGATAATGTGGACTCTTTCTCGAAAAAGTATTTAGCCAGCGGCGCCATTGATACTATTGAAATTCAGGGACCGGTGGCTGATGATGCGGTTTACGATTTGGTTGGCGTATTTATCCAGGATGAATATCCGTTAAAACCATCATTGAATCTAACATCAGGTGTCCGTTATAACCAGGCATCAATTGATGCGGATAAGGTCAAAGACCCCACGATTATTACACCCACAACTATAGCCATTTCTGACAGTTGGAGTAACCTATCCGGTAACCTGCGGCTATCATATATGCCAACCGAGAAGTGGAATATCTTTGGCGGTGTCTCGCAGGGGTTTCGGGCGCCGAATCTTTCCGACCTCTCACGGCTTGACATTGCACTCTCCAATGAAATAGAAACACCATCGCCGAACCTAAAACCAGAGAATTATTTATCCATAGAAGCCGGAGCCAAGACCGGTTCAGGAAAACTGAACAGCCAATGCGCCTTCTTCTACACCATCATAAATGATATAATTGTCCGTTACCCGACCGGTATCACCATCACCGGCTTGAACGAGGTGCAGAAGGCAAATGTGGGTGATGGAAATATCTATGGCTTTGAATTGAAAGTCAACTACTTGTTGAATAATACATGGTCGGTCTTTGGAGGCGGGAGTAGCCAGCGTGGTCAAGTGGATACTTATATTTCCGCTGGTGTTAAAGAACGCTGTCCAATGTCCAAGATTCCGCCGGCAATGGCTATCCTCGGTATCCGCAGAACTGATGTTTCAGGCAAATGGTGGGCAGAATTAGAAACGAAAATGGCTAACAACCAGAACCGGCTCTCACCCTTAGATAAACTTGATACCCAAAGAATTCCGCCGGATGGCACACCCGGCTACACAATCTATAACATCAGGGGAGGAATAAATATCAGCAAGAACTTTAAGGCATCTTTAGGTATAGAAAACATCAGCAACCGGGACTACCGGATTCACGGCTCAGGCAATAATGAGCTAGGCAGGAATGTTATACTATCAGTCGGCGGAGCTTTTTAGAGCCAGTAGGAACGAAGTGACGTACTGGCTCTTATCCCGATGAGTCCCAGAGGGACGACATCGGGGTTAGAACCGGTTTGAGCGTGGCGACATCGGGGTTAGAACCGATTTGAACGTAGCGACATCAGAGCTAGACCCGGTTAGAAAGGAGGTGATTTGATACAAAGGGCAGGGAAGGTTTTTCAGACGTCTGGAATAGTTTTCCAGATATCTGGAACAGTTTCCCATATGTCTGGAATTATTTTCCAGATGTCTGGAATGATTTCCCAGATGTCTAGAATAGTTTTCCAGATGTATGGGAAAGTTTTCTGGATGTTCGTGAAAGTCCTACGAATGTCCATAACCCCGATGGTTATCGGGATAAGAGGTTGTCCCTAACGGGACTCCCTGCGGTCGTAACGACCATAGGTCTAACAGCCTCTAATGCTATACAATATAAGGACTTAGAAGCCCCGATGTCGCTGACGCTCATCGGGATAAGACCCAGTAACGCCCTTACCCGATTAGCATCGGGTAATTGCTAACTGGCTCTAAAAAGGAGATGTAAGATGGGAAAAAATTATATACCGACAACAGACGCTGATTTTGAGCTCTGGCAGGTGAATTTTGTGACCAAGGTAGTGGCAACCCCAGCCGCTTATGGGCTTTTGCCGGCTGATGTGATTGATGTCGGAATTGATTCAACTGACTGGCAGACGGCTCTGGCGGCATTAGTTGTCGCCCAAAACGCGGCTAAAGGCGCGGCTGAGACTAAGGATGAAGCCCGCGATACCCTGGAATCAGAGGTCCGCAGTTTAGCCAAAAGGATTCAAGCCAGACCAGCCACGACCGATGCCCAGAGAGAAGAATTGGGTATTACCGTGCCTGACCTGACCCGGACGCCGCTTTCGGAGCAGATTGTCCTGACCACGCCGCCGCCGATAGTTGAAGCCAAGTGCACCGGCGCCAAAACCGTCCGGATTGACTGGTATCCAACTCAGGCCCCCGGAGAAAGCGAGGCATTACCCCAGGGCATTAACGGCGTGTCTATTTTCTACGCCGAAGGCGGGATTCCCAGCGATGAGAGTCAATGGCGTTTCTTAGCACTGGATACCAATTCGCCCTATGTCCATAATGTTGCCAATGATGCTACCGTTACCGTGGCATATAAGGCGCAATGGTTTGACCGGCGTAAGCGGTTGGGACCGTTCGGCAATCCGGTAGTCGTGGCTGTAACCGCGTAAAAAAATAAGTAACTTGCCACAGAGGCACTAAGTAAATCCCCCCTTCCCCCTTTGTCAAAGGGGGAGTGAGGGGGATTTAATTCCTTCGTGTCTTCGTGTCAGAAAGGTAATTTAATTTTATGCCATTGAAACCGAATGAAGTAAAGACCGAGCATATTGCTGACCGCGCAGTGATAACATCAAAGATTGCGCCTCTGTCAGTAGGCAGTAGTCAGTTGGCACCGGGTAGTGTAATTACGGAGAAGATTGCAGATGCGTCAGTGACCCGTGATAAAATCGGAGATGCACAGGTGACCGGCTCTCGCCTGCGGGATGCCAGTATCACCACTCCGAAAATCGCTAATAATGCCATCACCACAGATAAAATCGGCGTTGGGCAGGTGACCGGCGCCAAGATGGCAGACAAGACGATAACTGCAGAGAAGATTGCCACCAGCGCGGTGACCACATCCAAAATCGGAGAGTTACAAGTCACGCAAGCCAAGTTGCAGGATGCCAGTGTCAGCACGCCGAAAATAGCCAATAATGCTGTGACAACACAGAAGATTGTCCTTGGGGCGGTTAACGGTGAGCGGTTAGCGAATGGCGCAGTTAGCACCGAGAAAATAGTCAATGGCGCAGTGACGCCTGAGAAATTGTCGTTTGTGCCGGGCGGAGCGGTGAGACCATTAGTCCCGCCGGTGGCTACAGGTGAAATAGCAGATGGCGCGGTGACGAAATCTAAATTGAGTTATAAAGTTATTAGCATCACAATTTCAGCCCAACAAGTAGGCGGGTTATATCCTCCTTTAGGAGACCCTGATTTGGATGGCGGTGTGATTTTGGGTTACTCTATACCCACAAATCAAGACCAGTTAATTAGGCAACTGTTCCTGTTACCGGGGTTACCGCAAGGCACCGGTGTTTCAATCTTGCTTAACCAGCCAGCTATAGCGGATAATACATTTGATGTGGTGGTACTAAAAAGTTTATAGAGTCTATAGAATTCGTATTGGTTCTTTCTGTGTTTATCCGTGGTTTCGTTTCGCCGAGTAGTATTGTTTTGTTGTAGTAATGATTTTAATATTCCCGTGTTGTAATCATAGTAAACGCTTCAGTGGAAAATAGAGATTGGTTTATGCTAGTATAATATGCAAAAACAATACGCACCATAATTTGTCTGGCACTGGTTGGTCCTATTATTTGCACCTCAAAACCATTAGGGAAACCGTCTCCTGAAGTACTGGCGTTTGCATATTTAGGAACTATATCAGGAGTATGGAATTGAGCAGAGGTATTCCAGGCAACAGATGCAATACCGGTGCCTAAACTCTGAATGACAGAATGAACTTCATTTTTCTCTATGGTATAACCTGCACTTGCTGAGCCGGCAATACCACCTGTTGCATCAATCGAATAAAAAGCAGTACTGACTGTATTACGAGGTATCCAGAGATATCTGATTCCGCGATTTGCGTATAGATTGCTTACAAAGGTAGAGCGAGCCGAGCCGACAACAGGAATTGACATAACCTGGTTATAATCCACAAATTCTATACTCGTCCATTTGGCTAATCGCAGGCTTTTTGGCTTAGTCGCGATAGTACAAGTAATCGGTGAAAGATAGTAATAAACAAAGGTATAAATGTCCGCCCGGCGTGTTGAACCGCCGGCATTACCAATAAAAGGAGGCGATTCCTTGACGAAAAGTAATGCGTTGCCTGTTCGGCTCGTTGTAGTGTCATGATGTAAAGTGCCGGTAGAATCAATTAAAGCCAGAGTGGTCGTAGAAAGTGCCGGGTAAGTGGTATCGCTTTGCAATTTAGCAAGATACGCCTGACCTAAAGCATCATTTTGCAATAGTATACGTGCCTGAGTGGCATCAATGTTTATTTCGTCTGTTGCACTCTGTCCCCACTGGGTTAATGAATTCCATGCGTTCATTGAAAAATTAGAGATTTGTGATTGCAAAACAATTTGGTAGGTGCCAACAGCCACAACTGAAAGACAAGCCATTACCATCATTAATTCAATAAAAGTCGTCCCTTTTATGCACTTATTATTTGGCATATTGTTTTTCATCTATTAATAAATATTTTTTGTTGGTGATACGAATAATGGCAGGTTTGACTATTTCTATACGCTTCCACCATAACGACATAACTGCCTTCTATAAAATAACCGGTGTTAGAAACATCCCAATTGTAGGTCTCGTTTTCTTCTGTAGTTAGGTCATTAAGCCAGAGTGATTGATTGGGTATACCCGGTGTTGCGGCCGAATTGTCAATAATGTGTTTCCATGACACGCCATTATCACTGGAATAAAGCAATGCATATTTCAAATCGCTTTCTGTTTCAGTAAACCCTGCAGGATAAGCCGTAGTATATTTTAGTTTGTCCCACCGTGTCCATGTTATTTCCCATGTGATTGGTATAGTTACCGGATTATTGATTTCGGTAGTTACATTGGGTGTTTTAATTTCTATTCGCGGTAGCTGGACAATCCGGCTCGGGGTTCCGGTTAATCCGCAGGACAAGAAACTATGCATCAGACTGAGGACGGCGTATCGGGCAATAAATGCCGAGCCGCTTTCTACGGTTTTATCCAGACCATTAACCGCCATAAAGGCATTAGAACCGCCATTATCTAAACGCAACAAGGAACTTCCTGCCCAGTTAGTGCCATCTTGATGGTCATAAAATTTGGATATTTGTGCTATAGCACAGCGAGTGGGCACAGTAGAATAATCCGATATATTGAATTCGGTGGGTACAGCACCCCAATTATTATTAAGTCTGAATGGTCTGCTGATAGATGCATTACCGGGCAACGGGAAATTATAACTATTAGCTATTAATAGTCCATCGACGGTAATGTTGCCTGTTGTTCCATCACGACCGGCATGGTTGTAGGTTGAGGCAGATGTCCCGCTATTAAAGAATGAGGTGCAGCCATATTGATTAGTCCGGCGCACACACTTCAGGTTATCACCGCTTGATGGCCTATAAAATTTAGTTCCGCGGTTTAAGAATTTAGCTGCGGGAGTACCGCCCGAGGTGCGTATCTCGTGACGCAGTATGCGGACAAACTTGCTGGCACCGCTGCCGCTATTCAGATTCCCACTTAACGACCACTGGGTGGAATAAACATCATCCGGATATAATTCACCCAACCAAGGCATTCCCCACCAGTATGGAGTAACATTTTCCCTGATATATTTAACGCCTCCACTCAAATCAGTCGTAATAGATTGTTCATTACGACTACCGGTGCTGCCATCAAACGGCTTTTTGGAAACCGGAATACTATTAGTAAAGCCATTAGCCGAGTCATATCCAATCTCATTGCCTAATCCCATATAATAATAAGACCAACCTGTAATTGAGGTCCATGCACAATTTGCACCGGTTAAGGCAGTTCGGATGAATTGGAAAAAACGAGGCACATCTATTTCCATCATATCACCGCTGAAGCCTCCGGCACCATGCCAGCCATCTGTATCGTTACCAGTGCCAGAACCGCTATTACCAATTCGTGTTGCATCAAAACCAGACCATTCACTTACAACATCATTAGTGCCATCTTTGAAATTATCAAAATACCAGTTATAGCCATGATTAGCCTTGACATCAGCATAAGGACAATGACGCGGGTCACCCTGGAATTGATATCTTTCGCTGAATGGCACTGCATTAGCCGAATCATTCCGCCAGATATATGTAGTTGAGACATCTGCCGGTTTATTTCTGAGTAAGGTTGGCCACATCACACCAGTGGTTACATCATCATTAATTCTGGTTTGGAAGCCTATTACTCTACCAGTGGTTCCAAATTCCCGGTCTACAGCTGTCTGCGAAATGGTAATTACCCATCGTGCTGTATTTTTAGGTTTATCTGCTAATGTTGAGGTAAGGTTAAGACTGAAATTAGTGCCTGAAACAGGGCAGGGAATATAATCCATATTATACAATCTTCGCGTCGTATCTAATCCACCATTCCCTGTTACTTCAGGTGTGCGTAACGGTGTATTATAAAGTCTTATAATCGTATAATCATCATCAGCATCATAATTAACCGTGGCATACATCTGTGTGCCTGTTGGTGTATCAGGTGCCGGGCTAATAACCGAATAAGTAATTGTCGGGTATTGAGGAGTAATACCTCCTTTAATTGCATCAATAGTAATATCGCCTGCCGTTGTTAAATTTACTTGCGGTATGACAATACTTATTGGAACAGTCATAAGATTATTGCCGGCGATGGATGGGTCTGCCAGATAGGCATAAACACGAAGTTTGAGGTTTTCAGCCAATCCATAACGTAGGTTTTCAGGGTGAGTAACAATACGCCATTGAGAATAAGTGTCAGGGTCTTTGGCTGCATCTGAATAATTCCTGATGGATGGCATCGGAAGTAACTCACCGTGTAGATTGATAAAAAGAGAATTTCGATATTTTCCGGGGTTAAGAACCATATCGTCTAATAGTAACCTATAAGTAGGAGTATCTACTTGTTCAGTCCCGGCAGCCACCCGTTGTTGATATAATGCCGCCTCTGCCGGATAACGCATTGCATGATTATACTGGTCTGCTAATGTATAAGGATAAGGATTATTGGTAGCGTGGTAATTGTTGGTTGTAGTCCCATCAATATTGACTCGAGCTTTCACATTAGAAGGCACATAATATTGTGTGGCGGCTGAACCAGAGGGCATTGTTCCGGGATAAAAATAAACATAATTAATATTTTGATTGGAGTCTACAGCATCATTGAAGAAGGGTTGATATTCCTGGTCACGGCCATAAGCTGATTTGGTAATCCAGTGTTGCCTATATTCCATTCCCGGATTACGAGACTGCATATCACTCAGAGCATTTTCAATAAATGGTTTAAGATATGCCAGATATACCCACCAGCCTGGAATATTTTCTAAACATAAAAGATAAATATCATAAACCTGTGTAGGCGGCGCCGTATCACCCAGAGTGGTTACGACTGAAGAAATATCCGCCATGATTGACCTGTCATTACTGCCCGGTTCGGTCAGAAATATTTTTACCGTCACGATTCGCACATTAGATGCCTGAAAAGACGGGAATTTACGCACCGTAATTCTGCGGGCGTAACGCCACCGGTTAGATAACCATTTATTCCCGCTTATAATATCTGCCGGATCAGCTATTGTCTGGTCAATTGTTAAAAATGGCGATGTGCCGATTCCGTCATCAAAGACATCTAAAACTTGAGCTCCACCGGTAGATTCGTGACCATCAGCATAGGCGCGTAATTCATTCACCATAGAAATTGCTTTTTGAATCGCAAAGGCATGGTCTTCATTCATCACCATGACATTTTGCGATGTAGTAATAAATTGGATGCCTGCAACGAGCACAATCGTGATGATAGACATCGAGATGATTAATTCTAAGAAAGAAAATCCAGCCTCGGCGGGATAACTTCTGCCACGAAGGCACGAAGGCACCAAGAATAAATTAGTTTTTCTTCTTTGTGTCTTTGTGTCTTGGTGGCTAATCATAAATCTTCTTATATAATTATTGCACTATATAGATTCCCTTGGCAAATCGGTATTGACCGGTATATGTCCTAATCTGTTGCAGGATACTTGAATCATAGTCTATTTCAGCGATGTCACCTGTGCTTTCCATATTAACTTGACCTTTAGTAATAACAGAACCGCTAATCATAGATGGTCCATGTTGATGGTACTGTCCGTTACAATAGATAACACCATTATAAGATGAACTGCTATTGGCGGCGATTGTCATATTACCTGTAATATAAAAGATACCCGTACCATTTAGTGGTGTGGATGAGTTAAAGGTTGCATTGCCTTCAAAGAAAACAATCTTATAATCAGGTATGGGATTGGGCAAATCATCAACTGAAGTAACATAATAATCGGCAATAGATTTTAGAGTAGATTCAGAAACGCCAAAGACTTGTTCACAAGAATCATAATAAGGCGAGAGTTGTGATTTTGCCGTAGGCGTGCCTGTTACTGTTGCGTTCGGGTTAATATTTGGTGTGCCGGCCCCAGCCGGATAAACAATACCATAGTGGCTACCGCCGATAATTTTAACATCATTTCCAATAACTGTTTGTGAAGGATTACCATCACAGAGGGCAGCTTCGGCTGGTAAGACTAAACTCACTCTTCGAATCTCTGTTGCCACACGCATAGAACCTATAACACGATTAGGAGATACATTATATGCTTTAGTAGGGTCTGATTTAAGATAGATGTATCCTGTTGATTCGATATACCACATCGTACCGGTGCCGATTAAACCTCTTTGAGCAGAGATATCTAATACTGTGGAACTTATAACCTCATAACGACCATAGATACCGGAACTTTGTTCCATTTCAATTTCACGAACGATACCAATTGCTGGGTCATCCGTATCATTGACAGGAGGAATAGCAGCGAGATTGAGTTGAGGATTGAAAGTCGCTACCGGTTGTGCAGTCTGGCGTCTGAACCACGCTAATGCGTCAAAAAGACCTGCTTTGGCTATGCCGGTGGTTTGACCATAGTATTCCATGTGAGATTCAAGAAGATTAACGGTATTTTGCAGTAAAGCTGTACCCACAGTAATAGAACCTAACATTAATACCATTGCCAACATAACCCAGACAAGAGTGGAACCTTTATTACAATGAAAAGGGTATGTTATCATAACGATTTATCAAATATTTATAATTTAGTTATTTCTATACATAATATACCATAATATTAGTTATTGTCAATGTGTATTTCACTATTGGCATAAAATTTTGGTTCTTTTGCAAATAAATTGTTTACGTCTTCAACGCAAGTGGCAGTTTTCAATGGGGCAAATTAAGAGATACTTTAAGTTCAGAGAGTATGGTACAATAGGCGGTTTTTTGCGATAGACAATATAATTCTTATCAAGAACAATGTGCCTTTGTGGTTAACTTTTATACTTTCCTATTTTGTGGTTGACTTGCCCCGTTAGAAAGAACCACAAATAAAGATAAAGATATAAGTTGCTTGTTAAAACATAACGCAGAACTTTCTAACAGGCTATGAAGCTAACAAAACTTGCTACCGCTTGAACGGCTTGGTTATCAGATTGCCCTTTTCGTCTCTGGTCAAAACCTCTATCTTCTTCTCCATTGCCGAGAGTATCTCATAGCATTTTTTCAGTGCTTTGATACCCGCTTCATATTTTTCCAGAGATTTTTCAAGGTCAACATTGCCCTCTTCCAGTTCAGATACGATATTTTCAACCTCTGCCAGA
This sequence comes from Planctomycetota bacterium, assembly GCA_043801445.1. GTDB lineage: Bacteria > Planctomycetota > MHYJ01 > JACQXL01 > JACQXL01 > JAZDFP01. The sequence goes on from JAZDMB010000012.1 coordinate 69,593, forward strand.
TAGTCTTCAAAACGTTCTTTTTTCACATATCACATCCTTCTGTAGCCACAGAGGCACAGAGAACACAGAGAGTAAAAAAATATATTATAAAGAAACCATGAACCCAAGAGGAAAATTCCTTTTTTCCTGGATTCCTTATAAATAATATTTCTTGTATTTCTCTGTGAACTCCGTGTCTCTGTGGCAAGCATAATTACGAAGTTTTATTGTTTTCCTTTACTGTAGATTTAATCTGCCCATCGGTTAATTGCGTTATGATATCTTCACCGATATTAACCTGCTTAACAGATTTTAGAATCTGGTTATTTCTTTTCAGTCGGGTAATGGAATAACCGCGGGAAAGCACATTCAACGGTGATAGGTTATTCAATCTTGCTGCTTTATTTGAGATAATCAAAGACGATGTTTCTATCTTTTGCTTGAGATAATTCGTTAGTTTATCTGATAATTCATCCAGCCGTTGATAGTATTCACGGATTTTATTCTGAGGCGTCTGCCAGCCGTAACTTTTATTGAGCCCATCTAATTTGGCTTTAGATGCTTCTATCTGATAATGCAAGGAGTCAATGAGTTTCTGATGTAGATGTTCCAGTCTTTCAATAAGTTCTGATTTTATGGGCAGGACAATCTCTGCTGCCTCGGATGGCGTCAGGGCGCGTTTGTCCGCAACCATATCTGCAATGGTATAGTCTATTTCGTGTCCGACTGCAGAGATAACCGGTATTCCGGAACGGCTGATTGCCCGTGCTACGATTTCCTCATTAAAAGCCCAGAGGTCTTCTGCACTGCCTCCCCCACGCCCTACTATCAGGACATCAGGTCGGTAGCAGTCTTTTTCTTGCTGCCCTGTGCCATAGGCAGATCCGCCTCTGGCGGACAAGTAAGATAGATGAGAGAAGTCGTCAATCGCCTGACTGATTTCTTCTTTGGCTCCCCCACCCTGAACTTTGACCGGATAGATAATGATATGGACTGTCGGGAAACGGCGGTCAATGATATTCAGGATATCCTGTAATGCCGCACCTGAAATGGAGGTAACAATACCGATGGTGTTCGGTAGAAAAGGAATCGGTTTCTTCCGGCTTTCGTCAAACAGGCCTTCCGATTCTAATTGTTTCTTGAGTTGTTCAAAGGCGATTTGCAATGCCCCTATTCCTTTGGGCTCAGCCGAATCAACGATTATCTGATAATCACCGGATTTTTTATAGACGCTCACCCTGCCGAAGATGATTATGTCCAGACCATCCTGTATCCTGAATTTTAAGACTCGGCGGGTGGAATCAAACAGGACACACCTAATCTGGCTGGATTCATCCTTGATGGAAAAATAAAGATGGCCTGAGACGGGCTGGCGCAGATTGGAAACCTGTCCGCTGACCCAGACCGCACCGATAGTCTTTTCCAGGCAGGATTTAATCTGTTCGCTTAATTCCGATACGGTGAGTATTTTCTTTTTAGGTGCAAATAAAGACAGGGTTTTATTGTCTGGAATCATTGGATAGCCAATAGATTGAATAAGTTTTAATCCCCTTCTTCAGTCAAGTCGCTTGTAGGCGGTAATCGCTCATTAATTCTTTTTATCCTGATGGCTTTACCGGTATTAGAATCAATGGTAACCACAGCACCGCAGAGCCTGACATCATTTTTAGCCACATCAAATGAAGCAGGCATACCGGTAATGAAAGCACTTAAAACACGGTCGGTCCGTCTGCCGATGACTGAATCGTAAGGACCACACATCCCCACATCAGTAATATAAGCAGTCCCTTGAGGCAAAATACTCTCATCAGCAGTCTGGATATGGGTATGAGTGCCGAAGATACAGCTAATTTTGCCGTCCAGATACCAACCGAGAGCAACTTTTTCTGAGGTTGCCTCAGCGTGGATATCAATAATAACTATTTTAGTCTGGGGCAAAATCTCGGTTAAAATCTTATCTACTGTATGAAATGGGCAATCAGATGACGATGGCATAAAAACCCGACCTTGAAGATTAATAACCGCAATTTTAATGTCCTGATTAGCGGAGAGGGAGAATATGTTATAACCTCGTCCGGCAGATTCCGGCGGGTAATTAGCCGGTCGTAAGAGATTGGGCACGGTTTCTATATAATCAATAATCTCTTTCTTTTTCCAGATGTGGTCGCCGGAAGTAATAACATTGACACCGTATGAAAGAAGTTCGGAAACGATTTGAGAAGTAAGCCCGGAACCACCGGCGGAATTTTCGGCATTGGCAATACAAAAGTTGATACCTTCTTTCCTGACTAAATCAGGCAGAATCATCCGGACAGCCATTCGACCCGGCCGGCCGACTATATCACCAATTATTAAAACGTTCAATTCCATATCGTATATAATTAACGGGCATATTCAATTGCTCTGGTCTCGCGGATAACGGTCACTTTTATTTCACCCGGGTACTTGAGGTCTTTTTCAATATCCTTGGCGATATTACGGCTGAGGATAGTCGCCTGGCTGTCGTCAACCTTTGAGACATTAACGATGACCCTGATTTCCCGTCCCGCCTGAATGGCATAAGAATTTTCAACACCCTGATAAGCATTGGCAATGGTTTCAAGTTGTTTGATTCTCTGGAGATATTTTTCCACGGTATCGCGTCTGGCGCCAGGCCTGGCAGCAGAAATAGCATCAGCCGCTGAAATCAGGACTGTATAAGGCGATTCCGGAACCATTGTGTCGTGATGTTTTTCTATCGCATGAATGACTTCAGGCCGCTCATCACAACGTTTTGCTAAATCGGCTCCTAATGCAGGATGAGTCCCCTCTTCAACCTGGTCAACTGCTTTACCGATATCGTGCAGTAACCCCGCTCTTTTAGCAAGCGATGCATCAAATTTCAATTCAGCAGCCATTGCCGATGCCAAATATGCCACTTCAATAGAATGCTGAAGGACATTCTGACCGTAACTGGTCCTGAATTTAAGCCGCCCCAGTAATGCAACCAATTTATGATTCAGGTTGGGTATATTCATTTCGTAACAGGTCTGCTTACCAGACTGAACAATAAATTCATCCACCTCTTTTTTAGCAAGTTCAATAATTTCTTCAATCCGACCCGGCTGGATACGGCCATCAGAAACAAGTTTTTCCAAAGCCCGCCGGGCAATTTCACGACGAACCGCATCAAAACTTGAAATAACCACAACACCAGGGGTATCATCAACAATAAGTTCCACGCCGGACGCTTTTTCAAATGCCCTGATATTCCTACCCTCACGACCGATAATGCGTCCTTTCATATCGTCGTTAACAATATCAACGGTAGAAACTGTTGATTGGGTCGCCTGGTCAGCCGCATATTTCTGGATAGCCATAGTAATAACCTGTCTGGCTTCATTTTCCGCCATCTCTTTGGCTCTTTCCTGATACTTTCTGGTTAAGTCTGCTGTTTCCCTTTGAAGCTCTGTTTCGATGCGACTTAAAAGTATTTTACTGGCTTCTTCACGACTCAATCCTGAAATATTATGTAAAGTCTTTTTTTCTGTCTCTATAATATCCGCTAATTCCTTATTTTTGTTATCAATTAATTTATTTTTATCTCCAATAGATTTTTCCATGTTTTCGATGTCCCGTTCCCTTTTTTGCAGCATATCTGCTTTACGGTCAATAACATCTTCTCGTTTCAACAAACGCCGCTCAAACGCTTTCAGTTCCTGCCGCGTTTCATTAATATCCCGATTTGCCTGTTCCTTAATCCGGTAGGCTTCTTCTTTAGCAGCAAATAACGCCTCTTTTTTTACCCGCTCGGCATCAACCTGTGCTTGGGAAATAATATCCCGCGTTTTTACTTTTTCTCGCTTGCGCTGGATAAAAACAACCATGTAAAAAGCCGCTGCCCCAAGAATAAAAGCCCCAATAAGCTCTAATATCATATAGACATTACTATCCATAAGCTTCATCCTTTCTTATGTTAATTTATAGTAGTTATTAACCGAAAGTTCGCATTCTTCTTCATTGTCATTCCCGTCCCGCATCGTGGTGCGGGATAAATTCCAACGGGAATCCAGTATTAGATTGTCTGGATTCCTGCTTTCGCAGGAATGACAGACTATGCGAAATTTTGACTAATATCTACCATATAAGAATAGATTTAGTTTATAAGGATAATTACGGGTAGCATTAAGAAGAGTCTACGGGGAAATGCCCGCCCGAACGACCATCCGGTCGGGCAGGTGCTATTGACCCACTGGGTCACCCTGTGGGTGAGAAAAACTAACAACCGAAAGTATTAAATACCGTCAGCAAACATAGAGTACGCTTTAGGATAGGATTTTTACGAGATAAATATTTTAACCGACTAAAATTATTATAAAACAACATTTCACTTTTATCTTTTATTACTTTACCGTTTACTACAATCAGTAGTATCAAAAAATATAATATTGGATTCATTTATATTTTGATAAGTATTCCTCTATGTTTTTTATATATTCAGTATTTAATTTCCCCGATAACAATTCAATGCTCCGATTATTCTCTTCCTTTAATTATCTTTACTAGCGTCAGTCTTGATAGAACGAAAAATACTAAGTACTTTTCGTTGTTAAACTTCACGCTCAATAAAATTTTATTTTAAGTATTTATTCTCCTTCGTTTAATAATTCAATTTTATCGACAATAATTATTTTTGCCTCTCCCGGTTTATTATCTATAATTTTTCCACGAACACCGACATATTGGCCGTAATAATCATCAATTTTAACAGACGGGCTTTTGAGGAATAACAGTGTTTTCCCGCCCATTGTTAATTTATATGGTGCCGGACGACCGATATATTTACCTTCTGATTCCAACCAGCCCCGTGCATCATAAAGCGGTGGCGCAGTTTGTTGCCTGTATAAGTCTGCCAGGCGGGCTTGATATTTTTCTTCAATAGATTTCTTCTCTGTTTTTGCTTTCTCTAATGCACTACGATATTCCTTTAGAATATTTTCTTTCGGCTCTATCTGTTTAATCCGTTCATCGCATTTTTCTACTAATGCCTTGTCAGAAGATTGACTTGCTATCTCTTTATACAGACGAAGTATATCAGAGTGGTTTTGTTGTAATATGGATTTTTCTTGTTCATCTTTATAGAGTTTTTCCGCTTCATTAAACATTTCGGTCAAACCCTGCTTGGTCATTTCCTTTTTAATCTCTTCAGATTTTAATTCTTGATAATGAGTATAAGTGCCCCAATAACGTGTATATTTCTTATTAATCCAACCGGTAAGGGTTCCCACCGGTGCTATTTGATACCACTCTCCTTTCTCTAATTTAATCTTAACGGTCTGACCCTCAGTTATATGTCCGATAATATTTTCACCTGATTCCGGTTTGCTTCTTATATTAATACGACCGGCTTTTACCACACCCTCATTCTTATCTTTATTCGTAATTTCTATATATTTTTTGGTGACCCAACAATGAGTATCTTCAGGTAATCTAACTTCTAACCATCCTTTTGCATCATTAACTACGACTAATTTTTCTCCTTTAGACAGAATTTGAATAGTGGCGTAATTTGTTCCGGCACCCGTACGTAGGTTCAGTTTCTGAACAGTTACCTCCACGACTTCTTCTGGTTCTGCTGTATTAACTTGGGCGGTTGTCTCTGCAACTTTTTCCTGACCTGCTGCATTAATCCGAGAAATTATTGTTCCCAGCCCTAGAATTGCCAACACAATAATCAAACTCCAAACAATCCGTATTTCTCTTCCTATCATTTTT
>JAZDMB010000002.1:0-45580 GCA_043801445.1 Planctomycetota bacterium
GGGGGGGGGGGGCGCCCAGATACCAATTCGGAATTCGGATTGCCCCGCCTCTGGCGGGGTAAACTCCATGGCGAATTGCGAATTTGACCCAGAAAAACAAATGCCTAATGGCGAATTATTAATCTTTATCATAATTACACAAATGTCATTCCCACGAAAGTGGGAATCCAGAAATTATTCAGTATGGTCTGCCCAGCACATAATTCCGTTATGTGCTGAGCTGTCCCCCGAATTATCGCACCTAATAGGTAATGATAATCTGGCCGTTACCACTCCGATAGCCGCTTGTATAAGTAGTGCCAGTCCCTGTGGAATAGGATGAACCACCGCCACCGCCACCATCACTGCCGGTGTTGTTACTGCCAGCACCTCCGCCACCACCATAGTAGCCACCACCGCCGCCGCCACCGCCGTAACTGTAGGTAGTGTTAAAATAGCTGCCACCGGCGCCACCCTGTCCGCTGCTGCCAGCGCTACCATTGGTGCCGACACTACCAAAGCGACCGCCAGCGCTCTGGGTGCCACCAACACCGCCGCCGGTGCCCCAGGTGCTGTTATCTTGACCATTGGTGCCGTTTTGACCACCATTGCCACCGACATCAGAAGTGTAACCAGCACTGCCACCACCACCACCAGCAACAACAACACGGTTACTGAGAGCAGTGCCTCCTCTACGAATGTCTGAGGCGCCGCCGCCGCCGTAGCCCCCGTAGCCACCGAATCCGGCAAGGTAGGTAGAACTACCACCGTTTCCACCGCCGTTGTAACCGCCGGCGCCAGCGGTACCGTAGCTATTGCTATTACCGACACCACCAACACAGAAATATAGTGTCTCGCCAGGCGTGACAGAGAGCGTTGTCCGCACCCGTGCCCCCTTACCGCCAGCACCGCCTGAAGCTCCTTTTGCATCTATTTGGATTGAGGTTACACCAGCCGGTACAACCCACGCAGACGGGGCAATGGGTCCGTTATACGTGACTGACCCCGATTCTGGAAACGTTCTAAGTGACCCTTCAAGAGCTAAACTATTCCCGGCAGAATTATAAGCATAAACTTGATAGTAATAAAGAGTGTAAGGAGTAAGAGGCCCAGAATCATAATAAGATTCAGTATTCGCAGATAATGTAGCAATCACGCTATAAGTTCCACCTGAAATTTTGCGTCTTACTTTAAAGCCAGTTTCATTGTTTGAATTATCAGTCCATGTAAACTGCATGTCATAGGAATTGGATGTAAGCAAATATCCATTTATTGGAGAATTAGGAATGGTATCTACTGCCACCGTAGTAAAACTCCAGACAATGCCGGTGGTTGGTCCAGCCGAATTCCTTGAGTCAATCCTCCAGTAATATGTGGTGCTATTAGAAAGTGTGCCGGGATTATAACTTAACTCAGTGGTATTAGTAACATAAGACGGTGGGTTTGAAGTACCGAAGCGCACATCATATGATGTTGCCCCTGCAGCAGAATTCCAGCTTAATTGTTGATTGATTGGTCTATTTATTGAGTTATTGCTTGGAGCACTTAAAACAACTTGGTCTGGTAAAGAAAGCACAATTTCAAGTGTAACAACCATATTCTTGGTTTGGTTTTCAATTACAGTGGTAGCAATTTCTTGAGTTTTATATCCATCTTTCGTTACCTTTACGGTATGACTGCCGACTGACACAGCAGGAATTGTTAGCGGTGCAGTCCCTGCATAACTACCGTCTAAATATACTCCAACTCCTGTTGGGTCTGAACTGACATAGATAGCACCTGTTTTGATAGTCTCTATATAATCTTGAGTATAATAGGCTTCAATACATATGCTAGGCAAAAAATTATAATCAATCCATGCGTAACCACCATTATTCGTGTCTCCCCCCTCACCCCATCTTGTTCCCCAAGAATTAATAAACTCATAAGCCCCATTGGCTCCTTTTTCATCATTATAGCCCGTTAAAATCACTGTATGATACCCTAGTAAATTAGCCGTAGTACTATTATAAATATAGGGGGCGGCAATGGTTGGATTTATATTGCTGTAAGCTTTTATTAAAACTACAATTGGATTACCTGAGGATAAAAATGTTTTAATATTATTAGTAAAGTCGGATAGACTCTTATACTCAATTCTAAATTTTGCCTTAATTTTATAAGCAGAAGCTTCTACTCTTGCCTCCAAACTTGGTTGAGTTGTCAAATCATTTTGATTAGGCATGGTTGCAAGGGTTGCACATCCTTGAGAAGCCAGTAAATCCAAGGCCAACGCTGGGGATGTTGGAATATTTTGCCCCCCGTTCATTTGATTATAAATATAGGCGGGACTAAACAAATGACTATCCGTATTTAATCCCCAGTTTCGCTCCACTTGTTCTTGGTAAGATTTTAACGCATACCCAATTGCCCATGCAGTGCATGATTTTACTCCTCCTTGATCTCTTGGAGATGGCATATTGGCTTTTAGGCTCCATGATGTTGGTAGCAGTCCCCCGCCCGAATCCGCAGATATTACAGGGATATTTTGATATTCTTGTTCAGATAGTGGTGTAGCTCCAAGGGGATTTTCAGATGCAGATACACTACTGCCAGTGGTAAAACTCCAGACATTACCAGCGGTTGTGCCAACAGAGTTTTTGGAGTCAATCCGCCAGTAATATGTTGTACTAATAGAAAGTATACCAGGATTATAATTTGCACCTGTGGTGTTGTATTGATAAGGTGGCGTACCTGTGGTACCAAAATAGACATCATAAACGGTAGTGCCGATGGCCGGGGCCCAGGATAATGAGGTAGTAGTAATAGACACACCTGTTGCACCATCACCTGGACTGGGTGAAGTCACCTGAACAGGTTGCTGTGCTTGTGTCGTGGTAAATACTTCGTTAGAATATGAACTATAACCAGCCGCATTATACGCCCTGACCCGGTAATAATAAGTGGTAGAAGCAGATAGCCCAGTATTGGAATAATTAGTTACATTAGTCCCCGTTCTAATAATCTCGATAAAACCACTACCAGAAGAACGCTCTATACTGAAACCATATTCAATATCAGAATCAGTCCATGTAAGATTAATCTGTGAAGATGAGACGGTATTTGCGACTAAAGATGAAGGTGCATTAGGTGGATATAGTGTAACCGGTGGCGGTGTTGTTGTTTCGCTACTGCCACTACTTCCTCCTCCGTCGCCAGTAGGGGGATTACAACCGCCATAATTAAAAGTAGTTATAAACGCCACCAAGAACAATACCGCCATAATTATTACTAATCTTGTTTTACGCATATAATGCCTCCTTTTTTATGGTTTTATGAATGAAGTTGATAGAATGTAGAATATAGATAGCCACAGATTACACAGATTATTTCTTTGTGACCGGAGTTTATCCCAGTGGGATGTCTTTGTGGTTAAGTTTAGGATTAACCAACACAGTATTGGCTGGCGCCTATGTGAGTGAGTGAGTGAGTGAGTGAGTGAGTGAGTGAGTGAGTGAGTTCTCTTTTCATTATAGCAGATTATAACTTCTTATTCCAGAAAGTCAAGTAAAAAGCCACAGATTACACAGATTAACAGAAAGAATTCCCTGCCTACCTTTGGAGGGTGGTCTGTCCTCATTCAGGAATCTCATTTACGTAAATCAGCTGATAATGTTCCTGATACACATTCTTCGGTGTCATTTTATACGCCAAATAGAGCAAGAATGGTACTATGATTATGTCATCAAGATAACCCAGTACCGGAATAAAATCAGGTATGATATCAATGGGTGACAGGGCATAAACTACGGCCAGACCGATAATCCAGCGGGCTAAACGCGGAGTCCGTTTATCCGCATAAATTGCACGGTATAATGCGATTCGTTTCTTTAATTTCCCGGCTGCCTTTTTTATCATATTAATTTTATTATAACTGAAGCCCGGCAAGATAGCCCGTGCTCCAGGCAAACTGAAGATTATAACCTCCGGAAACGCCATCAATATCTAATACCTCACCTGCCAGATAAAGCCCTTTCTTCTTTAATGATTCCATTGTTCTGGTATTAACATCATCCATTGCCACGCCGCCTGCGGTTATCATTGATTCATCAAAAGGGCGTGATTTTTTAACCGTTATCAGCCAGTGAGTGAATTTCTCAGCAATAGAATTCAAATCATTTTTAGTTATCTGGTTGACTTTAGTCTCCCCTATCAGTTTTAGTTCGCCTATTAATACACCGCAAAGTTTCTTGGGCAGCAGGCCGATTAATGAATTAGCCAATGTTTTCTGGGGATGCGCCTTCCAGCGGTCAGTTATAAATTGTTTTAATTTATCAGGAGTATAACCCGGAAAGAAATTAATAAAAACTGCACTATCTGATTTATTTGAATAATCCATTATCAAACGGCTGAGATTCAGCACTATCGGACCTGAAATACCATAATGGGTAAAAAGCAGTTCACCGGTTTCTCTGGCAATCGTTTTACCGGAATTAGTAAGCGTCCCGATGCCTTCGTCCCGATGCTTCGTTCGGGACGCTCCGTTCGTGAGCATCGGAGCGGATGCGGGACGCTCCGCTCCGATGCCTTTGGATACGGAGCGTCCCGATTCACATCGGGGCGTATCGTAGCATCGGAGCGTCATTTCCACCTCTGATTTAACACCCTGGAGTTTATGGAACCAGCCAGCCCGTCCGTAAGTGCATTCAGGCGGATTACCTGCTATTTCTAAAGATACCAATGCCGGTCTGGGTTCAATAATCCGGTGCCCCAATCGGTGGGCAAGGTCAAATCCATCACCGGTTGAACCTAATTGAGGATAACTTTTACCTCCAGTCGCCAGAATAACATTCTTTGAATAATAAATAGTTTTGGTTGTTCTAACCTCCCAGCCATCCTTAATAGAAATCAATTCTTTAACACATTCACATAAATTTATACTAACTTTGAGTTGTGTAAGTTCTTCGGTGAGTAAATCAACAATAGTAGATGCCTGATTAGTAACCGGGAAAACTCGTCCTTCTTCCTCTGTTTTCAATCGGACACCGATGTCCTCAAAAAATGCAATCGTATCTTTGGATGAAAACCGGCTGAAGATATTATGCAGGCATTTTGTGTTTTCCCCATAATATTTATCAGGGGTGATATGAGTATTCGTAAGGTTACAGCGTCCGTTGCCGGTGACAAGTATTTTGCGGCCGATGATTTGATTCTTCTCAATGATTAATGTTTGATGCCCTTGCCGGGCTGAAGTAATAGCTGCCATTAAACCAGCAGCCCCACCGCCGATGATAATAGTTTGATATTGTTCCATAATTAACTTCTGCCACGAAGGCACAAAGACACTAAAAGAGAACACAAATCAGACGAATACGGCGAATAAGACGAATTAGAATTATTCGCTTGCACCCCGCGGGGCGTGAAGGATTAGTTCCATTCGTGTTATTCGTGTTTAATTCTTAGTGGCTAAATATAATTACTAACCAGTTTTATAATATCATTTGTATATTCAAGTAGTTTCTTTGTCAATGATACAGATAATTTCATAGAAGGAGTGACCATCTCCGGCTGGATTGCAAATATCTTAATTATCTTGGATTTGCCATTAAGCTTCTCAAATAATTTAATGATATTTAATAAATCACCTTCGTGAGTAGATAATCCTATTTTTCGTTGCGCTAATCGGACATCTTCCGGACTAAAAGAACAACTTTCACCGGGAAGACCTCCGAAATCCACAGCATCAACTATTATTGCTACATCGAAATCATTCAAGACGTGAAGAAGATTAAAACCACTTGTTCCTATGTCGATAATACTGATATTTTTCGGTATTGATTTATTCTCCAGCGCTTTTATTACAGCGATACCAATCCCGTCATCACCCATCAACGGATTACCTAATCCGAATATCCCTATTTTGTTTAATAGTTTATGATTAGGAAACGAATCAACACCGCTCTTCATATCCTTATGCAAACTTAACCTTTAGGTAATGCGTCGAACACGATATACAAGGGTCATATGCCCTGACAAGCATCTCCAAATTCAGTTCTATTTCCTTTTTACTCTTAGCCAAAAGAGTCGGAGCAAAGAGTTCCATATCTTTTTGGATATTGGCATGGTTCTGATTGGTGGGAATAATACAATTTGCTTTTACACACTTGCCATTTTTATCAATAGTATAATCGTGGATAAGAATGCCGCGCGGCGCTTCAACTATACCGACTCCCTGCCCTGCTTTTACTTTTATTTTCACCTTTTCTTCAGTTAATTTATTCTTAATCAATTTATCTATAAGACTGATTGAATCTTCCAAAGAATGATAGAGTTCCACTAACTGCGCAATATTGTTCATAAATGGGTTGAAACATATTGTTTTAAGCCCGGACTTATTGGCAATTTCTTTTGCCATCGGAGTCAATTTTTGGCTGCTGAGATTGTATCTGGCCAAAGCGCCCACAAAATATGAATCCCGATTATGCTTGGTATATTTTGCTGTGGAATGAGGGACTATATATTCATTTGTTATAGAAAGATAATCCTGAATTTTATGTTTCCCCGTATCAGTCGAACCTATTACGCCGTCATATAAGGCATATTCATCATTGGATACCAAAGCGATATATTCTGTTTCGCGGGTAAATGCGGGTAATTTAACAGCATTAGCTAACACGACATCAGTAATATCATTTGCGGTTTTAATGATACCCAGTATTTTCTCTTTAAGCTCAATCAGTTTTTTCTCTGTCGGTATCTTTGTAAATCCTCCGACAGTCAGAGTAACCGGATGTACTGTTCTTCCGCAGATTAATTCAGACATCTCGTTTCCCAAACGATGGATTTTAACAACCTTAGTTACAATATCCGTATGTGTCTTAATAAGCGGGAATACACTGCCGACACCCAATAAATCAGGCGATACAAGATATCCTAAATGAAGAATATGGCTTTGGATATTCTCGGCATGTACGGCAAGCTTTCTTAAAAGTGATGTCTGCTCTGAAATTTTAACGCCCATAGCATTTTCAGTGGCTTTCAGGGAAGTCAATGTATGAGCTATTGAACATATGCCGCAAATACGCGATGTAATATGAGCGATTTGATGATAATCCTGGCCTACCACCATTGCTTCGAAAAAACGGGGCGCTTCGGGAACTTGCCATTGCACGGATATAACCTTGCCATTATCGGCATCCAAAATAATATTCCCATGCCCTTCTACTCTGGTAATATGTTCTAATTCAATTTTTATGTGACTGGTCATTTTGATATCTCCTTTTTATTCCAATATATCTTAAATCGATTTAGCGCATCATTCAATGTTAATCCATATTTCTGCAGTACCTCAAGCCCGGAATCTATATTGGGATAGTCTAATAACCCGCGACAGCCTTCGCACCCGTCTTTATTCGTCGGGCATACGGCACCGCAACCTGCCCTGGTTATCGGCCCGAGACAAAACTTCTCTTCTTCAAATACGCAGATATTTTCTTTCTTCTTGCAATCAACGCATACGGGATAATTCGGTATCTCCGGTTTTTTACCGAGCGCAATTGCAGTTACAACATTTACAAATTCAGTTCTATCAATCGGACAACCATAAATATAATAATCAACTTTAACTACCTCATCCACGGCTTTAACCGGGAAAACATCGAAGTATGGATTATCTTTAATATCCGCATTGCCATATACCATCTTTTTCACTTCATCATTGGAAAATTTATTCCTCAAGGCATTCACTCCGGCGATACATGCGCAGGCGCCGATAGCAACCAGTATTTTTGCATGACCTCTGATTTTCTTTAATCTCTCTTCATCCATAGGCCTGACAATGGAACCCTCGATAAATGCAATGTCATAATCATCGGAATGTTCCTTCATAGCTTCCCGGAATGAAACCACATCGACAACATCAATTAAATCGATTACTAATTCCTCAAGATTCACGATTTGGAGCTGGCATCCCTCGCAAGATGCAAAATCAAAAAATGCAACTTTTGGTTTCATTACAATGCCTCCTGTAAACTTTTAATTTCAGAATAATTAAAAACCGGTCCATTCTTACAAACATAAACGCCATTCATCTGGCAATGCCCGCATTTGCCGACACCGCATTTCATCCGCCGTTCAAGCGAAACAATAATATGGTCATCCGGCACATCTCTTTCCTTAAGCGCTTTTATGGCAAACTTATAAACAATCGGCGGGCCAACAATTATGGCATATATTGTCTTGGGGTCAAAATCAACTTTTGGAATAAGCGTTGTTATAACGCCTACATTATGATCCCAGCATTCTCCCGGTGTAACTTTGTCAACCGTCAAACAATGCTGTATATCATTTCTAATACTACACGCATGAACTTCATCAGTGAAAAGTAATTCTTGAGGCGTTTTGCATCCATATAGAATAGTAACCTTCCCATAGTCTTTCCTATAGTGTAAAACATAGTTTATTAATGACCGCAACGGAGCAATTCCAAGTCCGGCACACATGAATAAAATATCTTTACCTTTCAAGAATTCCGTGTCAAATCCATTTCCGAATGGTCCCCTGATGCCGAGTTTATCACCAACGCTTAATCTGTGCATTGCTTTTGTAACATTACCCACGGCACGAACACAGAGTTCAAATGAATCTTTCTGAGTTGGCGATGATGAAACAGATATAGGCGCTTCTCCTATACCCATAATAGAAACTTCCACAAATTGACCGGGTTTGTGACCGAGTGAATGCTTATCATCCATCATAACCTCAAATAAAATTTCTTTATCAGTCAATTTCTTAATATTTTTTATTGTTGCAGGTTTGGGCAGATAAATTGATTCATTATTCATTTGAGTTCCTCCTTAATTGTGTTAAAAACCTTACACGGGTCTGCAATATCAGGAAGACAGGTTGATGAACATCTCCCGCATCCGACACAGGCAATAAATCCAAATTTATCATGGAGATATTTTCCTTTCCTCATAAACCGATGCCGATATCTTTCCAATCTATGTTCTCTAAAGTTCTCACCTGTTGCAACCATCGCAAAATCCCGGCGTAAACATCCATCCCATGTCCTAATCCTTTTCCCATTTTTTAAGTTCAGGTCTGTTATATCCTGAACATCAAAGCAATAACAGGTCGGACATACTAAATTACAAGAACCGCAACTGAAACAATTTTTCGCCTTTGTTTCCCATATAGGATGCTTATAATTCCCCTCTAGAAGCCCGGGTAATGCTTTAGGTGAAAAATTAATACTTTTCTTAAATTTTGATAGGATTTCTTTTTTGATATTCTCAACTTTTTTTATCGCCTTATCGTCTGCGTCATTAACTTCGGCATACTTTTCAATAAGTGATTTACCTTTTTGAGAACCGATTTCTATCGCATATTTATCACCGATATCCGTGAGCATAAGATCAAAATTGTCATCTGTAGTTGTTGTCCCCATGCTTGCCGCAAATGAATAAGAAGAAACATTCTTCATATTCACACCGATCAGGATTGATTCATCACGTTTCTTAATATAATTATAATCTGCTTTCGATTCATTGAAAAAAATATCCATCTGCTTTAACGCAATAAGATCGTAAGGGTGAATACCGATAATAATTAAGGGGGTGACTTCATTTATTGCCTGAACAGAAAACTTATCAGATAGGTTATATTTCAGCAATGTTTCGGTCGGCATCAAGAAATATTTCTTGGGAGACATGATAGTCACATCATAATCCAGACGAAGTTCATCTGCCGAACTCAATTTATCAAAAACGAACTTGTCATCTTTAGCTTTTACTCCTACCACAGTTCTTGTGGCGTTATTTATCAAGGCATTTACAAAATTTAACAAACCATTCTTCGTAATAACTTTCGTTATCATTTTGCTATCCTCACTCTCTTTTATTTTATATGAAGAAACCTGTCATTTAAGACGTAAAACAATATGAAATATAGTTTAGTTAGAATATCCTATTACACGGCTAAAGTCAAAATAAAAATAACAGGGAATTTAGATTTAAAGCATTTTTGATATTAATTAATTAATCAATTCAATATGCTTAAATGTTTCAAGAAAACTTCGTAACCACAGATGAACACAGATGGACACAGATAATCTGTGTTTATCTTATTGTCTTATCTGTGTTATGTTATATCCGTATTTTTATAACACGGATTATCGGGGAATTCTTTCAAATAAAGATTAACACAGATACCAAAAGAATCAGTGTTTATCTGTGTGTATCTGTAGTTTCATCTTTATATTTTCCTATACCGCAAAAAAGTGTAAAAAGAAGGAAATGATTTATTTATAACCGCTACATCTCCAATCTTTGTTTTACCTTCAGCAATCAAACCTGCAATGGCTGACATCATCGCAATACGATGGTCATTATGAGAAGAACATGTTCCTCCGAATAATTTAGTCGGTCCTTTGATAATCAATCCATCATTCCCGCCTGACCGGACGCCAGGTCGGGCAGGTGTTTCTTTAATATCAGCGCCTAATTTAGAAAGTTCTTGAACAATTGCTTTGAGACGGTCACTCTCTTTAACACGTAATTCTCCTGCACCATTAATTACAGTTATTCCTTTTGCCTGAGTAGCAATCAGCGCCAGGATAGGTATTTCATCAATCATAGAAGGAATTATATTACCTGATATTTTTATGCCTCTTAGATTAGAATAACTTACGCTAATATCACCTATTGGTTCAGTATTCGGGATTCGTGATGCGTGATGCGTGATGCGCGATAAATTTGCTCCCATTCTCTTCAATATGCTAAGTAATCCAATACGGTACGGATTAAGCCCGACATTCTTGATAATAATTTTAGAATGAGGTATCAGAAGTCCGGCCGCGATGAAATATGCAGCAGATGAAAAATCTCCGGGGATTTCTATATTAACCGGTTTAAGAGATTTACCACTAAGATACAACGTAATTTTTCTTCTTTGTGTTCTTAGTGCCTTTGTGGTGAAAAGATTTAATAGTCGTTCAGTATGGTCTCTTGTCGGTATCGGCTCATAAATTACGGTTTCTCCTTTAGCATAAAGCCCTGCCAAGAGAATAGCTGATTTGACCTGGGCACTCGCTACAGGCATTGTATATTTAATAGAATTGAGTTTTTCGGATGCAGTCCTTTCTTGCTGCCCTGTGCCTTCGGCAGATCCGCCTTTGGCGTGAGAGGGATAGATATAGAGCGGTAACTTGCCATCTTTAGATTCTATTCTTGCGCCCATCTTCCGCAAAGGTCCAATCACCCGCTCCATAGGACGAGTAAGTAATGTTTTCTTACCGGTTATCACTGAAGGAAACGACTGCCCTGCCAAAAAACCAGTGAGTAACCGTGCCGCAGTGCCTGATTCAGATACATTCAATGGTTTATCAGGTTTCTGCAATCCATGCAGTCCCTTACCATATACGATGGCAGTTGTGCCTTTCAGTTTTATCCGTATACCCAATTGTCTGATGCAATTAATCGTAGCACGGCAGTCGTCAGAGAGCGGGATATTTCTTATAGTACTTTTGCCATCAGCCCCGAAGTTATCGGGACTCCGCTGCGGCTCCGCAATTGCGGACAGAATAATGGCACGTTGTGCAATAGATTTGTCGCCAGGCAAGTAAATAGAACCTTTGATTGGCTTATCACGATGACGTATATTAAGAAACATAAAGCAATTAAACCACAAAGAACACAAAGGTCACGAAGGAATAATCTTACTTTTGTGCTCTCTGTGAACTTTGTGGTTAGATTAAACTTTTTATCTAACGGAGTCAAGATTTACACTTTTTACTTTATACTTTTGACTTTCTAAGGGGGAGGGGGGAGGGTGGGGGGTAGTACCCCCGGCCTACATTAGGTATATTCCCGGCCCTGCAGAGGTGCATATCATACCGTATATAGGTATATTCCAGGCCCCACGGAGGTGCATACTATACCGCATATAGGTATATTCTATACCCTACGGAGACGCATATCATGCCGTATATAGGCATATTCCATACCCTATGAAGGTGCATACTATAGCGTATATAGGTATATACCGTAGCGCCGGGTCGGTGTATGTCACCAATAACCATACACACCCCATAGCATACCCTCGTATAGGATAGACGATATGGAGTGTTGGTGGACATAGCCCCCTATAGGTAGTAATTTTTAGAGTTTTTTGAGGTCAGGGGGGGGTAGGTAGGGTAGTAGATACCGGTTACCTCAGTCACTGATATGGAGTATAACACAAGTACTTGACCTTTATAACACAGATACTTAACCTCTACGACACGCCTACTTGTCCTTTATACGCCATATACTTAACCTCTATGACACGCATACTTGACCTCTATACGCCATCTACTTAACCTTTATAACACGCATACTTGACCTCTATACGCCATATACTTAACCTTTATAACACGCATACTTAACCTCTATACGCCATCTACTTGACCTTTATAACACGCATACTTAACCTCTATACGCCATATACTTAACCTCTATAACACACATACTCGACCCCTATACGCCATCTACTTAACCTCTATATTACAGAAGTTCGGAGGTTAACCAAGTTAGAAAAAACTGATGAGAGAAAATCCGGCGGCGGTTAACAGGGGCTATTTAGGTATGGCGTCACCAGAATTGTAAGAGATTCCCGGAGAATCGCTTACCGCATCACAGGAAATTGGCTACTTTCAGTGGTCCCTGACGGGACTGCTTTCTTGCCCGCCAGACCGGATGCCCTGTCGGGCTGGGGTCTCGCCCCGTAAGGGGTCGGTGTGTGGCACCGGATTACTTTTATACCATTATATTCAGTTTTGTCAATAGGCAATCTTGAAAATACTTCAGATTTGTTGGAGCAGGATATTAATTAGGTATGGTGTCCCAGTAATTACCAGAATTCTATAGTGTCATTTTGCATTCCGGGCATTGCTTGCTCATACCTTGCCATATTATATATATGATTCCTATAACAATTGAAATAATAAGAAGAGCACCTGCTGCGCTTGCACTGGCATCAAATATAACTCCAAGAATAAGAGCGCAAACCGGGAAAAAGATTGCTACTAAACAACCAGTTTCAGTTTTAGCTTTTGGTTCTATGGTTTTATGACAGTAAGGACATTCAACCATGCCTTGAGGGATTATTTTATTTTGGGCATTGTTCTGCTGGTTTGAGATAGGATTGGAATCTCTTGGTTCAGTAGGCTTGGTTAGGAATTCTCCGCAATGTTTACATTTTATCGCCTCATCTTGTATTTCTTCGGCACAATAAGGACATTTTTTCATTGTTTATTACATTATTTACGGTTTTCTATTTTTCGTATTTCTTTCCACCCGTTGACCATAGGTAAAACGTTTCTGAATATCCAAATCTACAAATCTCTCTTTCCTTTACTATTTCGGCTAGTGTGCCAAGCATCATGCCTCTGCCAAAAAGAGACACTCCTGCGCCTGACTTCTCAAGCAATCCATCAGCCGAAGCAACAAAAGGCAGGTTTAATCCATTACGCCAATAGATAATGGTTACACCGTCTGGAATTGATCCTATAGGCTGAACCACGAAAATACCGCAAAACAGCCAAAAGCAAAGTGCTAATATGCCAAAGGCGCAAACAATAATTATTAGAAGTCTCTTTTTTTTATTCATCTTTATAGTATTACTATGACATCTTACTTATCTCAATGCGGTATTGCGTCTCTCGAATTACCAAGTGACTTACGGCTCATTTATTATCATCTGCCAAAACAATAAATCTAATTTTTTCGTTATTTGTCTCTAATACCTTAATGCGAAAATTGCAGCATACAATAATATCAGATTTAGCTATATCATATTTCAATTCTTGAGGAGTAATGTCAACATTACTGTCGTATACTTTCATTTCTGTTTGTATTTCTAAAAGACACGCCAATTTCTCTCTGTCAGATGAATAACCTGTACTAAAATCTTGTTTAGAATTAAGTTGAATTGTATCGCCCGTTCGTCCGGAATACATTAAATAACGGCTGAGTTCAGCATCCCCACTCGTTATTTTTAGCACTACCATTTCTCTCCCAACCGAAGAAGTCATTTCAGCATTAATAACATAATTTTTGCTTGCTGTAGCTTGAGGCCGATACGCTTGAGATTGATTATTAAAATTCTCACAACCACAAACAGATAATATTAAAACGATTATTAACCAAATTGTCCTTTTCATGTTAATCTCCTTATTTACTATCTTACTTTACCTAAATTCAGTTCCATTGCATTTTGGGCATGGAGGAAGAACGTCATCATCGTCATCAAGAGTAACTTCTTGACCACATTTTTTACAAGTATAACTCCCCTTCCCCGGTTTTTCTCCTGTTGTTGGCATTCTAATCACCCCCTTTCATTCTTACGGTTTACACACACTACAAGCCGTATATCCTTGATTTGTCGCATCTTGCCTACTTATTGCAATAGCGCCTCCACTGAGATATTGACAACCTGAGCGATGATATTTTGAGCCGCTATTAGTTATATAAACTGTGCCGCTACTGCCACTATCACTCCCACTTTTGCCACAAGCACCACCATAACCAAATATCATTACGCCAATTATGATTATTACTAATAATATTTGTTTCATAATAAACATCTGTATTTAACCATGTTCCCTTTAATCCAAATCTTTTATTGCCCGTCCTAAAATCATTGAGAAGACTTTAACATCATTATCGAACTTGAAAAACGGACTCTTCCCTGTTTCCTTGTCTATTTCCACGCCATTTTTATAAGGCGTAAAATCTAACACCTTGTTTAGCCCTATCGTTGTATTTTTACGGGCCCCCATAAATATCAATCTTTTACTGGTTAGATAAATACGACCCGAATCTATCGGCATTAAAACATCTTCGGAAATTCTGTTAACAGCTAAATCACCAGCTCGCCAGTATACCCCCTTACATATTTTTATCCTTACCGTAGGTCCACCGTATTGTATACGCCGGGTCACTCTTCTATTTTCCAGCCATTCAATATCACAGGCATAATAACATTTCTCTTCCCGCTGGAGATTTATAGGCGCTCTTATTTCCGGCACATCACCATTCTCAATAAGCCAGAAAAGACGGTACCGGTCTAAAACGGACTTCATTTTAGGCTCATAATTGATATTGGCATCTAAGTTCCTCGCCAAATCATCAAGTTCTTTTTCCTCAGTCGGAGAAAGTCTCTCGTCAGCCAGCTTAAAACATAGCACCTGCTCAAAATACTTCTGGCCTTGTAAAGAATATATATTCCGCGCAGTTTCATCAGGTAATTTCAATTCGTTCTTTAGTTTCTCAAGGAAACCTTTCTCTTCCGGAGATAGACTGCCATCAAGCAGTGCATCATCAAACTGTTTCTTATAAACTTCCCCAGCTGTTTCATTATGAATCGTATTTACATCCTTATCATTCAAGCAAAGGATACTCTTCAAATGTGCGAGATTATTGATTTCATCGTCATTCAATAATTTATCCTGAAGACAATACGCAAGGTAATCCTTATAGAACTCTTGTAAGTGTTTCGGGAATTTTCTGGCTAAATTAACCTTGTATTTAGCAGCGATGGTTTGGACCTGTTCTATAGAAACATCTTTCAGTTGGGGTGTGACAGCTAATAAGTTATTTATCTCATTAATAGCATTTATCTTGGGTTTCCAGTCAAAAAGACGCTGGAAGATATTCGGCTTTTTTAATGGCAACTCTCCGAAAGGCACTGCAGTATTCATAAAACTATCTAATTCCGGTGACACTTTTCTTTATTTCACTACTAAAACCGTCTTATTCGCTAAATCCGCTCACCTAATTACTTTGCCGACCCCGATGAGTAATCGGGATAAGAGCCAGTCCCTGACGGGACTCCCTGCGGTGTAACGACCATAGGCCTAACTGGCTCTAAGAAAACTAACCGCCATTCCCATTCCGCCGGACATACAGAGTGTGACCAATTTACTCTTCTGTTTCTTTGATAATCTTTTCTATTTTTACATGGAGGTCGGGTAATTTATCCTGGATTATCTGCCATAAAATACTGTAATCCACACCAAAGTAAAAATG
Organism: Planctomycetota bacterium; assembly: GCA_043801445.1. GTDB lineage: Bacteria > Planctomycetota > MHYJ01 > JACQXL01 > JACQXL01 > JAZDFP01. The sequence continues at coordinate 16,026 of JAZDMB010000002.1, forward strand.
GATGATTTTATCCCGCATTCCGGCAATGTTCTTCCAGTCAATATCTTTATGTTTGTTCTTAATGTTTATTGAAAGGTTTTTGACTGCTTCGCCGATTATCTCAAAACTTCTGGCACTGGCTCTTTTTAGCGACTCATTAGAAGTGAAGACTTCAAAAGTGATTCCCTTGGTTTCTTTCAGGAGGAAATTTATTTCATCCCGGATATGCTTAAGAAACGGCAGGTTCTTTTTCATACCACCTAATTTCCTTCTCAACATAAGGCCCGATGTATGGACTTAACCCGGCTTTAGTTACCAGTTCCACATTTTTGCCGAACAGGTCTTCCAGATAGAAAACCATATCCATAAAATTATCGAAATCCGGCTTTTTAAACTCTACCAGGAAATCTATATCGCTATCTCTCTTTTGCTCGCCTCTTGCATAAGAACCAAATAAACCGATTCTCTTAACTCCGTGTTTTTCCAGAATATCCCAATGCTTCCTGAGTCGCCCGAATATCTCTTTATCTGTAATCTTTTTCGTTATTATTTTCATATTGTTATATTATCAAATATCTCTAACAAAGTCAAGGGAATTTAAGTGTCCAGATTTATCAGCCCCGTTAGAAGTGTCTGATGCACAAGATTTAAAACTTCCGGTAGTTCGGCTATCTCTAATATGTTCGCTTCTAACGGAGTCAACCATTACTGGAAAAACTCACAGCCATTCCCATTCCGCCGGACATACAGAGTGTAGCTAAACCCTTTTTAGCATTCCTCTTTTGCATTTCGTGCAGGAGTGTTACGACAATACGAACGCCGGTAGAGCCAATCGGATGCCCCAATGCAATCGCACCACCATTGACATTAATCTTGCTCATATCAAGATGCAATTCCCTGTCATCGGCAATAACCTGCGCCGCGAATGCCTCGTTGAATTCTATCAGGTCAAAATCGCTTAGTTTCTGACCTGTTTTCTGCTCCAATTTCCTGATAGCAGGCACTGGCGCAATGCCCATATATGCCGGGTCTGCTCCGGCGCTTGCGTAACCGGTAATATAAGCCATCGGTTTATAGCCTAATTCCTTTGCCTTGTCTTCGGACATTATCAAAACAGCCGCGGCACTATCGGCAATACCACAGGCATTACCCGGATGAACGGAACCGCCTTCTTTCTTAAATACCGGTTTGAGTTTGGCAAGTGATTCCAAAGTCACGCCGTCTCTGGGGTTTTCATCAGTGTAGAAAGGAATCTCCTTGCCTTTTTCTTTTATCATTACAGGCACAATTTCTTCTTTGAACCTATTAGACTTGCGTGCCTGTTCGCATTTATGCTGGCTGGAAAGCGCAAAATTATCCTGTTCTTCGCGTGTGATTTTATATTTGGCAACCAGATTCTCAGCGGTCTCACCCATTATCAGATTACATAAAGGACAAAGCAATCCATCGTGATACATACCATCAAGCAGTTTGGAATTTCCAAGACGATAGCCCATCCGGGCTTTATCTAACATAAACGGCACTCTTGACATATTTTCAGTGCCACCGGCAACGATAATCTCGGCATCACCCAAAACGATAGATTGATATGCATGCACTATTGCCTTGAGCCCTGAACCACAGGCTTTGTTCACTGTATATGCCGGTGTTTCCTGAGGGATGCCTGAAAAATAGCTTACCTGCCTGCCGGGATTGGGGCGATTACCTGCCTGCCTGGCATTACCGATAATTACCTCTTCAACTAATTTGGGGTCAAGTTTGGATTCTGCCAAAACACCTTTTACGGCTGTAACGCCTAAATCTACTGCAGTGGTATTGACAAATGCACCTAAGAATTTACCGATGGGTGTCCGTTTAGCGTGTGTTATTACTACTCTCTTCATATGTTCTCCTTTCAATAAAATTCAGTTGAACCACAAAGGCACGAAAAAACCAGAGGAACACGAATAACACGAATGGAACGAATCTTTCACACCCCGCGGGGTGCAAGCGAATAATTCTAATTCGTCTTATTCGCCATATTCGTCCGATTCGTGTTCTCTTTCAGTGTCCTTTGTAGTCTTTGTGCGCTTTGTGTTTCAAAATCCTATTACCCAACGTTTATTTTTGGTTAATGTATTAGATATATCAGGTATTTCTTTTTCAAATCCCTTTCTGCCCATCAATCCGAATGTAGCATGTTTTCCCGTTTCTACACCGGGCTGATTATAAGGATTAACCTTATAGAGTTTACCGGCATAAGCGGTAGCCAGTTCCCAGAAATACAATAAAGCGCCGATGGTCTCTTCTGAGATGTTTTTCAAGCGGATTGTATAATTAGGCCTTCTATTCTGAATTAATGAGTATTCAGTCCCCTTTTTCTCGGCAAGCATTAATTCTTGTAAAGAATGCCCGGCTAAAAAGGAAGCACTTTCATCATTTCCAAATAAATTTGATATAACAATTTTATCTTTGTGATTTTCCACTTCAACAAAAACTATTAACTTATTATTCGGCCCTTCATTATATAACTGAATCTGCGAATGCTGGTCTGTTACACCAAGGGCATTAAGAACAGTCGGGCCTACATTGACCTCATTATTATTGAAGTCATATCGCTTGCCAAGACTCTCAGGATATAGCTGCCTTAACCATTCGGCAAATGCCTTCAGTTGTGATGAATAAGGCATTATCACCATAATATTCTTGTCTTTTTGCCGGTCATAGATGAAATTTATCAATGCGGATATGTATACCGGGTTTTTATCAACCGGTGCTTCCTGGATATATTTATCCAATGCACCTGCACCGTGGAGTAATTTCTTTATATCAATGCCTAAAAAAGCAGCCGGAAGTAAACTGACCGGGCTTAATACTGAATATCTGCCTTCTACATTCTTTGGCGTCTCAAATGATAAATAACCTTCCTTATTAACCAGTCGTCTCAGGAATCCATTATCCCTATCGGTTGTAACAATTAAATTCTGGTGATGCTTTTTACCCAGTTGTTTCTTTAATATCTTTAGGGCTATCAATAAAGAAGCAATGGTTTCGGTAGTCTCTCCGGATTTACTGACCACATTAAATAAAGTCTTTTTAGGATTAATTAATTTAAATAGCGCCTTAAATTCAGATGAATCTATATTGTCAAGGACAAAAAGACGTGGGAATCCCTTTCGCTCTTTAGCCGACAAAAGATTATAGAATGGCGATTTTAATGCCTGCTGAAGAGTTATCGTTCCGAGTGCAGAACCGCCTATACCTAAAACAACAAAATTCTCGTATGATTTTGCTTTTTTATCAGCCAAAGATATTATCTTTGATATATTCTGATAAGGCAGGTTAAGAAAAGAATGCTTGCCCTTTTCCCGTTCATCCTGAACCTCATAACAGATAGAGGCATTTTCTGTGATGGCTTTAGCAAGTTCAGGTTCAGTGATACTATGCCCGGGTCCTAAAACACCATACAATATATTGTTAAAATCTAATTCAATCATAAAATTATTAACCACAAAGGACACAGAATTAATAAACACAAAAATTTATTTATAGTATTATACTCCAGAAGGTATTGGTCAAGAGAAATAAGAAAATCTTTGCGTTCTTTGCCCCGCACATAAATGTATGAGTTACTCTCCACTAATTTGATGTGGTTTCTTGCACATTTATGTGCGGGGTGAATGTCTTTTCCCGAATGAATCCACCTTTCAGGTATCACATCGGGATCCCGAAGAGATATTTTTCTGGACAGCATCATTCGGGAGTGGTAAAAAATGTCTATGAATTTACAAGGTTGGCGAAGAATACCTGTTCCCAAAACCATTATCTTTCTGGCAGAGTATTTTATTTTTCGTTGGTTCATATTTTTCCTAACTGCCCTGCCTTTAAACATAGTCATTTCTCTGGTTAAAAATCTGGCGCGCCTTATATATAATATTGACTGGCGTTATAAAAAAATAGCCGTAGAAAATATTTTACTGGCTAATCCGCCTATAGTTTCATCTGATTCTCAGGCAAATGAATTGGCTTTACACAGTTACGAACATTTTGCCCTGTCATTTGCCCACATATTATACGCCAAAAGGTTCAACCGATTGAAATCAAGAAAATATGTCCATCTTGAAAACTCTGAGATTATCGATAATGCTCTAAAAAAGAATAAAGGAGTACTTCTGGTCGGCGCCCACCTCGGTAATTGGGAGATATGCATAACCGAATTGGGAAAACAAGGCTATCCTATAAATCTGGTGGCATTTCAGTATGTTAATCCATATCTTAACAATATGATGAACCGGTTTAGGTTGGATTGCGGAGTAACTATCATCCCGACCAAAGGCGCGATTAGCAAATGCGAAGAAGCTCTTAAGAAAGGAGAAATTGTGATAATGCTGATAGACCAGACCGGCCGGGATGCCGGCGTTGAAGCACAATTCTTCGGCAGAATAGCACCAGCAATGTGGGGATCGGCAAACCTCTCTCTTAAAACCGGGGCAACCATCATTCCATTCGGTATATATCACAGGCCTGACCCGATAATCCAATCATCCCAATCTGCAATTCATTATACAGCCAAATTCAGTAATATGATTAATTATCAGCCAACCGGCAATAAAGATGACGACATTAAGAAACTAACACAGATTTATCTAAATGAAATAGAAAAGATAATCCGCCGAGCACCTGAGCAATGGATTTGGTTCCATAGAAGATGGAAGAAGTATAAATAACAACCACAGAGATACGTTTTTATAAGGAGACCATGAAACCAAGATAATAATTTCTTCCTTTATTCATGGATTCCTTATAAATAAATCCTATTAATCTACCCCTACGAGCAAACATATGGTTGCGTTTATCCCTAACAGAAAAATAAACTCTCTGCGTTTCCCGTAAAGATACCGAATTACATCCTGAGAAATTCCTTTCTTTGAGTCCTAATTATTCACCTACACTCTGTGGCGAGAAATAGACATAATCACCAATTCCGGATAATAATACTTGCCCAAAAAAATCAGATTTATTTGTGATATCGCTATCCCCATCAATTCCGACCGGTATCAATGTTCTGTATGAAGCCAGGAATCGTTTGTATGAACGTTCCGGGATAGTGAATTTATAACTGATATGACCGGCCCCGGCTACGACCACTACCTGCGCGCCGGTATCATTAATAGATTTAAGATAATTGGCTATCGCCTCGGCAAAGGTCTCATCCCACATACACTGAAGCAGATACATCTGGTCCATCATCGGACCTTTAAGCATATCCTTAGTCTGCGGGTTATTCATCATTCCGTCAAATTGTTTCATCACAAAATCACGGTGCGCCTTGTTTGAAGTATCAATATCTTTGGCGATAAGTTTTTGTTCTTGAGGAGCAAGTTTATCCCATCCAAATTTTGCCATTTTTCTCTTTATTTCGCGTTCCACATTCATAGCAACTGTTTTAAGGTTATTCTGCCTGGCATAGCGAATCAAACCGACATAGTATCTATACCAATCGCCAAATCCATCCTTAACAGTTTTATCAAAAGCTTCTTCACTCATATTCCCGGAAATATAATCATCAATCACCTGCTGTTTAGAACGATATAAAAATTCCATTGCCAGGACTGTCTTGGGGTTTTTCTGGAACAGGCTCATCAGTATATCCTCCTGTAACTTATGGTGCGCCTCGTTGGTGTGTTGTTCAGCCACATAGATAACCTGGATATTTTTCAGCCTCTCCAACAGTGTATTGTAATCCAAAACCTCAAATGTATTAAGGTCAACGTATTTGTTATAAAGTTCTGGTGTCTTTAAGGACACCAATGTTGCAATCGTCTTTGAGAGCACGTCATCATGAGAAGAAACAACTTTAGTCTGCGGAGCAGTCATATTTGAACTGCACGCAAAAGAGAAACCGCCCAATAAAATGATTCCGGATAACAAAACTGTTTTATACATATCAATTCCTTTCTATATTCATTGCCAGTAATAACAGCCCGCTATTGTTTTAGAAACTTCAATAACCCGCAGTTTTCACAGCCTTCATAGCCCTTTTTGCAAAAATCAGTGAATATTTCTATCAACCCTTGCTGAACCGAAGCGGTCTTAATTATTGACAAAAAGATTTTCTTGTCAGACTTAAATAACCTCTGATTCATAAAACGGGTATAATAATTATCCATCAATTTTGGGTAGGTACGATAGAGGTCTAATATAGTTTTTTGTAATGCACTATTTTTCTCTGATTGAGAATAAATCAATACTAGGGGAATAATAATATTCAAGATAATTGCATCTGCCCTTTCTTTCCCAATCAGGGCAAGTTCTTTGGAAAATGTTTTACTATCAAAAGTGCTTCGTGTTGCCCAATAACCGGTTGCCGGGACAGAGAGTAACTGAATAAGTTCTTTTCGTATTTTTTCTGCAGGCTGATTACTGATGACTTCTACTATTTTAGTAAATAAAGACACTTTGCCACCTAACAAATAACTTATTCCGGCAATCCTACGATATGGTGAATTAGCCGGCCTGCCACCTGGTATCTGCCAATCTAACTTTACTCCAGGTGATTTCTTTGACACGCAAGAAAATTCATTCAGGTATTTTAAATAGTATTTTGTTGCTTGATTCAGATTGTCTGTGGTTTCAGGTAAAAGCCCGACAGCAGTAAGCAATAAAGATTGAATTGCCAGAGATTGTTTATCTTCGGAATATTGTCCGGTAAGTTTAAGGATTTTCTGATAAGGGACAATTTCAGAAAGTTGCAGAAATGATAACTGATTATTTTTGTAACCTAAAGCACTCATTATGCCCTGATATAAAACCTCATCATAGTCGCTTTTAGATTTAGAAAGCCGATTATTAAAATTATCAATCTTTCGCAGTAATCTTGATTCACCGGCCCCTTCCAAGAAGTAGATGGTTTTTTGATTGGGTGCTTGTTTGATATAAGAGTAACATCTACCGGCAGAAGTAAAATAAGAATCCTGTTTCGGAGCAATATCTAATTCCAGGAGTTTATCAATATCTTCCAATTTCTCTCGTAGTAATTCACTTAAAATCATCTGGGGTATTTCTCGTCCATTATTAAGTTTGATGAGCTTCTCATTATCATCCCAAAGAGTAATATGGAGGATAAGGTTATTGTATTTATTATTCAGGTGGTGCTGATGACGAGTCCAGTCAGAAGAGTAAAGATGAATTTCAATATCGCCCTTGTATAGTTGATTATCAATATAGATAACTGCATCAGTAAAATCCGGTCCGGGATTAGAATTCCATAAACCGGTAAAGACTATTTTGATTTCTTTATTATCAGCAGTCCGATAATGTAGATTTTCAAGAGGTTGTTCAGCCCAGAGGTAGTGGATAAATTTCTCGGTAATCTTTTCCAATACTAGTTCTGTTTTTTTATCCCTGCATAAGAATGCTGACCAGGCCCTTACACGCAAAGGACTGGGTAATGTCTTATTCCTCGATGATTGATATTGTCTAGATTTAGGGAATATATCAGGGATGTTATCCAATGATTGAAATGTCATATGAATTTAACAATTAGTATGGGATAATTGCTTTACTTCTCAATATCTCACAAATCTCATTTACCACATCATCAAGAGTGGCATTCGAGGTATTGATGATATGGTCGCAAGCCTGTTTATAATATGGCTTTCTGAATTCCATAAGCGATTTTATTTCATCATATAGATTTTCAGCTGTCAATCGAGGTCTGGTCTTGCCTGTTTTATCATCCTTAATAATACGCTGATAAACAGTATCGCAATCGGCTTCAAGCAAAAAGACTATGCCGTTTCTTTTAAGATTTTTCACATTCTTATATTTCAAAACAGCACCTCCGCCAGCCGCAATTACATGCGAATCTAATTTACCCAACTCGTTTATAATATCTGATTCTAAAAGACGGAATGACGATTCACCCTGCTTTTCAAATAATTCGGCAATCATAAATCCATACCGACGTTCAATAAATTCATCAGCATCAATAAAATTCCATTTTAGTCTCTTGGCAAGCAGTCTTCCCACGTTTGTTTTACCTGTTCCTCTAAAACCAATCAGCACTATATTCATATCTTCATTCCTACAGGACTTTCCGTAAAGATGCCAATTGCGAAGAAGAAACACCTTTTTTAAACTTTGTAATATTAATGGTATGCTTACCCAATTCGCAATATAAAGGTAAATAAAGCGGCAATTTCCCCTTTATTGCCTTTAGATGTTTTTTTATAGTCAATATATCGCCGCGGGCAATTGGACCGGTTAATGCCGACGATATTCCGATTGTTTTGATATTTTTGATGGTTGAATCAATCAGCGGTTGAATAGCCTTGAGAATATCTTTATCTTTAAAGCCGCATTGTTTTAGAAACCTATTAGCAACGTTGATTAAAGTCACCAGATAATTACAAGCCAATACGCAGCCTATATGATAAAGTGTCTTGTTTTTTGCCTTGATTTCTATAGGGATTCCTCCAATAGTCCGGATAATTTCTTTGACAATTCTTAAAGCCTTTGTCTCACCTTCATAAACGCAATAAGTTCCTCTAAAATTCATGGCTGTTTCTAATTTATCAGCAAAAGTCTGAAGCGGATGAAGAGAAGCAATCAAAACATTCTTATGTCTTTTAGCGCTGCGAAGAATATCTGAAGAAAGACTGCCACTGCAATGTAAAACAATTTTATTATTTGATACATTATTCCCGGAGAAAATATCTTGAGCAACCTTTTGGATAGCACTATCCGGAGTAGTAATGAAAATTATATCTCCTGCCAATGCTGCAATAGTTTTATCATTGAAAATACGAACATTCTTTCCAATAAACCGTGCGGCTTTTCTAGCATTATTTAAGTGCCTACTCCATACTCCAACCACCTTATATTTTCCGGAACGATGTAACAAATAACCCAGTGTTTGCCCTACTTGTCCGCTGCCGATAATCACAACCTTATACATATGGTAAAAATCAATACGTGCAGACAAAAAAGCCTCCGCGTCTGCCGTCTGGATATTAAAAGAAACCTGATTTACTTTAGGTGGGTGCCAATTGATAGATTCAGAAGTCCCTGACATTACGTCGGGGCATGTCTTCCACCACCAAATTTCGGCTCCCTTTGTAAATGTTGTTAGTTTCTTAACTTTTTATAATCCTTAACGCACAGTGCAGAGGCTATTTTTCTTCTTCTATTTTCCTTATAATTTCTTCTTCGGTTATAATGTTTTTTTCTATTAAAAGTTTAGTTAAGGGATTATTTAATATCTCTTCAGTATTCTTTGTCTGTTTCTTATTTTTTGGAATTCCCGATAATGCCTGAAGAATATCTTCTTTCTCTTGGGGTTTTGTATCAGCCGGCTGAAAAACATCATTGATAACCTTTTTTATGCCGGAAGCAGTAGCAACAACAATATTCACACTTAAGCCGGTTAGTAATTGTACTTGCTCGATAGCTTCGTCATCAGTGGGATCACTCATTGCGATAGTAAGCGTACCATTTTTAATGCCTATGGGAATAATGTTGTATTTCTCTATTAACTGAAACGGTATTTTTTTTGCCAATGACCTCGGAATAACAATATTCTTAAGATCAATAATTTCTATTTGCTGGGATACCAGATAATTTAGAATATCATTTTCCTTAACTAAACCTATTTTTTCCAGAATTTCCTCTAATTGCAAACCAGTCTTTTTCTGATACTCTAAAGCAATTTGGAGCTGCTCTTTAGTTAACAAATTTGCCTCAATTAATAAATCACCTAATTTAGACTTTTTATCAGTTTTAATATCGGCATCCACAAATTTCTACTCCATTTCCCAAAGGTATAATAACTTGGGAGTATTTTTTTCAAGTATAATATTCTTTAAATCTGAAACAATATTAGAAGTCTGTGTCACAGCAGACATCTCAAACATCTGGAAGATATTATATTTCTTTTTATATTGAATCACTTTTGCCTCACTAATATTCGCTAATTGTTTGGCAGATTCAAAAGCATCTTCTCTATCGCCTGTTTTATCTGCCAACCCATTTTTGACTGCCTGTTCACCAGTATAGATTCTACCATCCGCTAATTCAAGAACTTTTTCTTTGGTTAAATTTGGCCGTCCCGCTACTACAATATCAACAAATCTCTGATATAACTCATCTATAATACCCTGTATTATTGCCCGTTCTTCCTTTGTCATGGTTCTGGTAGATGAAAGCATATCTTTTTTATCGGCTGATTTAATGGCTTCCTCTTTTAGCCCTATTTTCTGGAATAGCCCTTCAATATTAGTGATTTTTGCAATAACACCAATGCTACCGGTAACAGAGGTAGGATGTACAACAATACGGTTTGATGGCATAGCTATATAATAGCCTCCTGAAGCCGCGACTTCACCCAAATAGGCAACTATAGGTATGTTAGGTCTTTTATTTTTAAATCGTTTCAGTGCGGTATGAATATTATCGGATGCTGTCACAGAGCCTCCCGGACTATTTATCTCTAAAATAATTGCTTTAACATTATTGTCAGTCTCAGCTTTTTCAAGGGAATCTACAACCATTTGAACCGGGTCTATCCTGCTTCCCCACATACCACCATCAATGACAGACATAATAATTCCATTAACCGGGATTGACAGAATCTTGTTACCAGACCATTCATTACCATTTATGAATTGTTCGTTATATCTTTTATCTGAATTAATGTTCGAAAATGAGGCTGAGGAAAAGATTTTACTTGTCACCATAATAAAAAGAATGACATTTAATAAAACACTTAAAGCCAGAGCTATTCCAAAAGTAATGGCTAACCAAAAACTTGTAGCGCGTTTCGATTTGGTTGGTGTGATATTAGCATTCGAGTTGTTTTCCATATAAACCTCCTTTTCTTTGTAGATTGCGAATTATTATAAGTTTATTCCTTACTTTGTCAATGATTTTTAGCTTGAATAAAAACATTAAATTATATGGATATAAAAACAAATCTCTTATAATATATACATTAATTATTATATGTATAAAATATTTCTTGCTTGGCGTTATCTTTTAAGTCGTAAAATAATATTCTTAGCCATTGGTGGTATAGCAGTCGGCGTAATGGCTTTGATTGTTGTAACATCTGTAATGGGTGGTTTCTCCCATGAAATGCGAGACCGAATCAGAGGCACATCAGCACATCTGAACATTACACCTGCTGATAGTTATTTTATATATAATTCATCTAAGGTAATTGAACGAATAAAAAATATTCCTGAAGTAATTGGTTGTGCCCCTCGTTTGGAATGGGGTGCCCTCTTTGGTACAGGAATAACCTTTGTCCAAATTATCGGCATAGAACCTCAATTGGAGAAACAAGTCAATAATTATGAAAAATACTTGCTAAGCGGAACTCCTCCTGAATTCCCTGACAAAAACGAAAATAGTATGCCACCTGCTATCGTGGGAAATCGATTGTTTTTATCTTCTGATATAAATATCCCCTTAACTTCTTTAAAATTCGCAGGCGGTATTCCCATGCCCGCCCATCAGGAATTCAAAGTGGTTGGTGCATTTAGTACCGGCATGTCCGAATATGACAATAATATTTATATCCCACTTAAAGCAGCACAGGACTTCCTGGGTGTTCCTAATGGTGTAACTAAAATATGTATTGCAATTAAAGATTACCGGAATGTTAATCTTGTCAGAGAAAAAATCGGACAGTCATTAGCACATATCGGCTCTTTCAATATAAATACATGGGAAGAAGAAAAACGAACGCTTCTCAGAGCTGTTTCCACTGAAAAAAACATTAATGCATTCCTGCTGTTTTTTATAGTGGTTGTTGCGGCTTTTAATATTCTGGCTCTGCTTACAATGAGAGTGGTAGAAAAAACTAAGGATATCGGTGTTCTTATATCACTTGGCGGAAAACCATCTGGAATTATGTGGTTATTTATTTGGCAAGGACTATTAATCTCCTTTCTTGGCAGTATCATTGGGGTAATCACCGGATACACTTTAGCCGCATATCTTAATCCCATTGAAAACATGATTTACAAATTAACAAATTGGAAACTTTTCCCTCCTGATGTCTACTATTTAGACAAAATCCCATCAGAAATAGATTATCTAACCATAGTTATTATTGTTATCGCAACATTATTAGTAAGTTTATTATTTAGTATTTATCCTGCTATAAGAGCCGCGCGGCTTAATCCAGTTGATGCGTTAAGATATGAATAATACAAATAAAATCATTCTCAAAATCGATAATGTTTCCCGGAGCTTCAAAATAGGAAACAGTTCCTTGGAAATTCTCAAGAATGTTTCATTAGAAATAAAAGAAAGCGAGATACTTTCCATAATTGGTCCGTCAGGAGCCGGTAAAAGCACACTACTTCATGCCATGGGTCTTCTTGATAGACCTACATCTGGCCATATTTTTTTTAAAGGGGAAGATATTTACTCGCTCCCTATTTCTAAACAGGCAAAACTAAGAAATTCATCATTTGCGTTTGTTTTTCAATTCTATCACCTTCTACCGGAATTAAATATATTAGAAAATGTATTACTTCCTCATATGATATCTAATTCTATTATTGGATGGCAGCTACACTCTAAAGCATTAAAGGAAAAAGCTAAAACACTAATTGTAAAATTAGGATTAGAACATAGATTGTCGCATAAACCCACTCAACTTTCCGGCGGTGAACGACAACGAGTTGCCATTGCCCGTGCCTTAGTTACTGACCCGGAAATAATTCTATGCGATGAACCTACCGGCAATCTTGACAGCAATGCTACATCAGAAATACACGATTTAATTTTAGATTTAAATGGACATGAAGGTAAAACATTTATTATCGTAACACATAATGATAATGTTGCCAGGTGGGCTCATCGAATAATCAATCTGGTTGATGGACAAATCGTCAATAATAAGGAGTGACAAAATGCCTTACCTTAAAATTATTCAAGGCACCGAGAAAGATATGCTCGGCAAAGTAACTCTAGATTTTTCTAATGATGCTAAATTCATTATCGGACGTAATGTTACTAATAACCTTGTCCTTAGTAAAAATATCAAGTGCTCTCGTCAGCACGCTGAAATATTCAAAAAAATCATCACCAGTGAATCACAAATACCTCAAGAAGAATATTTTATCAGAGACCTAAACAGTAAAAATGGCACTTTTCTAAACAACAATAAGATACAACCAACACCTGAAAACGAAGGTGAAAAACTTGTTGATGGCATGATAATCACTATCGGTGACAGCTCTTTTGTATTTGCAACAACAAAAATCGCTGATGATATTGTAACTGAAGAAGTAAAACAAATAAAATCTGTTAGCGAAGAGGAAGAAGAAGAAATAGGCAATTCCACAGTTGAAATAGAACTGAATGAGGAAAAACAAAAAGAACATCCTGCTGATTTTATCGGCAAAAAACTTTCCTCTAAACAACTTACTTATATCTATGAAATAGCTCGGATTATAGCCTCGGAAAAAATTGTTCAACCACTCCTAGAGCGCGTACTTAAATTCACCACCAATATTACTCATAGTAATTCTGGCTATATTATATTATTAGAAAATAAAACGGATAAAATTTCCTTTCTCGCTACTTATCCCAAAGAAATCGCCGCTAACCCACAAGATATAAGCAAAACAATAGTCAAAAGAGTCGTTCAATATACTCGTCCAATACTTACTTCAGATGCTTTGTTAGACGGCCGTTTTTCTCAAAGTGATAGCATTATTTCCGGTGATATCCGTTCGGTTATTTGTGCTCCGCTTATTAAAATGCCGAGTTATGATGGGGTTTTATATCTCAAAAATAACTCGCTAGAAAATACTTTTAATGAAAACGACCTGGAAATAGCCAGTGCCATCGCTATCCAAACAGGGTTAGCAATGATATCTATATCTGCTTCAGATAAATCAAAAAGAATGTTGATAGCAATGGCAAAAGTCCTTGTTTCAACTGTAGAAATGAAGGATTTAAGTATCCAAGGACATTCGGAACGAGTTACAAATTATGCCTCTGCAATTGCTCGTCGGTTGGGAATGAATCACCATGAAATTTCTCAAGTTCAATTAGCCGCCTTATTACATGATACCGGTAAGATTGCCGCTACTTCAACCGCAAAAGAAGAACACATCTATGCGGCCGAAAGATTATTAAGCCAAATACCTGATTTGGGAGAAATTATACTGGCGGTCAAATACCATCATGAACGAGTAGATGGTAAAGGATTTCCCTATCATATTACAAATATTCCTCTGATAACTAAAATTATTAGTGCCGCAAATATACTAGATAATCTTGTTTCTCACGGTGGCATAAAGGGAACAGGGCTATCAATCAAAGAAGCTCTCAGCGAAATACAAGAACAAAGTAACAAAGAATTTGACCCCCTTATTGTCAATGCTCTTATTTCATGTTTTAATGATGGGTCATTATTTAAAAGCACTCAACTATTTGAAGATTTGCTGCAATGAAAATACCCACCGAATATCTTATCTCTTTTGATACAGCTAAATTATCATCTTTTATAACAGATGTATTGGTTATCGGCAGTGGCGCTGCAGGGCTACGTGCCGCTATTGAATCCGCACAATGCCATAATGTTACTGTTGTCAGTAAGGACTCCCTTTCTGAAAGCAATACCTATTATGCACAAGGTGGAATAGCATCTCAAATTGATAAGCCAAATTCTCTATCCTCTCATATCACTGATACTCTTATCAATGCTCATGGTTTGTCTGACCGTTATATCGTCAAGAAAATTATTCGTAAGGGTATTACATTGGTCAACGAACTCATTTCGTGGGGAATGGATTTTGACAAGAAAAATAATCGATTTAATATGACACAGGAAGGCGGTCATCGCTCGCCTCGTATCCTTCATTCAGGTGGTGACGCCACCGGCAAATATCTTCAAGAAACACTTCTACGCAAAATTAAATCTCTCAATAATATTACGACTTTTGATTATACCTTCATAATAGATATTCTTACTTCTTCGGATGACCGTCCGAACCAGCTTAACAAGCCCGGTTTGACGGGCGACCGGAAGCCCGGGCTGGGACGGAAAGAATGTTATGGTGCCATTGCACATAACCAAAAGACACATAAAACTTTTATAATATGGGCTAAAAAAACCATTATTGCATCAGGAGGAGCCGGTCAACTTTATCGAGAAACAACCAATCCTGACATCACAACCGGCGACAGCATAAGCATTGCCTATCGCAAAGGAGCACAATTACAAGATTTAGAATTCTTTCAGTTCCATCCCACTGCATTATATGTAGCTGGTGCATCACGATTTTTAATATCAGAAGCAGTGCGCGGTGAAGGCGGTATATTACGCGATAAATATGGTAAACGTTTTATGTATGATTATCATCCTCAGATGGAATTAGCTCCCCGTGATGTAGTCTCTCGAGCAATTATCAATCAGATGAAAATCTCCCAGGATACCAATGTCTATCTTGATTTAACCCATCTACCGACGGATAAAATAAAGAAAAGATTCCCCCATCTAAGAAAACTATGTCGTAATTTTGATATTGATATAAGAAAAGATATGATTCCTGTTAGACCTAGTGCCCATTATTTAATCGGTGGTATTAAAATAAATATCTCAGGCCAGACCAATATTAAAAACCTCTTTGCCGCAGGTGAATGCGCTTCATCTTCATTTCATGGTGCAAATAGACTTGGGAGCAATTCACTATTAGAAGCACTGGTTATAGGATATTTTTCCGGACACTATGCCAGCAACGAAATAAAATCATCCAAACCTTTTTCACCAAAACGCATCAAATACCTGCCCTACTGGTCATCCGACCAGGCAAGCAAACGCAATAGCAATTTTTTATCATCATCACAACGCCGTCGTTTTAATGTAGATTTAACTGACATTAAAAATTCACTGAGAAGTCTGATGTGGTATAATGTAGGACTTGAACGTAATGCAACCGGACTCAAGCAAGCATTATCTAAAATAGATTATTGGTCCGGTTATTGTCTTACCCAGGAATTCTCTACACCTGCAGACTGGGAAATTCAGAATATGTTAATACTGGCACGGTTATTAACTCTGTCAGCATTAAAAAGAACCGAATCAAGAGGCGTCCACTATAGGACCGATTTCCCCGAAACATCACCAAAATGGAAAAGACATTCGATTATTTAATCGATAAACGCCCGGATGAGTACTAAATTAATTTAATTTACTGAGCATGAAAATATTGATTCTCTCCCGTAACACCAACTATTATTCCACACAACGCTTAGTAGAGGAAGCAAAGAAAAAACATTACCAGACATTAGTAATAGACCAATTGCAATGTAATATTTCTATTAATGAACAACCTCCCCATTTTTCCGTCTCTGCAAATAAACGGAACTTATCTAAATTCGATGTAGTTATACCCCGTATTGGTATTATCGGTATAGATTATGCCCTGCTCGTTTTACAACAATTTGAATCTATGGGAATCCCCATGCTTAATTCAACCGCATCATTAAGTTACACTAAGAATAAATTTCAAGCCTTGCAGATATTATATAAAGCCGGTATCCCTGTACCTGACACAGTTATGACTCATAATTCTCAAGAAGTTCCACTGATTATTAAAAAGTTAGGAGGATTACCGATAATACTAAAACTTTTCCGCGGCTCACAAGGAAAAGGTGTCATTTTAGGAGAAAACATCTCCAGTATACAATCAATATTAACTGCGGTCTGGGCGATTGGCTATGATATTCTCTTACAAAAATACCTTAACGACACAAAAGGCCAGGATATCCGCATATTAGTTTTAGGCAATAACATAATTGCTACAATGAAACGAATCCCGGCTAAAAACGAATTCCGCAGTAATATCCATCAAGGCGGCTTAATGAAAAAAGTAACTGTCTCATCTGAAGAAGCTCAATTGGCAATCAAATCAGCCAAAGTACTTGGACTTAACCTATCAGGCGTTGACATTATGCGTACTAAAAAAGGACCGCTGGTTATAGAAGTCAACGCCTCACCCGGATTTGAAGGACTGGAAAAACTTACCAGAATCAATATCGCCCGAAAGATAATAGATTATGCCGTGGACCTACCTCGACTAAAAAGGAATAACTGAAGCCGTTGAAAAATCATTCAACATTCTCAACCTTATATCAAAAAAACTAAAAATCGGTCAAGACCTGCCCAACGTAGCTTTAGCGAAGTTACGGACTGCGCCAGGATTCGTCAAACGGGTGTGTTCACAAAAACAGAGGTTTTATTTACGTTGTATTTTCCCAAGTAATTCATTAGCCAGATTCAGGTCCAGATTCTTTAAGATTTCATATTCGCGCATGACACCATCAACATCTCCTGACATAAGGTAGGCAATTGCAAGATTATTATGTAAATTGGCGTCGTTAGGTTTGAAATGAATAGCTTGTTGGTATGATTCTATTGCATTTGAAAAGTCGCCTATTGAGATATATGCATATCCCAGTGCATGATACGCCTCTTCATAGTCTGGTTTTAGACGAATGGCTTCTTTAAAAGAATCTATTTCATTATTATAGTCGCTTGTGTTACTATAGGCAAGCCCAAGACCATAATATGTATAAGCATCATCGGGTTTTATTTTAATAGCTTCTTTATAATATTGTATTACCTTGTCATACTCACCGGTTGTTAAATAAATAGAACCAAGGGCATAATATGCGGCAGCATCAGGTTTTATATAAATAACTGCTCTAAATGATTCTATGGCTTTATTGATATCACCGATTTGTTGGTAAGTAATACCTAAACTGTAGTGGGCATAAATATAGTCCGGTTTCAGACGGACGGCTTCTTTGAAAGACTCAATAGCTTTTTGGTACTCGCCGGCATTCAGATACGTTACACCTTTATTGTAATAAATCGTAGCTTGATTTTCTGCAACTGACTCAAGTTGTTTATTAATACATGCAACACTTACAAAAGTAATAATTAAAAGAATGACTATATTAAAATATAAGATGCGCATCTGAATTTCTTTTATTATATATTTCAATCAAATAGAAAATATTTCCAATAGAATTCAGTTGGTATTCAAGAATACTACTTAATTGAAGCCGCACAGCGAAAACCCATGCAGACGCTTCGATACTTGGGCTCGTCGAAGGCTCGACACGCAGAACGGCAGTTGTTCCGACAGTAATCCCATGAACCGCCCCTTAATACCCGGTATCGCCCGTGGAAAGGTCCCTGTGGATTCTCTCTCGTGGTGATTTTATCTTGATTAGGTTTATGCTCCGCTATCGCCTCGAAATAGTTCCTATGATACCAATCTAAGCACCACTCCCACACATTCCCGCTCATATCGTATAACCCGTACCCATTCGGTTTCTTTTCGCCTACAGTATGGGTTGTATTATCTGAATTCTTATAATTCCACAGATAATCTCCGTCGTCTTCATCTCCCCAGTAATATTTGGTTGTAGTTCCGGCACGGCAAGCATATTCCCATTCCGCCTCAGTTGGTAATTTTAACCCGGTCTTTTTGCAAAATTCATAACAATCTTCCCATGAAACCGTCTCCACCGGATAATCATCGCCTTTTTTAAAATATGAAGGGTTATTACACATTATTTCCTGCCAGACGCCCTGAGTTGTCTCGTATTTGGAAATAAGAAAATCACTAACAGTCACCTCATGAACTGGTTTCTCATATTCACTTTCATTGCTACCCATCTTAAATGTTCCGCCCGGAATAAAAACAAAAACCATGCTTGTTGCCTCATGTTGGTATTCGTTATAACCCTGCTGATTGGCACCGACGAAGACCATTCCGCTGATTTCTCGTGGAAGCTTAGATTTTATTGCCTCGGTGATTGGGTCATCTATTTTTACCTCCGGGATAAAAGTAAAATTTCCGCACGAAGCAACCAAAATAATCAAACACACTCCAATAAAAATACTAATCTTTTTCATGCATATTCAATTATTCCTTATTTTAACCCGTCAACGAACCTATCTTACCAAGATTAATAGTCGGACAGTTTACAACCATTTAGTTAACCTCGTTAGCAAAACCTATTAATGGAAATAAACCTCTACCATATTAGTTATAAAAAGTTAATTTGTATCGTACGCTGTTACTTATCAAAAATGATAGGAGTTGTCAAGGGGAAATTTACTTGCTTTTCTGGGATATTTTATTATCATGCCTTGTGCAATAAAAATATTAGAACCAATACAATAAAATACCCCTCTCAAACGTTATATATTACAAAAGTGATAAATCAGCCGTTTGGAACCGAATTAACTGACGAATTCTTAATAAAAGAATGCAAAAATAACAATACCAACTCATTGCAAAAACTTTTACTGAAATATCATAAACCGTTATTTAACTTTATTTATCGGTTGACCAAAGACATAACTTCATCTGAGGATATTTTGCAAGAAGTATTTATAAGAGTTATTAAAAATATAAAAGGATTTGCGCCTGAAAGGGAAACAAGTTTCAAGCAGTGGCTCTATCAGATAGCCATAAATCTATGCCGAGATGATTTTAAAAGAAAGCAAAAATTCAGTTCTATGGAATTAGAATCAATATCTACATCACCACAAATTAATCCTTATGAAATAGAAGACCTTATCTCTGGACTACCAAAAGAACAGAAAGAAGTTGTTCTCTTGAAAGTATATTCCGGGTTACACTTCAGGGAAATAGCCGAAATATTAAAATGTCCGCTGAATACAGCGATAAGCCGGATGCATTATGCAATAAAATCACTAAGAAAGAATAATGAACATATATGACAGAGTGTAATATTGACAAGTCTCAGCTAATACTTTACCTTTATAATGAATTAGAAGAAAAAGAAAAACCCATCCTTAAGAAGCATCTTCAAACCTGCCAAGGATGTCAGACGGAAATACAAGATTATAAAAAAACATTAAATGAATTGTCATCTCTTCCTTCTATTGAACCATCAAAACTTCTTTTTATAGGAGATGATTCGTATAAAAGAAAAAATAAGGTTATATCCTTTATCACTTATGGTGTAATTGCCGCCTCGTTTATCTGTCTCGCTATAATAACATATTTTAAATTACCAATACACAAACCAACTGCTACAAATCAACAACCTGTACAAACAACAAGCACTCAAAACGAATCTTTTATCTCTACATATGAAGACACGGAGATATGTTCTTGGGATAATACTTTTACGGACGAAATTGCCGCACTACAAAAAAACGCTATTACATTTACTGCGAATATAAAAACTACGCCTCTGACTTCACTGGATGAATCAATAGAAAACATAGAAAAAAATATAAAATCAGTATTCGCAAAATCTAATGATTAAATAAGGAATACAATATCAATTAACTTTATTAGAGCCAGTTGGAGCGGAGCGACTTACTGGCTCTTATCCCGATGAACAAAGCGACATCGGGGTTAACCGCAAAATGATAATCCAGACAAATACTGTCGGGATAACTGTCTGTAACGACTAAAGTCTAACAGCCAGTAAGAAAGGAAAAAACCATGACAAATAAACACAGAAAATGGGCAATACTGGTGGGAACAGTTTTGATTATTATTGCAGGCACATCGCTGCTATGCACCGAAACACCTACACCCCGAGAAGAACCACCGCATCCACCGATGCCGGAAAGACATCACGGCGAAATGATGCCGCCTAAACAACCAATGGAACAAGAAAGACCTGAGATACCACCTCCACCCTCACAATTTGACAATGAAGACCCCATGGCAGATGTCATAGATATAGCTAAAGACGCCTTTAAAAAATTACTTGAGCGTAATGAAAGAATGTCTCGTAAAAAACAACAAGTGGAACAACAAAGACCTGAAATGCCACCGCCACCCCCACAACTTGATAATGAAGACCCAATATCAGATATCTTAGATATCATAGATATAGCTAAAGACGTCGTTAAACTCATCGGGAAAATTCACAAGTCTTCTCAAAGGAAAACCGTAAGCCCCATGGATATGGATAAAGACGTCATTAAATTTCTTGAGCATTTTGACCCGGAACGGCTTACACATTTAGGTCATTTGAAACAGGTGGACCAAGAGGCTTTTTCCAAAGTTATGAAAGAAAGCAGAAATGAAATGATGAAAATAAAGGAACTTAAAGAACGGGACCCTCAACGTTTCGAACAAGTGATGAAAGAACGCCAAATGGAAAAAGAGACAAAAGAACTATCATTACAATATCGTAAGTCACAAAATAACGATGAGAAGAAAGAATTCAAGAAGGAAATTGAAACCAAAACGGAAAAACTGTTTGATTTCCGAGAAACACAAAGGGAAAACGATATTAAAAGAATGGAGCAAGAACTCAATAAACTCAAGGAAAAAATGAAGACTCGTAAGGCAAACAGGAATAAGATTATTGAGCACCGTCAAAAAGAAATACTTGGTGAAGAAATTGAAGAAGACAGCCTTGGGTGGTAGAAAATCCTTAATATTGATTAGCCACAGACATACGATATTTATTGTAGCCTGTGGCTAATTTTTTATATATTATGACTATGAAAAAGCTTCTACTATTAACCATATTATTGATTATCCAATGTGAACCTGCCACACAAAATTATTATCTTACGATTAATGGGAAAAATATTAAAGTGGAATTAGCCGTAACTGAAGAAGAACGTGCTCAAGGACTCAAATATCGTAATTCGTTACCGGTTGATAATGGTATGCTCTTTATTTATCCTGATGAAATGATTTTATCATTCTGGATGAAAGATACGCCATTACCGCTTTCTATCGCCTTTATCAAGTCAAATGGCACCATATTAGATATAAAAGATATGCAGCCTTTTAGTTTAGATAGTATTAATTCCAGTGCTCCGGCTCAATATGCATTAGAAATGCCTCAGGGATGGTTCCAGGAAAATCAGACTAAAGTAGGTGCTGTTGTTATTTTCTCTCCAGAACTTAAAAATCCGATAAAATAGATTTATTTGTTATTTAACTCTTTTTTCCACTGTTCAATTAAATCACGCATCTGTTTTGCCGCAGAATGATTGGGCGCAAGTTTCAAAAACATTTCTCCATCAGTAATCGCTTTGCTAATATCCCCTTTATCTTTATAAGTATAGCTACGATTGATATATACTTCTGCAAGGTTAGGCTTAAGGTCAATTGCTTTAGTATAATCTTTAATGGCTAAGTCAAGTTCACCTTTTTTCTTATATATATTACCGCGACTGTTGTGAGCTTCAGCACATTTGGGATCAATTTCTATTGCCTTGTTATAATCGGCAAAAGCACTATCCATATCACCCTTTTTCTCATAGGTAAGACCGCGGTTGTTATGAGATGCCACATCATCAGGATTTATTTTTATTGCTTTATTATATTCGGCCATAGCAAGGTCATATTTGCCTTGTTTTCTATATAAATTACCGCGGTTGTTATAAGGTAGTGTATAGTTAGGATTGATTTTTATAGCTTCATTATAATCAGCCAGAGCTTTATCAAATTGGCCTAAAACATAATAAGCTGCGCCACGATTGGTATATGCTCGTTCACTATCAGGAATTAATTTTATTGCTTCACTAAAATCGGCAATAGCACTTTTTAACTCACCTTTTTGGTAATATGCATAGCCACGTACATTATAAGAATCACCATCATTAGATTTTAATTCTATAGCTTTGTTGCAATCAACAATAGCGTCATCATAATTACCCAGGTAAAAATCAATAATCCCCTTGGAAGCATATCCTATATAGCCTTTAGGGTCAAGTTCAATAACTTTATTAAAATCAGGAATTGATGCGGGGTAATTCTGATAGAAATAAGCGGTGATAATTGCCCGTTCATAATAGGAATATGCAAGTGTCGGCGTATTTTCTATTGCCTTAGTGAAATATTCGTATGCTTTAATATAATCTTTTTTATCTTTATAAGAATATCCCATAACCTGATATGCATCGCCGTAAGAAGGGTCAATCTTGAGGGCATCATTAGCCGCTTTTATTCTATCATCAGGACTATGAATGCCTGCGCTAACTCTATCCAGAATTGCCTTTGCCTTCTCACGAATCTCTTTGGCTTTTTGCATCTTATCTGATTCAGCCTTAGTCAGCTCTTTCTCCACCCGCATCTTTTCTTCTTCAGCCTTTGCACGTTCTTTCTCTACTCGCATTTTCTCTCTCTCAGCCTCAATCTTCTCCTTTTCCAATCTCATTTTTTCTTCCTCAACCTTAGCCCTATCTTTTTCCAGTCGCATTTTATCTTCCTCGAATTTGGCTTTTTCTTTCTCCGTCTGGATTCTCTCTTCTTTTTCTTTGATTGCAGATTCGCTCTTTCTTAATAGACCCTTGATTTCTTCGTCATGCGGCAAGAAAGCAAGAATTTTATTACACATTGCAAGTACTTCTTCAAACTTGTTCTCCTTAAATGACTCATATGCCTTTTGACGATATTCTTCTATCTGACGATTCTTGCTTGCCGATGAAATCATCAGACTAATCACTACTGCTATCAGAATAACCGCCGTTACCAAAATAGAAAACATTGCTGTCTTATTCTTCTTACCTCTCTTAAAAATCCGAGTAACTACACTTATAGGTTTGGCAGAAATACTTTCACCTGCTAAATAACGGGAAATGTCATTGGCTAATTCTCTGCCTGTTTGATAACGCCTTTCTTGTTCTTTATCCATACATTTCAGGCAGATTGTCTCCAGGTCTTTAGGAAGACCTCGTATAAAACGACTCGGTGGTATGGGGTCTTTGTTAACTACTTGGTCCAGCACCTGATATAATTCGTCACCTCTAAACGGCGGGTGTCCGCTCAGAGAGTGATAAAGTGTTGCTCCTAAGGAAAAGATATCACTGCGATGATTAATCATCTTTTTATTGCCCCTTGCCTGTTCGGGTGACATATAATCAGGTGTCCCCATTATACTTCCGCTTAAGGTGAGTGAACGGTCAAGACCGGTTACTTCCTTTGCCAATCCAAAGTCCATCAGATATGGATGATTATTTAAATCAATCAGAATATTGGATGGTTTGATATCACGATGAATAATCCCCTGTCTATGTGCATAATCAAGGGCCGAAGCAATATCCCGGATAATCTCGGCAACCCGCCTGTGAGTCGACCTATGTTTCTTATCGTTAATAAAATCTTCCAGAGAAGCGCCTTTTATATAATCCATCGTAAAATAATGACACTTGTCCGCCGTCCCCACTTCATAAACCTGAATAATATTAGGGTGTTTTAATTTAGCCATCGCTTGAGCTTCTCTGGTAAAACGCTCAATCATTTCCTCGCTTTTTAGTAACATAATCTTTAGAGCGACCTGACGTTTCAAGATTGCGTCAGAAGCCAAATAGACTACACCCATTCCACCCTGACCCAATTTCTTTTCGAGTAAATATTTACCGAATACCTTCCCTATCGTTTGAGAATGTGATAATGGTTTTTCTTGTTTATTTAGAATTTCCAACCATGGTTTTACCAGATGGTGTTCCTGTAATTTTTCTAATTTGTCAGGATGATTCTGGCGGAATTCAGCCACTTCAGGACGTTTCCACCAAGCATTGAATTCCTCTAATGATTTAAATGTCGGAATTTTCAATTGGTCTTGTGACATAAACTGCGGCTTTTAAACTTCCCATTACGGGCTCTATTAAATGGAATACCATTAGGTATTCCTACAGTATAACCCTGTGAAAAAAATCACAGGAATTTACATTTAGATAAAAGAACAAATGAAATGCACAACGCTTTGATAAATGTACTTTTATACCATTCATGTGTTAAATATACATCTTCAGACTGGTATTGTCAAGCACTATGATATCGGAATATTTTATTGACTAAACAATTGACGTTTTGATATGATTACTAACCAAGAAAAGGAGTTCTATGCCAAAAATAATATTCATAATCTGTAGTGTCGTAATCTGTTTTATAATTTCAATTAGTTGTATGCCATCAAAACCTAAGATTAACCCAAATGCACCATCTATTACTCCCCCTGTATTCAGCGCTGAGCCGCAACTTATTGCTATTGATACCATTCCTTATGTTTATTATGTAAAAGACCATATTAATATGTTCTTCTATGCTAACTTGTGGTATTATTATTGTGATGATAAATGGTTTGCAAGTTATTCTTGTAATGGGCCATGGGGATACATTGAAACCTTTAGATTACCTGGAATATTAGGCGAAATACCGCCGGGACATCTGAGACAAACTCCCAGTCATTATAAAGAACAACCAAAAGATCAGGAAAAAGATAATATGGACGATTAGCTCAGTTGGTTAGAGCGCCTGGATCACACCCAGGAGGTCAGAGGTTCGAGTCCTCTATCGTCCACCATAACTTATATATTGTTATACCCTTTTTTTATCCTCTTCTTTTTTCTCTTCCGTCTCTTTACTTACTTCTTCATCTTCGTGTTCGTGCATTCCTTTCTTGAATTCTTTAACAGACTTGCCCATTGAGCGAGCTAACTGAGGCAATTTAGTGGCGCCAAAAAGTAATAACAGAATTCCAAATATAATTACTAACTCTTGTGCACCGATGTTATTGAAAAATCCTAACATAATCATCCTCCTTTTGTGTTATTTATATAATATCAGATTATCAAATTACACCCTTGCTATCAAGAAAGATTCGAATAATTCTAAAATTTGCTTGTAAACCTTATTTTAAATATGATATTATCAAACATCAAATATGAAAAATAATCATGATGAACCCAACCCTTACGTGCAAGGGCTGGGTGAATTCCAACCATACATAAACGCTGACAAATCCATCAGTGAATTCAGCCTGCGTGCAATTATACTGGGTATTATCTTAGCGATAATTTTTGGAGCGGCAAATGCCTATGTCGGATTAAAGGTCGGAATGACTGTTTCCGCATCTATTCCGGCTGCGGTTATTTCCATGGCGGTTCTGCGAGGGATTTTCAAACGCGGGACAGTCCTTGAAAATAATATGGTTCAAACTATCGGCTCATCCGGTGAATCATTGGCGGCCGGCATCATCTTCACTGTCCCGGCTTTAATATTCCTCGGCGTCTCGCCTTCTATCCTTGAAATATTTATCATGTCGGCATTAGGCGGTTGTCTGGGCATACTTTTTATGATTCCTCTAAGACGGTATTTAATCATCCGCGAACATGCCAATCTCCCCTATCCTGAAGGCACAGCCTGCGCCAAGATTCTGGTGGCCGGCCAGGAAGGCGGTTCAAAGGCAAAATTGGTATTCGGCGGTGTCATCATCGGCGGGCTCTATAAATTCCTGATGTATGGCCTGGGACTCTGGAAAGACGTGGTCGGCTTCAAACTGAAATTATCAAATAATCCATCTGTCCAGACCACGTTAGGCGCCGAAGTCACGCCGATTCTCTTAGGCGTAGGCTATATCATCGGCTTACGCATTGCCGCGCTGATGTTTGCCGGTGCGGTTTTAGGCTGGCTGGTCCTCATTCCGGTGATTCAATTCATCGGCGCTAATCTGACTGCGCCCGTTCCGCCTGCCACCAACCCTATCAACCAACTCGACGCAATGGGCATCTGGAAAGCATATGTCAGATACATCGGCGCCGGTGCGGTCCTCCTGGGCGGTATCGTCAGTTTACTCAAATCTCTGCCTATCGTCATCAGTTCCATCCGCCAGAGTTTCAGCAAACTCTTCAATAAGCAGAAAGAAATAACCGTCTGCCGGACCGAAAACGATATCAGATTCAAATATATCTTTATCATCTCAATCCTAACCGTGATTGCAACCATAGTTTACCTGGTTTTCTATAAACCGGCTGTCGGAACCGCCTCATCCTGGCCCAAGGGTTTAGTCGGCGTATTCATGATAATGGTCCTGGGCGGATTATTCATCACGGTCGCATCCCGGATTGTCGGTATTGTCGGCTCATCATCCAGCCCGGTCTCTGGTATGACTATCACCACCCTGATCGCTGTCTCATTGATATTTGTGGCATTCGGCTGGACCGACCAGAACAGTATGATTATCGCAATGTCTATCGGAGCTATTGTATGTATTGCAGTCTGTATGGCCGGCGACATCTCACAAGACCTCAAGACCGGATATCTGGTGGGTGCCACGCCTTATAAACAGCAGATTGCGGAGTTTATCGGAGTCCTGGCCCCGGCCCTGGTCATTGCCTGGGTTCTTCTGCTCCTCCATAAAACATACGGACTCGGCCCTGAAGGAAAATTACAGGCGCCGCAGGCCACCCTGATGTCCATCATTGTCAAGGGCGTCATCTCACAACAACTGCCCTGGGTGCTTTTACTCATCGGCATATTTATCGGCACCTGCATAGAACTGCTGGGCATTTCGTCACTGCCCTTTGCCATCGGCTTATATCTGCCCTTTACACTATCCGCGCCGATTATCGTCGGCGGACTGGTGGCCGGCTTGGTCTCGGCTACCACTAAAAAGGATGAATTCGAAAAGATAAATGAAAAAGGCATCCTGTTCAGTTCCGGGCTGGTGGCCGGCGACGCCCTGATTGGTATCATCATTGCCCTCCTGGCATCTATTTCAGTGGATAAAGTAATCAATCTCAGAGGTGAAATCCCTGATAAACCGTTGGAATCACTCTTAGGATTTGGTATCTTTATTGCCCTGACCATTGCGCTTGTGCTTATTATTAAAGTGAGGAGAAAAACTTCGTAACTACAGATAGACACAGATAATTCCGATTAAATCAGTGTTTATCAGTGCGTATCTGTGGTTGCATTTTTATACTTTCCTATACGGCAAGAAAGAAAGGATAATCATGTGGCAGAATAATGACATCAAGAACGTATTCAAACGCATCCATCAACTCCAGAATGAAATGGTGCGCCTGCAGGCCGGACTGACTGCCATCCCGGCGCTTTCGCCTATAAATAAAGGCATCGGCGAGGTGAAAAAGGCAACATATCTCAAACAGGCGCTCCGGAAATTGGGTTTCAATAACATAGAAGAATACCGCGCGCCTGATAAATCAGTGCCCTGCGGCTACCGGCCGAACCTGATTACCAGGGTCAAAGGCAAAAATCACTCCAAGACCATCTGGCTGATAAGCCATATAGATATTGTCCCGCCCGGCGCTCCGATGCTCACGAGCGGAGCGCCCCGTATCCCCGCAGGGCATCGGGACGCCCGGAATCTCTGGCTCACCGACCCGTATCAAGCCGTGGTTAAGAATGGCAAGATATTCGGCCGGGGCACCGAAGATAACCAGCAGGCCATTGTCACCTCCATCTTTGCGGTCAAGGCAATGAAAGACCTGAATCTCATGCCGGAATATGATATCGCGCTGGGATTCCTGGCCGATGAAGAAACCGGCAGTCATTTCGGTATCCGTTGGTTATTGGAAGTTAACGACAAAGGAGTGTTACGACCGAAGGGAGTCCCGCAGGGACTGCCAGTTATCCCGATGAGCAAAGCGACATCGGGACTATTGAAAAACAAGAAATTATTCAGGAAGCAGGATATAATCATCGTGCCGGACAGCGGACGCCCGGACAGCCGTGAGATTGAGATTGCCGAGAAATCCATTCTCTGGCTCAAGATTACGGTCAAGGGCAGTCAATGCCACGCCTCTATGCCCCATAAAGGAGTCAATGCCCTTCGGGCCGGCGCGCATCTGCTCTGCCAATTGGATGATATATTGCACCGGCAGTTCAAACTCAAAGACGGATTATTCAATCCGGCGGTTTCCACCTTTGAGCCGACCAAAAAAGACGCCAATGTGGAAAACGTCAACACCATTCCGGGCGAGGATGTATTCTACTTTGATTGCCGGATATTGCCCAAATACAAACCGGAGCATATCAAACGGATATTCAAACAGGAGGCAGCCAAGACAGCAAAGAAGTTTAAGGTCAAGATTAACATAGAGATTGTCAATGAATCCGGCGCATCCTATACTGCCCCGTCAGCCGAGGCAGTCAAAATGCTCGGCGCATCAATCAAATATGTCACCGGCAAAAAACCGGTACTGGTCGGCATTGGCGGCGGAACCTTTGCGGCTCATTTCAGGCAGGACGGATTCCCGGCTGTGGTCTGGTCCACCCTGGGTGAACTGGCGCATCAGCCTAATGAATACTGCCTGATTAAAAATATGATTACCGATGCAAAGGTCTTTGCGTATTTATTCAGTGGCAACTTCTGCCACGAAGGCACAAAGACACTAAAATAGTACTAGAGTACTTCCTATTCGTGCCTTAGTGTCTTGGTGGCGAATTTTATTTATGTTATTTTACTCTTTCAAGAATTACCTCAAGGATAAATTCCCCGGCTCAAAGGTTTATAAAATCGGTCTTGATGCCGGATTTTCCTGTCCGCATCGTACTGCTGATACCCGTATGGGAGGTTGTATCTATTGCGAAAACCGTTCTTTCAGTCCGTATGCCGGATTATCGCCCCGGCTTTCCATCAATGAACAGATAAAAAATGGGATTGATTTCTATCGCCGGCGCTATAAGGCTGACAAATTCATCGTCTATTTCCAGGCATACACCAATACATTAGGACCGGTTGATAAACTAAAATCGCTTTATGACGAGGCATTATCACATCCGGATATCGTCGGGCTCTCT
>JAZDMB010000020.1:0-6991 GCA_043801445.1 Planctomycetota bacterium
AGCGATTTTAGAGCCGGTTACCGCGCCGGTAGCCAGTTTCTCGCTGGTCACTGCGCTGTTTTTTATCTTGGCAGATGTGATTTGTTCATCGCCGATTTTCGGAGTAGTCACCGCTCCGTTGGCGATGTTTTCGGTTTTGACCTCACCTGGATTTAATGACATAATTCAAATTCCTTTCACCACAAAGGGTACAAAGTTCACAAAGAATAAATCCCCCTCACTCCCCCTTTGTCAAAGGGGGAAGGGGGGATTGATTTATTCGTGCTATTCGCTCCTATTCGTCCCATTCGTGTTCTCTTGTTTTTCTAAGCAATGACCACAGTTATCGCATTGCTCCAGGGTCCGCTGTTGGCCGGCTTGCTTATGTTAGCCCAGCGGAAAAAACCGTAGAACCGCTGGCCGATGCCTTTGGCACCGCAAGAGATAATAAACTGCGCCTTCTTGGATACTTGTGTCTTCGGGCAATCATCCCAGTTGTCCGGCGGCATTTCACCGACCGGCACGAGGACAAACCGGCATTCAATCCCATCTGCAGCCCGGGGCTTACTGGGACGGGTCTGGTCCGTTGTGACCCGGCACCTGACCTCAATATCGCTGCCGCCCATACTCTTTAAGCCGATAATCGGGACGGTGGCAATCTTTGGCTTGGGGGTCGGTTCTATATCCCGCACCTTCAGGCCCAGCGACTCTATGTCTGCATCGGTCACGTTGTTATTGAAGGCAATCCACGTCTTCACAAACCTGCGCAGGCCGGCTTCATAGCGCTTGCGAGCGACCACTTTTGCCCGAACATCTCCCCGGCTACGGGTGTCCTTGTCTTTGGCAAGAGCCCAGGCATCGTTCCATGCGGTCTGCAGAGCCTGCAAGGCTGTGAAGTCCGCCACTGGAATACCCCAGGCGGCCAGTTTTGGCTGGACTTTTCCCATAAAATTGTCCTGAAAAATGTCAAAGTCAGCGTCCTTTCTTGGTAGAAAATCCATTTTAGCCTCCTTTTAGTAGGGGTAATTCACGAATTACCCTGTTATTATGATATTTGGGCTCGTGAACCCTTCAGAACAAGCCACTCGTTGTTAGGAACGAGCCACTCGTTGTTAGGAACGGGCCACTCGTTGTTAGCAACGGGCCACTCGTTGTTGGGAACAAGCCACTCGTTGTTAGCAACAAGCCACTCGTTGTTAGCAACAAGCCGACCGTTGTTGGGAACGAGCCACTCGTTGTTGACAACAAGCCGTCTGTTGTTGACAACAAGCCGTTCGTTCCCGAGTCATTTCGTCTCAAATCACCTCCTTTCTCAGGGCGTCCCACGAACTGCAATTAAAATTTCCAGCCAACCGTAATACCGATTTCATTAGAGTTGTTTTTAGGTTCATACAATACATAAGCATCGCCGTCATAGTAAATGGTTTTATTTTCTGACTTCTTGATATTCCAATACTTTGTAAAAAGTGCTATCACAGTTTTTTGATCTGGGCTTTGCAATTTAATAGAGGCTCTATATCCATAACCATGCTTTTGCGCATTAGTTACATCATTAAGTCCAGGGTCTAAATCACTAAGATGACTTATCTGTTTCCCCTGCCGGAAAACATCATACTCTAAAGTTGCTCCAACAGACCAATCATTTTTTACAGCGGGAATGATTTCTATGCCTATGGGCATATAGTAGTAGTTTGATTCTCTTTCATAGCCACCTAGAAATTTTGACATATCGTCATTTAAATAGCGATATCCGAATCCT
Organism: Planctomycetota bacterium; assembly: GCA_043801445.1. Taxonomy (GTDB): domain Bacteria; phylum Planctomycetota; class MHYJ01; order JACQXL01; family JACQXL01; genus JAZDFP01. The sequence continues at coordinate 1,739 of JAZDMB010000020.1, forward strand.
GTATATATGTAAAGCGCAGTAGTGGTTTCTCTGATTGGAGATTTCTTACCACCTACTAATATCCTGGATTCATAACCGTAATCTTTTATGTTATCTACGCTAACCGGCGTGCCATCTAAGTATGCACCGGTATAATCCACTGACCCAGAACTATATTTACCTTCTAATTTTAACATAAGTTTATCATAAGAAGCAAAAGAGAAAAATAACCCAGACATAGTACCTTTCTCTTCCATTAGACCAGGTTCTTTGTAAGTAATCTGCGAGAATTCAAAGCCAAATTCATTTCCGCTACTCTCAGCAAAAATAGTTGGCACATACAATATTGAAAGTAAGACAAAAACAATTAGGCATTTATATAATTTCATTTTACATCATCCTTTCTTTTTTAATAATTAGTTTATCCGTGGACATCTTACTTAATTTGGTATTGCGTCCCCCGAATTCCCCGATTTTCTAAAATCGTTCCCCCGCATCGCAGTAAATTAGCCCCTTTCCGCCGACGGTGTGTGTCACCGAATCTTGTCCCTAAAGCAAGACTAATGGGTGAATCTTTTAGCTTGACATCAAATTTTAGGCCTAATTCTACTTGCTGGTCTACCGGGTCCCAATCGGTTTTATCCAATGATTTTGACCCGATGAATAAACCGAAATTTCCGCCACTCTCGTCAGCAAAAATAGTTTGTGTGGACGCCATTGAAAGCAACACCAGAACAATAACCGTCAGTAATTGATATAATTTCATTTTACATCATCCTTTCTTTTTTCTTTAGGGGTTAAGAAGAAATTCACATTATCTTTATCTAAATTCATCATAGCGCCATCAGCAGCGTCAATAATCATACCAATTAATCCACCAAAAAGCAGATTACCTATAAACCACCCATTAAATGAAGTGCCGATTACTTGAGTCTGTGATTCATATCCTTCTTGCTCACATCTTACACTAATTGATTTGCCTTTCGGTAAGGTTGCCGTAGATGGTGTAATCAATGTTAACCCAGTATCAGTGATTACTTTTGCTCCTGATGGAACTGAGTTAAACGTTACCTTTTGAGAAGTTCCGGAGACAATACTTGCACAACCTATAAACAAAACCACGCTCAAAATCGCCATTATCAACACAACTTTCCTCATTATAATACTCCTTTCTCTAATCAAAAGCAGGGTTAGTTTTCCTAACCCTGCTCATTGATTCTTGCTAAATTATTTAAACTCTACCGGGCATATTGCGGGGCCAACACCATCCCTGCAGTCTTTTCCTTTTCAATTGTCTGCCAGACAACCGGAGGTATGGCGCTTTCTTCAATTTTAGACTCTTTTAATTGTCCGTCTTTCAATTCTATTTTATACACGCCATCTTCACGCAATCTGTAGCAAGGAATTCCTTCGTTTAAGTTCTTTTCAATTTCGGTTTTTGAGGGATTGCTGCTCTTATAAATTGCCCCTGTTGAAAAATCAATAATTATACCTATCACACCACCGCCGATAAGAACATCAAGAATAACATATCCCCACTGTATGTCTGAAGTCCTTTCAAAGTCTTTTTTGGAACCATCAAGAATAGTTGCACAATTAAGTGCAGGTATAATGGTAAATGCCAGACACAATATTATTACCAGAAACTTTTTCATATACTAGTCCTCCTTATTATTTGAGGATGGCTGACAAATCATCTTTTATGAATTTGTTTTCCCCCTACCTGTCAACCTCTCATTCTAATGAGAAGTAAGGGACATAATCAGGGTTAAATTATTAATCACCTCCTTTTATAATAAATCAGTATCGCGTCCCCCGAATTCACCACTAGTTATAATAGCCCCTTTTAATAAACATATAGATTACTACTAGGCCACTAATCATCAATAATAAAATAGTTATACCAATTATTATATAAGTAAACATACTTAATTAATGACTACTAATTCTGTGGACATCTTATTCAATTAATTCAGTATTGTGTCTCTCACGGGATGCGCTGCAGGGTGGTAAAAGACAATCCTGAACTGTATGTCGTACCCTTAGAATTGCTAGCACGTAACCGAAAATAGTAAGTTGTCCCAGAAGTTAACCCACTTAAACTAGCAAAAACATTAAGATTACTATTCCCATTCCCAATTGATTGAGAAGGAGTCAAATTGCCGTATCCAGCAGAAGTACCCCATTGGAAAGATGCAGAAGTACTCAAACCATTTGGGTTAACCAGTCCATTGAATGTGGCAGAATCAAGGGTTATATCACCAGCAGGCAGAGTTGTTGCTGACGGTTGAGATGTCACTGGTGGTGTAACTCCTGCTGTGGTTGCTGACGCTTCATTTGAATAGGAACTTTGTCCTTGAGCATTATAAGCACGAAGTTTAAAATAATAAGTCGTTGATGCAGTAAGACTTTCCATATCACAGAGTTCAACATTAATTTCGTCAAGGTCTCCTGGAATCGAATATTCCCCGCTTGCACCTATTTTTTCATATATTAGAAAACCATCTTCATTATTAGAGTTATCTGACCATGTTAATTCAATTACAGTAGACGAAATAGCGGTTGCAACTAAATTTGATGGCGCATTGGGGATGCCACCAGTGTTACCGCCGCTACTGCCACTACTTCCTCCTCCGCCGCTACTAGGGATATTGCAACCGCCATAGTTAAAGGTAGTTACAAACGCCACCAAGAACAAGACCGCTATCATCCAATATGCACGGTTTTTCATATTTCCTTTCCTTTCTTATATTTTGGCTCTGTCATAGACAAGAGCCGATTGTTAATAAATGGGGTTAAATTATTAATTACATCCTTTCTTAAACTTAAGATTATATAGATATTGAAATATCTGGATTCCCACTTTCGTGGGAATGACATACCGGGCAGGAATGACTTCTTTGTGTTCTTTGTGTCTTTGTGGTGAAAGTCGCCCTGAATCGCTTATTATATAAGGGTTTCTGGGGGGGGGGGGTAGAGACGAATTCTAAATTATGAGTTATGAATTCTGTACCGATTAGATTTTGTTTACACTGAGTGAAGCGAATGTATCCTTTCATATTGCCGTTAGTATATCTTTATAAATATTCTTGTCAAGAAAAATCTATTTATTTATTATTCAGTATCGTGTCCCACGAATTACTGTGAACACCTAAGGATTATTGAGCGTAATTGTACCAGACACAATCTCAGTATCCGCAGTATTTACTCCAACAAATTTGACCCAAACTTTATTTACATTGAGACGAATTGAGGATGTAACCCAGACATTTGCGCTCTGTTCTACAGGGTCAAGGTTTGGGGTGTAAACATAACTTCCACCAGGCACCTTCTGATAAGCTTTGATTGCATCTACATCAGAACCACCGGAAGTAAAAGTAATTGTTACAGCGATAGAGGTATTGGCAAGTCCTGTATTGGGAGTGCTGGTAATGGTAGCAGAAATCAAACCAACGTAACTTCCGATACCTTGCATTGTGCCATTTGAAATTGTATAAGTGCCGCTACTGCCGCTACTGGTATCTTTTATACAAGAGCCACCATAGGCACTTATGATGATGCCTGTCAAAAAAACAATCATCCCTATTTTTAATCCGTGTATTTTACTCATAACATATTTCTCCTTTCTTATGTATCTGTATTTATACTATATCGGCAGTCTTATCAAGAAATATAATAAAAAAATAATTATCAAATAAAAACCCCCCCCCGATGTCCATCGGGGGAGGGTCTTTCTTTGGAATCCTATGGGTTTACCACTTGGTGCAGAAAATAAGATTAACACTATTGTTGTCAACTTTTGGTTTTGGTTCTGTATTCTGGCTATAGTCTAATTTCATGGCTGTGTTATCTGTTATTCTATAACCGCCTCCCATAGAAATACGGGTCCATTTTCCGTCATTTACCGGGGCACGGTCTACTGCCATATCATTATAACTGTAACGGAAAGCCACATACCACTTTTTATCTACATTGTAGATACCATCAAGCATCACATAGGCATAGGTGATTTTCCCGATAACCGGTTCGCCATCAGTGGCTTGTCCATAAGCTAATCTGAAGACACCTTTGCTATCGCTGAAAAGCGGGGCTTTGGATGGGTCAAATTTAGAAGCGCCTTCTAACAGGTCATAACGGACGTCTAATTCATAGACTTTACGGGTCCAATTACGACCACCTGCACTATCATTGACGCCCATTACATTTAATGCTGCATCAGGAGCACCAGGAGCACCAGGAGCAGCAGGAACAACAAGATATGTAACCTCACCAGCATCGATAACACCATCCTGATCAGCATCATTCCAAATAGTATTAGTTACTGCAGCAGTACCAGCAGTATCATCAGTTGATAGTTTATTTGAAGTGTAACTAGAAAAAGAGAAATACAACGGCATACTCTTCATCGTTCCTGATACCTTCAAACCATATGCCTTGGAGTTATTAGTGTCTACCACTCCATTACCGTTATAGAAGGCTAATGAAGCGCCTAAGATTAACGGTAGATTTGGAACAAGGTCTTCCTGCTTGAATGTGATACCGATATCATTACCGCTGATATTCGCTATTGAAGGGTTTACCAGAGCATTCTCTACAGCGTTGTTGCTGTATGTTTCCTCTCCGAAATTTATTTTTTGTTTACCAACGATGATTGAAGGATTAACCGGGCTCTTGGTATTAGCCATCTTGTTGATTAAATTGTCTACTGAAATATAGACATAATCAGGGTCATTAGCAATACCGCCGTTAAGGTCTAATCTGATAACACCGCTAACGTCTTCAGCGATTTTGCCGGTTAACTGTATTTTTGCATCCGGTACTGTGAACGAACTGGTGTTGGTTGCACCTTTGCCTTGGTTTTCGTAACCAACTGCAAGGCGACCGCTAAGGTCTATTTTGGTTTCTTCAGCAGTCAGTAAGGGCATAGCGATTAAACTTAATACCGCTATTGTAACTAGAAAAGTTTTCATTATTTTTACCTCCTTAAATTCAGGACTAAATCCGTAAAATCTATCGGTTTATTTTGGGCCGTAGACTTTCAGATTGCTTCTATCGCCTCGTGACAGAAGAGGTCTTTGTCCTTATCAAGACCTGATCTCGTTCTTTTCCTTGTTCAGTATGAGCCGAGACCTCATACTTCTCTTTTTTCACCTCCCTTCACATGAGAAGGAAAAGAATACTATAAAAAGTCATTTTATTATAATATCGTAATTTGTCAACAAAATAATAAGATTTTTTTATAAAATATTTTTTACGGTATAGGAAAGTATAAAA
>JAZDMB010000007.1:0-20130 GCA_043801445.1 Planctomycetota bacterium
AAGCGATAACCAGCGCCTCACCTACCAGCGCGGCGTCTACCGCCCAATAGGCTAGTTTCTGGATATCCGCTCGCTCTTTGATACCGCTCTCGCTGACCACGATCCGGTCTTTCGGGATAAGGTAACGCAGTTTTTTAGTCGTGTTCAAATCCACCATCAAAGTTTTAAGATCGCGGTTGTTAATGCCGATAATATCAGCCCCGCTGGCTACGGCAATTTCAACTTCGGCCCGGTCATGCACCTCCACCAGGGAATCGAGGCCGAGAGACCGGCCTAGCGAAAGCAACTCGCCAAGCTGCTCGCGTCCTAGTATGGCGGCAATCAGGAGTATCGCGTCAGCCCCGAAGGCCGCCGATTCATATACCTGGTAGGGATCAAAAATAAAGTCCTTCCTCAGCAGAGGCAGGCTGACCTCCAGTATAGAACGAATCTCACGAATAATAGTTTAATTAGCTATTCGTTTATATTCAACCTTCTTCTTTCCGAAATTGATAAGGATTCCCAGTTTTAATCCGGTTGCTTTTAAGTATGAATAAACCTGTGCTTCAAATACCTCATTTAATTCGGAAATGGCTTTAAGTTCTAATATGATTTTATCTTCTACTACTAAATCCAACCTAAAATCACCTAAATTCTCATCCTTATAAATAACTTTTACTAATTTCTGTGTTTCATAACTAATTCCTCTATCACGAAATTCCCGGCATAATGCCTTTTCATATTTGTCTTCCGGATAACCGGGTCCAAGAATATTATGGACTTCAAATACCGCCTCCATTATTTTATAAGATAATTCCCTGTGAATAAAATTGTCCATATTCGTGTTATTCGCCTAATTCGTGCTATTCGTGTTTTTCTTTTACTTGACAATCTGTGTACATCTGTGTTAATCTGTGGTTTATATTATGCCAAACATTCAAGTTAGCGCAAGTATTCTTTCAGCTGATTTTGCCTGCCTGAAGAAAGTAATTAAAAAATGCGAGGATTCGGGAATTGATTCCATTCATCTGGATATAATGGACGGTCATTTCGTGCCGAATATTACATTCGGTCCGGTCGTGGTCAAGGCAATCAGACCGCTGACTAAACTGCCGATGGATGCCCACCTGATGATAGAAAATCCCGATTGGTATATCGAAGATTTCGCCAAAGCCGGCGCTGATATTATCAGTGTGCATATTGAATGCTTTGGCAAACTCAAGAAACATTGCCAAGGGCTTGATAAGTTTCCCAAAGAGATTGAATCAGTGGACGAAGCAAAATTGCTTGCAGTAATCAAAAAGATAAAGTCAACCGGAAAGAAAGCCAGCATTACCTTTAATCCGGGCAGTCCTCTATGTGTTACTGATAAGATTCTGAAAGAATTAGATGAGGTTTTGATAATGTCAGTTAATCCGGGTTTTGCCGGTCAGGGATTTATGCCTGAGGCTTTGCCAAAAATAAGAGAACTGAGAAAAATATACAAAGGTGATATAAAGGTAGATGGCGGTATAAATGATAAAACAGCGCCTGAAGCAGTTAGAGCCGGCGCTAATGTTCTGGTTACCGCGAGTTATTTCTTTAATGCAACAGACCCGAAAAAGGCGGTGCAAATACTAAAATCTGTCACAGAGACACAGAGCGCACAGAGGCGACACACGAATAATTAAATTTAATTTATTTCTCCGTGGTCTCTGTGTCTCTGTGGCAAAAGGATTTTATTATGAATAAATTAATTGAATTATCTAAATTAGGCCAGAGTATCTGGTATGATAACGTAGAGCGCAAGCTCCTCAAAAACGGCGAGATAAAACGGCTCATCACCGAAGACGCTATCACAGGCGTAACTTCTAATCCGTCTATCTTTGAAAAGGCAATCACCTCATCTACTGACTATGACGAGGATATTTACTCGTTAGCCAAAGCCGGTAAGAATATAGAGGAAATCTATGAGGCGATAACGATTAAAGATATTATCGCCACCTGCGATTTATTACAGAATATATATATAAAGAGCGGTTATTGTGACGGTTATGTCAGCATTGAAGTCTCTCCTGATTATGCATACAATACAGAGAAAACCTTAGAATCAGCCCGCCGGATTTTTAGGGCAATCAATAGGCCTAATATCCTGATTAAAGTGCCGGGAACTAAAGAAGGATTTGAGGCAGTTAAACAGCTTATAGCCGAGGGTATCAATGTTAATATTACCCTTCTGTTTTCACAGAACCATTATGTAAAGACCTTCGATGCTTATATCCAAGGACTTAAGCAGCGTCTTAATAAAGGACTGGATATAAATAATATTTTTTCTGTTGCCAGTGTTTTTATCAGCAGAATAGATACGGCGATAGACAAGATAGTGGAACAGCGTAGAGCGGAGAGCGTGGAGCGTATAGTAAAGGGGAAAACGGCTGTAGCAAATGCCAAGATTATTTACCAACTTCATAATAAAATAATCAGCGGTAATGATTTTCAATCACTGCAAAAGAATGGAGCTAAAATCCAGAAGATAGTCTGGGCAAGCACCAGCACCAAAAATCCGGCATATGCTGATACGATGTATGTGGATGAACTTATTGCGCCGGATACAATTAATACCGTACCGCCCCAGACGATTCTTGCTTTTAAGGACCACGGTAAGCCGGCGATAACTACCGATAAAAATCCGGATGAAGCGCAAAAGATATTGAGAACACTACACGATAATGGTATTGATACTAATAAAATCTGTGATGAGATACAAAAGGACGGCATAAAGGCATTTAAGGATTCGTATTACAAGGCGCTCAAGGCGATTGAGAATAAAATAAAATGAAACCGCAGATTATGCGGATAATATGGCTAAGTTATTATATGAAGAAATTACCGGGAAAATTATTGCTGCGGCTATAGAAGTTCATCGGAATCTTGGTTCTGGGTTCTTAGAAGCAGTTTATGCGGAAGCATTAGCATATGAGTTAAAACAAATTGGACTGAATTTTGTAAGGGAACAAGAACTTAAAATCAAATATAAAAATATATTTTTAGAGAAGACTTATCGGACAGATTATATAGTGGAAAATTGTATCTTGGTTGAGAATAAAGCAACTAATGAATTAACTAAAATAGATGAAGCGCAAATGTTCAATTATTTAAAGGTAACGGATAAAAAATTAGGATTATTATTCAACTATGGTACACCAAGCTTAGAATGGAAGCGGATTATTTGCGAACAATATAAAACAAACAAATCAGCCCCATCCGCATAATCCGCGGTTACGAGCTGAGAATAATATAATTTAAAAGGCAACCACTGATTATGCGGATTAAACGGATTTAATTAATATCCTACCCACCTGACCGGTAATCCAGGCGGGCAGATCAGCCTAATCCGCGGTTACGTAGTTTATGATATCAGAATTATTAAAAGAATACGGCGTAAGGAAAATGGCGGACAGGCCCAAATATCCCAAAGAGAAACACTGGCCCTCTGATGTGGCAAAGTGTTTGAGGGCGCTGGTGTATCAATGGCGCGGGGAATCCGTGGAAGCGCCGGATGGGCGGTTATTTTTTATATTCAGCGACGGCGACCTCCATCATAAAATTATCGTCCAGCAACTAGAGGATACCGGCAAGGTAGCGGTAATAATGAAAGAGGCGCCGCTTCGCGACCCGGAACGTAATATCTCCGGCAAATTGGATGCCCTGATAAAACTCAATAATAAACACTATGTGCTGGAAATAAAATCCATCAACCGCTATGGTTTCGATGAAATTATGCGCGACGGGCCCAAAGAGGACCACTCCATTCAACTGCAACTCTATTTACATTTCGTCCAGAACATTTACAAGATAGACACGCAACAGGGAGTGCTTCTTTATAAATGCAAGGATACGGCGCGTTTCTATGATTTCCTGATTGATTATAACGAACTTATCGTCAAAGACTTTTTCGAGCGTCTCAAACTGGTAGAAGAACATGTTGCCAAAAAGACCTTGCCTGATAGACCATTTGAAATTACAGATTGGCATTGCCGCTATTGTGATTATAAAAAAATATGCTGGGTCGGAGTGGGCGGAAAAAAGATTGTGGATCTCAGCAATGATGAAATAGCTCAGGCGCTCGGTATTCTTCTTGATACCAAAGAAAAACGCAAAGTGCTTGATAAAGAGGAAGAGGAATTGACCGCTCTGGTAAAAACACAATTGGAGCAGAAGAATATTACTGTCGGTAAAATCGGCGATTATATGGTGGAATTGAAGGAGATGACCCAGAAACGGCTTGATACCCAAAAACTCATCGAACATTTTAAGGAAGAAATAGAGCCTTTTTACAAGACCACTATTTCCAAACGGTTAGATATAAGGGAGGAGTTATGATATTCAAGATAGTTTATGCCTTAAGAATTATTGCGGCTTGCTTGATAGTCCTTTTTGTATTGGACCATTTTCTGAAATGGAATATGGGTAAAAGCCTGATAGTTATTATTGCGCTTTTTTTATTGGTGTATGTTATTATGAGCATGATAGCGGTTTTTGTCAGATTCCGCATGATATCCCGACCACTACCCAAAACACCTCCTCAAGAAGATGAAAAAGTTTCGTGAACCCCGCCCCCCGATGTTCATCGGGAGGCTGGGTGAATTTATAGAATATTATTTACTAAGAATAATAACCTCTTTTTTATTAGCACTTCCATTGGATTACTCGTTAAAAGTTGCCCGGCTTTTAGGCGAGACCTTCAATGCTTTTTCTATTAAATTCAGGAAAAGGGGTTATCAGCACCTAAAGATGGCATATCCCTCGAAAACTCCCGACGAAATAAGGCATATCTTAAAAGGCGTTTTTGAGCATTTTGGTATGATTTTAGTGGAAATTCTTTCTTTCCCGCGGAAGATTCGGCTTTATAACTATGATAAATATTTAGAAATTAAAGGGATAGAACTTATAGACGAGGGCTTGAAAAAAGGCAATGGAGTAATACTTATTTCGGCTCATTTCGGCAACTGGGAATTATGCGGTTATATGATGAGTATGATGGGTTACCAATTAATTTCTGTGGCTCGTTTTATGCCTAATCCGTTAGTCGATTCGCTTCTTAATTATTCCCGCCGGTATCAGGGACAAAAGATTATTTATAAGGAAAATGCTTTAAAGGATATGATGAAGACGTTGAAGGATAATAAGATTCTCGGCATGATTGTAGACCAGGATGCCAGGAGCAGCGGTATTTTCGTTGACTTTATGGGTATGAAATCTTCTACGATTCCTTCGCCGGCATTATTGCATCTAAGATTTAATTCGCCGATTATTTTATTTACCTGTTGCCGTTCAAAGGCTAACAAGTTTTGCTATACGCTTTCTTTTGAAAGATGTATTTTGCCGGAAATTAAATCTGAGACAGCGGTACAACAAATCACCCAATCATATACATCTCAGATAGAAAATGCAATTCATAAACATCCTGAACAATGGATGTGGCTTCATAGACGCTGGAAGACAAAGCCTTAAAGTTAGAAGTTAAAAGTTAAAAGTCCTAACTTTTTACTTACTACTTTTTACTTTTGACTTTATGATCGTCTCTGTGGCAAGGTTTTAATAGAGATTCTTAATTTGGCTGGGCAAAAATACTCAGAATTATTATTAGGTTATTAAGGAAATGACACCAGATTGACGTAATTATTGATTGAGTTTTGATAACCAGTATTCCGAAGAATATACCCAGAATGCTTGTCATTACGATTTGAGGCGGTAAGAAGTGTATTATTCCGAATAGCAGTCCCGAAAGGAGTATTGCCTTTATCGCTTGCCCCGTTAGAAGCGTTCCTGAAGATTGGTTAGAACATGGTAACGATTTAGAATTACTGCTATTGTTCGCTTCTAACGGGTTGCAGATACAACAGTGTCCTGCTACTGCGGTAGATGAGTTTTTTAAGCCGTTGAGAATAATCCCGCGGAATAGAATCTCTTCGACTATGGCCGGTATAGCGCTTACGCCTATAATAAATAAAATAATATCTATCCTTGATTTGCCGGCTGAAGCGATGGTGGTGAAAAAATCCTGATATTCAATAATATCTTTTTCGTACGGTTTGAATACCGGAGCCAGTAACTCCTGAAACCAATTGAGCAGTATAAAAAAGATAATGGCGATAACGGAGATTTTCAATAGAGTCAATATCGGGACCGGTTTTATATTAAGCGATTCCTTGAGATTGTATTTCTTTACCTTGATATAAATGAAAACAGGCACCAAAATCCCGATAACATGCGTGAAGAAAATAGTATATAAAAGGTCTAAAGGAGTTTTAGGCGGTGATGGCAAAAAAAAGTCGGTGGTCATTATTATTGCCAATGAAACCAAGAGAAAGATAATAAAGATTTTTAAGGCATCAGAAAAGGTGGGCGTTGAAGATTGGTCGGACGAGGATTCGGTTGTTACGTTTAATGATGAATTCATTTATGTTACTTAACCCAATTAACCTTCTGTCGGGCGTGTTTGACGGTCTGCATTTCTTCGGTGTATCTTCGCATTACTTTAAGCGCAAATTGTTTAGGGTCTATTCTATAATCGTTTAAACCGGCCGTCTTGACCGGCGTTCCTTTGGTAGAGATATTAATCGCAAAGTGAATCATAGTTGAAACCGGCGAGGCGGTCGCAATGGAAATTGATAATTTTGCCTTTCCATTTTTGGAATTGATATCGTATAAGTCATCTCCTATCCTCTTAAACTCCGCATTCCGCACTCCGAACTCCGCACTTGTCATCACATCTTTAACAATAACAGCAAGTAGTCTTTGTTTCAGGATGGTTTTTTCCAGGTCGTTATCAAAATGTTCAATGATAAAATGGAGCATCAACGAACCGCAGATTTTATGTTTTGCGCGGATATCCTCAACATCTACAATCATATTTTTATGAATATTGCAGGGGCCGATAAAGGAAACGATGCTGTCGCCGAGGATACCGAAATTCTTGTATGCCCAGAGTGATGATAATTGCGAGCCGTTATATTTGATTCTTTTTGGTATGAATGCTGAAATCATCTTTGCAACCACTGATTAACACAGATTAACACGGATAATGATATTTATAAGGAAGCCAGGAATTCAGGAAAAATTATTTTGGTTTCATGGTCTCCTTATAGAATTTTTATAATTCAAATCTGTGGTTTTGGTTTATCCAGCCTATAAGTTATGGGCCGGGTTTACTTTTTAGTTTCCTTCCATTTTTCCCATTGTTTGATGTCTCTACCGAAATCCTGTTTGGTAATCGTTTTGAGCGCTTGAAGTGAAGCATAAGCTACAGATTGGTTAATATCGTCCAGTTGTTGAATCAATTCGTCAACTGTCTTGGGGTCGCCTATTTTTTCCAATGCTTGGGCAGAGCGGCGGCGAATCTCAGCATTGCTATCGTGTTCTAACAGGTCAAGGAGTTTCGGGACTGCTGTGGTATCTTTCATTTCACCGAGAGCCCAAACCGCTTCCTGACGGAGAAACACGTCTTTATCTTCTGTGGCCTTAATCAAAGCAGGCACGGCTTCCTTATGTTGATATTTTCCCAGATACTGGGCGCATTGCGCCCGGACCATAGCATCAGGGTCTTTCTGAAGTAACTCCGTAAATAAAATCAGGTTTGAATCTGTTGTTCTAGAACGAGCCATTTTATCTACGGCTTCACGTCTGCTATCAGGATTAGGAGATGTGATAGAAGGTGATGAACATCTGGATGAACAAATGAACGTAAATATTAATGCGTACAATAATAGGCGTCTCATATATACTAAACATACAATATCATTTCTGATAACGTCAATCAAAAGCAGGATTTTCTTTTATTCTTGGCCTCTTTGATTTATACTATAAGAATGAAATATGAATTAATTCCGCACACAGCGGATATGGGGATTAGGCTGACCAATAAGACGATAAAAGGATTATTTAATGATGCCGCATTCGCACTTTCCGATATACTTACTCATATTGAAAAAGTTAAGCCTATTTTCCAACGTAGAATATTTGTTGAATCAATTAATTACGATGAGTTATTGAACGAATTTCTGAATAAATTGTTAATGGAAGTTATGGTAAAAAATAACCTTATAAATAAAGTAAAGGTTTTGAGTATAGATAAGGGATGTAAAAGAATAGCTTTATCTGCAATAATATACGGAGAACCGTATGATGCAAAGCGGCATAAGATAAAGACTGAAATTAAAGCCGTTACCTTTCATAATCTTTTTGTAAAGAAGGTTAAACTCGGTTATCAGGCAGAGGTTATTTTTGATGTGTAGGATCAGCTTGAACGGTGCCGGTCGGGCAGGTAAGAAACTTAATGTTCTTTTTCAATCCGTATCGTAACGGCATTGTCACGCATAACAGGAAGTTTATTGATTTGAGTCAGGGCTTGACGAACACTTTTTTCTGACGATTTTTCAGTAATCACATAAATACTACCCGGTTGATGACCCTTAACCTTGTTACCCGGGACCAAAACCGCATGCGCCCCTAAAATGCTGACATTATTATTACCTAAAATAGTAGTGATTTTACCTATTACGCCTGGTTTATCTATTATAGGAAATCTGAGATAGTATTCAGTTTCTATATTTTCTATAGGAACAATTTTTCCTTTTTCCCAATAGATATTTTCTATCTTGGACTGGTGAGTAATTATTTTCGAGGAGAGTTCAATAATATCAGAAAGCAAGGCGCTGGCTGTAGGAATAGGACCGGCGCCCTTGCCATAGAACATCATCTTGCCAACCGCATCACCATAAATAAGAACAGCATTAAATTCGTTTCTGACTGATGCTAAGGGGTGAGTTTTAGGTATCATTGTCGGATGAACGCGCAATTCAATTTGACCGTGCGGTAGTTTTTTAGCAATGGCCAGGAGTTTTATGACGAATCCGAATTCCTCCGCACTTTTAATATCCTCATTAGTTATTTTAGTAATTCCTTCCGTATAAATATTCGGAAAGGGTGAGGGGATGCCGAATGCTAATGACCCAAGGATAGATAATTTATGAGCGCTGTCAATACCCGACACATCAAGAGTCGGGTCTGGTTCAGCAAGTCCGTTTTGCTGGGCTTGTTTGAGGGCTTCCGGAAAAGACTGTTCATTAGACTCAAACATTTTAGTGAGGATATAATTAGTAGTTCCGTTAAGAATTCCCTGTATGGATGAAATACGATTGGCTGATAAACCTTCGCGGATGGAACGGATAATAGGCAGACCGGCGCAGACACTTGCTTCATAATAGACCTGTCGTTTATACTTCCGTGCGCATTGTATTATTTCTTCGCCGTGTATTGCCAGAACAGCTTTGTTGGCAGTGATAATATGTTTGCCAGCCTTCAATGCCTTAAGAATAAGCTTGTGTGCAGGTTCTATCCCGCCTAACAATTCTACGATTATTTCCGTTTCCAGATTGAAGATAACTTCATCGGGATTATTCGTGAGGAGATGGCGGGGCAATCCCCTGGGTTTATTAATATCACGCACAAGCACCCGGTCAATTTTAAGATTAATGCCAGTTCGTTTTTTAATAAAATCAGATTGTTGCTTGAGTAACTTAACAAGCCCCTGTCCAACCTGACCGCAGCCAAGTAACCCAATTTTTATTTCTTTGTCCATAGTAATTGCTTATATCCTCTTAAATGCCTGTTTAAGGTCGTCAATCAAATCACGATAATCCTCTAATCCAATCGAAAGTCTGACGATGTTATCTGTAATACCTATTCGTTTTCTCACTTCTGGCGGAACTGAAGCGTGAGTCATTGTTGCCGGATGATTTATTAGTGATCGAACAGTACCGAGACTTTCAGCCAGAGCGAATAGTTTAGTTGAAGCAACAAATTTCTCAGTCTTTGCCCCTGTAGACTTCACCTCCAAAGAAACCATACCGCCAAAATTACGCATCTGTTTTTTAGCGAGCGAATGGCCGGGATGCGAGGCTAAACCCGGATAATAAACACGTTTAACTTTAGGATGTTTTTGAAGGAATCGGGCGATGGCCTGGGCATTCTCACAATGACGCTCCATCCGTAAAGCAAGTGTTTTGGTGCCTCTGAGAACAAGAAAACAATCCAGCGGTCCCGGCACTCCGCCTACCGCATTCTGATAAAATTTTAATTTTTCATAGAGGTCCTGACGATTGGTAATCAGGGCGCCACCGATAATATCAGAATGTCCGCCTAAATATTTGGTCGTACTTTGCAGGACAATATCAGCCCCCAAATCTAATGGTAGTTGTAAACACGGCGTAGCAAAAGTGTTATCCACAACACAAATAAGATGATGTTTTTTAGCCAGAGCAACTGCGCCTCTTATATCAGTTATCTTAAGTAATGGATTGGAAGGTGTTTCCAGCCAGAGTAACTTGGAATTGATGGTGATTGCTTTTTCAATATTAGATAAATTAGTGGTATCTACGAAGTCGAAAGATAAACCATATTTCTGGTAGACCGCAGTAAAAATACGATAACTTCCGCCATAAAGGTCATTAGCCGAGATAATATGGTCGCCACCTGAAAGAAGGTTAAGAACTGTATTAACCGCGGCTAATCCACTGGCAAAACATAAACTATGTGCGCCGTTTTCTAAAGCAGCGAGGTTTTGTTCCAATACTTTTCTCGTTGGATTATCTGTTCTGGAATAGACAAAACCTTTGTTAACTCCAATCGCTTTTTGAACATAAGTTGAAGTTTGATAGATTGGAGTCATAATAGCCCCGGTTGCTACATCAGGTGATTGACCTATATGAATGGCTTTAGTAGAAAAACGCATAATTCAACTCCTTCTTTATGCAAATCAAATAAATTATGAACCCCCCAATTACACCTTAAAAAATTCATAGTGAATTGCCCGGATAGTCTTTTTAAGGTGAGGTTCTTTAACGATAAAATAATATGCCACAGAGGAATGGCCGGCTGAAATCATTTCCACATTAACACCGATTTCTGATACTGCCTTAAAGACTCGAGCGGCTAAACCTCTTTTTTGTAGCAATCCTTCTCCGACTATACCGATTAAAACTATATCATTAATTGGTTCTATTTTATCTACTGTTTTTAGTGATACCCTTGAAAGTGCACGGAAGCTCGCTTCAAGGTCATTCTTATCCAATAATATATTTATACAGGTTTGAGAAGTTATTACTGATTTAATATTGATATTCTGATTGGTAATATGTGAAACAATATCCTGAAGGACACCCGGCTTATAACCGATCCCGGCGCCATGCACCTTTATTACCGCAATGTTACTTCCATAAGCCACACTTTTAACTACATCTTTTGACTGGTAACTGAAAGATTGAATTTTAGTACCTTCCTTATCAGGGTGGCGAATATTACGGATAGTCATAGGGATGTCTTTAAGCTTCAAAGGTTCAATAGTCTTGGGATGTAGTATTTTCGCTCCGAAATAAGCCAGCTCAGCGGCTTCATCATAAGAAATTACTTTGAGCAAATGAGCATCAGGAATTATATTTGGGTCTGTACTCATAAAACCATCAACATCTTTGTACAGTATTAATTCCTTGGCAGAAAGGGCATACGCAATTACCGCCGCGCTGTAATCACTGCCACCACGGCCGAAGATAGTTGTATGGCCGTATTCGTCAGCCCCGAAAAATCCTGTTATTATAGGAGTAATACCTTGCCGTAATAAAGGGTATAATCTTTTTTTTAGGTTGCCAGATGTGATATTAAGAAGCGCTGAAGCATCACCGAAATCACCATCCGTGACGATGCCTATTTTATCAGCTTCAAATGAACGGCACGTCACTCCTTCTGCCCGGAGTATCCCTTCGAGTATTTTTACGGAAAACCGTTCTCCAAAAGAGAGAATTAAATCACGGGTCTTTTCAGTAAGTTCTTCAGTATAAAATATTCCATAGAGTAATCGTTCCAATTTATCAAGATCATCTTTTAGTGTCTGATAAATATCCTGCATTGAACATCCGGTGCAGACTTCCATTACGCCTTGATGGCGCTCCTTAAGATAGTTAATTAGTTCTGAAATTCCTGCTCGATTGGCTCGGTCAGTCCCGATGTCCATCGGGATTTTGCCATAGTGTCTGCCATTTTTAAAATAGCGACCCGACGGTCGCCCGTTGAAAATAGGGCGCTTCAGAAAGTTTTCCAGTTTATCAGTTACACCGGTAAGTGCTGACGAGACTATTACTTTATTGCCCTTATGATATTTTATCAAACGGGCAATCTCTCTCATTGCATCTTTGCCTGTAAGAGTTGAGCCACCAAATTTTAGAACTTTTAAATTCATATCAAGAAAATTTCGTAACCGCAGATTATGCGGATTTTTATTTCAATAATTCTAATTCGTTTAATCTGACAAATCAGCGGTTACTTTTATACTTTTCTATACCGCACAAGGGGTATTTATGTTTTTTGTGTCCAAGGTTAATTGTATTCTTTGCGTCTCTGTGGTTAACCTTTTATTCTTACCTTATAAGTCCTACTTTTTACTTTTGTAACCGCTAAACGTCAAGTTTATCTTTACATAACCTTGTTTAGCATTATAACATTAACTTTATGTTAGTAATAGTAATTACTTGTAGCGAGTCCAGCGGATCCATATGCAATTAAATAAAATAACTGATTATCTTTGGGAAATACCTAAAACTGCCCAGGAATGTATGAATGTTCCGGGCAGAATCTATGCATCAGAAAAACTATTAAAAATGGTGGGTGAAGATAAAAGCCCGCAACAGGTGGCGAATGTGGCTTGCCTGCCCGGTATCGTGGGTTATTCTTTGGCAATGCCTGATATCCACTGGGGTTATGGATTTCCCATCGGCGGAGTTGCGGCTTTTGATATTGAACACGATGGCGTTATTTCACCGGGCGGAGTCGGGTATGATATAAATTGCGGCGTAAGGT
Organism: Planctomycetota bacterium; assembly: GCA_043801445.1. GTDB lineage: Bacteria > Planctomycetota > MHYJ01 > JACQXL01 > JACQXL01 > JAZDFP01. The sequence goes on from JAZDMB010000007.1 coordinate 12,871, forward strand.
TGATGAGGACCAATCTTTTCGTAAAGGATATCCAGCCCAGATTGAAAGAAATACTTTCTGCTTTTTATAGCGTAATACCTTCAGGTATAGGTTCATCAGGCGCCATAGCAAAGTTAAATTCGAATGAAGAACGCCGGCTTTTGACCGAAGGCGCACGCTGGGCGATTGAAAAAGGTTACGGCAATAAAGAAGACCTCGAGCATATTGAAGATAACGGAGTGATTAATAATGCCGACCCTTCAATCTTAAGCGATACGGCTATTAAACGCGGACTGGCACAGGTCGGAACGCTCGGCTCAGGTAATCATTTTCTTGAAATAGATAAGGTGGTAGAAATATACCGCCCTGATATTGCCCGTGTTTTTGGATTGGAAATGGATGGTATTGTCATTCAGGTTCATTCCGGTTCGCGTGGATTAGGATATCAGGTATGCGATGATTATGTAAGAAAATTATTGAAGGCTTCTCAAAAATATGGAATCAAATTACCGGACCGGCAACTTGCTTCAGCACCCGTTAAATCAGAAGAAGGCCGGGAATATCTTTCGGCAATGGCTTGTGCGGCTAATTATGCCTGGGTTAATCGTCAGGTTATTATGCATCTTGCGAATGAATCATTAATAAAGTCTCTAAAAATGACGCCGCGTGATGTCGGCATACAACTTATTTATGATGTCTGTCATAATATTGCTAAGATAGAAGAACATATTGTTGATGGTAGAAAGATAAAGGTTTGTGTGCATCGTAAAGGTGCAACTCGCGCCTTTCCACCGCACCATCCGTTAGTGCCAAAAGATTATCAGGAAATCGGTCAGCCGGTTTTAGTGCCCGGTGATATGGGTAGGAGTTCATTTCTTTGCGTCGGGACCGAAGAGGCGATGAAACGAACTTTCGGAAGCACCTGTCACGGTGCGGGACGGGTGGCAAGCCGTTCGGCAATGATAAGAGCAACCAGAGGCAGAAATCTCTATAAAGAAATGGAATCTATGGGCGTAATTGTTATGACCAAGACCCACGAATCTATGGCTGAAGAGATACCTGAGGCTTATAAAGATGTTGAAGATGTCGTGGATGTAATGGAATTAGCCGGTATCAGCAAGAAAGTGGCAAAATTTAAGCCGCTCGGAGTAATTAAGGGATGAAAGGATATTGATTATGAATCTTAAAAGAATCTTTATTACTGGAATTATATTATTGTTACCGACTTTGATTACCATAGTTATTCTTACAATAGCAATACAATTTTTGAATGGTTACATTGCCCAGCCTTTAGGAGGTCTGGCTTTATCCATATTGAATCTGGTCACAGATTTATCAATATTAAAAGAACATGCGGCACTTTTTAGGGCGCTCATTGGATTCCCGATAGCTTTATTGATAGTTATTTTCGTGGGATATTTAGCCACAATGTTAGGACGTTGGATATTTATCGGTGTAGAAAAATATCTGCTTTTGAGAATACCTGTAGTAAGTCTTATTTATCCCTATGCCAAACAATTGATCGATACTTTTTTAAATAAGGATAAAAAGAGAGAGTTTAAATCTGTAGTCGCAGTAGAATATCCGCGTAAGGGGATTTATTCTATCGGATTTGTTACATCAGAGGGATTAAAAGATGTAAATACCAGTTTGGGAAAACAAACGGTCACTATTTTTATGCCCAGTTCGCCTACACCATTTACCGGCTGGACAATAATGGTTCCTAAAGAAGATATAATAAATATAAATATGACTGTTGACGATGCGATTCGTTTTGTAGTTTCCGGTGGTATCCTGACCCCTAACGGGGCGATTAGCAAGGAAGTAGTCCATTCAGGGACGCTTTCGCAACAATAAGAGAAACATCCAAAAAAGATTAACGGAGAGCATGAAGAAATAAAGAATAGAGATTAATAGTTGAATATTTTACTCTGCGTTAGTTTATCACGCCTTCGGCGGGACCTCGCCTCGCTTCAGCGAGGGCTAGGCTTTCTTTGGCTTAATTAGAATTGATGCCAAAACGCAAATTATCAAGGTTAGGCAAATTATGCCCAGCGAAATATGGATAGGAATATGAATAAAATCAACCATGAGCATTTTAATCCCAATAAAGCCGAGGATAAAGGAAAGTCCATATTTAAGATAGTGAAGTTTTAACATAATTGCTGCCAGAAAAAAGTAAAGGGCACGTAGACCAAGGATTGCGAAAATATTTGATGTATAAACAATAAAGGGGTCTGTAGTAATACCTAAAATGGCCGGCACTGAATCAACCGCAAAAAGGATATCAGTGCTTTCGATAATAACTAAAACCACAATCAGCGGTGTGCCAACTAATTTACCACCGATTTTGGTAAAAAAGTGTTCGTTGTGATATTCATTTGTTAGGGGAACGAAGCGTTTGAATACCTTCAGAATAATATTCTTCTCCGGATGAACCTCTGTTTCTTTCTGATAGATTAATTTAACAGCGGTAATAATAAGAATGACTCCAAAGACGTACAATATCCAATGGAAAAGGCTGATTAATGCTACTCCAAGAGCAATGAAGATTGCGCGAGTAATAACCGCGCCGATAATACCCCAACGAAGAACCCGCGGTTGGTATTCCGGCGCTACCTTAAAATAAGAGAAAATAACCAGAAACACAAAAAGGTTATCCAAACTTAATGATTTCTCAATAATAAAACCGGTAAAAAATTCCAGCCCTTTCTGGGAACCCATATAAAAGTAAATAACACCGTTGAAAAGTAATGCTAGCCCTACCCACAAAAGAGTCCATAATAATGACTCTTTGGCTGATACTACATGAACACGTCGTTGAAGAACGAAGAGGTCAAAAGAAAGTGCCACAATCACTAACGCAGCAAACCCAAACCACCAACCAATATGAACTTGCATAGCTTATTTTTTCTCTGTCCCATACGGGATTTGTTAAGATGTAGATTAGATACTCTAAAGCATGTTTCTCTTTTTAGTTTTTCCGACAATTTAATGGGTCAATAAATTTTTTTCTTACTTATGCGATATTAGTTTTTCCGCATAGACAGTCAATATTTATTAGGTAATTATGAAAATGGCGTTAATAGAATTAGTACACTTTGTAATTGATATGAATAAATTATATGCGGTTAAAAACATTTGTATTTTCACGGAATATAATCTTTTCTTTTCTGTTGACCCGATTAGAAATAAATGATACAAATTTAATGTTAATTGATAGTCGTTATAGATGATCTATTTCTAACGAGTGAAGGTATCAGCTGTAAAAGAAAGAGGGGTTGAATGGATTTTCGTTTAACCGAAGAGCAAAAGATGGTTCAGCAAACAATCAAAGAGTTTGCTGAAAGCGAGCTCAAACCTATTGCCGCAGAATCAGACCATTCCGGTTGTTTTCCTTCCGAAATCATTAAGCGTCTGGCTGAATTAGGATTTATGGGCATCCCATTCCCGGAGAAATATGGCGGTGCCGGATTAGATTATATTTCTTATGTTATTGCCATAGAAGAAATTTCGGTTGCCTGCGCTTCAACCGGTGTTATTGTTTCGGCTCATACTTCTTTGTGTTGCGACCCGATTTATTCTGCCGGAACAGAAGAACAAAAACAGAAATTTCTTGTTCCGCTGGCGAGTGGCAAAAAAATCGGATGTCTCGGCTTAACCGAATCTTCAGCCGGTTCGGATGCCGCTAACCTCAAGACCACCGCACAGCCGGACGGCGACTATTGGATTATAAACGGTTCCAAACTTTTCATTACTAACGGCGCCCAGGCTGATATTGCCGTGATAACCGCAATTACGGATAAATCTCAGGGGAACCGTGGTATTTCTGCTTTTATCGTAGAGAAAGGAACGCCAGGTTTTAAGGTTGGTAAAGTAGAGGAAAAATTAGGGATTAAGGCATCTTCTACATCGGAATTAATCTTTGAGGATTGCCGGATACCGAAAGATAATCTGCTCGGTTCTTTGGGCGGCGGTTTTAAGATAGCCTTACAGACGCTTGATGGCGGAAGAATCGGCATCGCGGCACAAGCTGTAGGCATTGCCCGCGGCGCTCTTGAAGCATCCATAAAATATTCCAAAGAACGTATCCAGTTCAATCAATCAATTTCTAATTTTCAGGCGATTCAATGGATGATATCCGATATGGCGACAGGGATAGATGCAGCCAGACTCCTTGCCCTGCGAGCTGCTTATCTTAAGGTCAATAAAGAACGCTATACTACCCAAGCCGCAATGGCGAAATTATTTGCATCGGAAATGGCTACCGATGTTACTCATAAGGCAATCCAGATTTATGGCGGCTATGGCTACACTAAAGATTATCCAGTTGAGCGGTTCTATCGAGATGCCAGAATTACTGAAATTTACGAGGGAACTTCAGAAATTCAACGGTTGGTTATAGCAGCAAATTTATTGAAATAATACACGGTTATAGGTTTGTCATAGCAAACACGAATAGCACGAATAAAGCGAATTACTTGTGGTGAGCATCGCGAATCTATTTGTGGTATTCGTTCCATTCGTGAGATTTGTGTTTAAAGGAAAGGAGAGAACATATGGGTCTTTGTATTTATCTTAATGGTGAATTTCACACCGGGCGTGAACAGGCTGTCGTTTCGGTGTATGACCATGGCTTCCTGTACGGTGACGGTATTTTTGAAGGTATTCGTGCATATAATGGACGAATATTTAAACTTCAAGAACATATTAAAAGACTTTATCAATCAGCGCTTTCTATAATGTTGACCATTCCATTCGGACCCGAAGAAATGGAAAAATTAGTAGTTGAAACCTGCAGGAAAACTGGCTTAAATGATTTGTATATCAGATTGGTTGTTTCCCGCGGCGTAGGTGATTTAGGACTTGACCCGCGGAAATGTCTAAAGCCTACTGTTGTTATTATGGCTGACAAAATCGCTCTTTATCCACCTGAGAAATATAAAAGCGGTATCAGCGTGATTACTTCATCTATCAGGCGTAATCGTCCCGATACGCTTAACCCGCAGATAAAATCATTGAACTACCTTAATAATATTCTGGCTAAAACGGAAACATTTAAATATGGAGCGGATGAAGCAATAATGCTTAATGACGAAGGGTATGTTTCCGAGGCGACTGCTGATAATGTTTTTATCATGAAGAATTCCCATAAGTTATTCACCCCGCCTGCTTATCTGGGAATACTGGAAGGTATTACTCGCGGATGTGTAATAGATATTGCCAAAAATATGGGATACAAGGTTATTGAAGAACCGTTTACGGTCCACGATATCTATACGTGCGAGGAATGTTTCCTGACCGGTTCCGGCGCTGAACTTATTCCGGTCGTTGAAATTGATGATAGGGTTATTGGAAATGGTCAACCGGGCAAACATTTCAATAAACTTTTATCAGATTACCAGAAACTAACACAAACCGAAGGCGTTAAAATATACTGAGATTTTATATGACAGCACTTATAATATAAGTGCGTAATATTTCGTCGAATTTAAATTTATTGACGAGTTATAAAATATTTTTAGGAATTTTATATAAAATCTTGACATTATTATAAATCTAATATATTATTATCAACCCCTTTAGAAGGGGTATTATATTACGGATATTATTTTGCAATAAATTGCTCTTTGAAAAATAGACAGCCAAGGAGTGAGGCTGAGAAGAATTTTAGCCTAAATAATTTAGGTCAAATTTAACAATTAATTTGAATTGATTGGAGAATTTGATCCTGGTTCAGAACGAACGTTGGCGGCGTGCCTAATACATGCAAGTCGAACGAGAAATTCCGTAGCAATACGGGAGAGTACAGTGGCGTAAGGGTGAGTAATGCATAGGTAACTTACCCCTGAGATTGGGATAACTCCGCGAAAGCGGAGCTAATACCGGATGAGGTTATGATGTCATATGACGTCATGATGAAAGTTGCTTCGCAAGAGGTGACGCTTAGGGAGAGGTCTATGTCCTATCAGCTAGTTGGTGAGGTAATGGCCCACCAAGGCTATGACGGGTAGCCGGCCTTAGCGGGTGTACGGCCACACTGGAACTGAGACACTGTCCAGACTCCTACGGGAGGCAGCAGTAAGGAATATTGTGCAATGGGGGAAACCCTGACACAGCGACGCCGCGTGGAGGATGAAGGCCTTCGGGTTGTAAACTCCTGTCAGAGGGGACGAATTTTCCGTTTAACAGACGGAATTGACTTAACCCTCAAAGGAAGTAGCCGCTAACTCCGTGCCAGCAGCGGCGGTAATACGGAGGCTACAAACGTTGTTCGGATTTACTGGGCGTAAAGGGCGCGTAGGCGGTTGGGCTTAATTAGACGTGAAATCCTTTGGCTTACCCAAAGAATTGCATCTAATATTACCCGACTCGAGTATGAAAGAGGAGAGTGGAATTGTAGGTGGAGCGGTGAAATGCGTAGATATCTACAGGAACACCGGATGCGAAGGCGGCTCTCTGGTTCATTACTGACGCTGAGGCGCGAAAGCTAGGGGATCAAACAGGATTAGATACCCTGGTAGTCCTAGCCGTAAACGATGGATACTAATCGTGGGTTTCTATCAAAGATGCCCGTGATGTAGCTAACGCGTTAAGTATCCCGCCTGGGTAGTACGGTCGCAAGGCTAAAACTCAAAGGAATTGACGGGGGCTCGCACAAGCGGTGGAGCATGTGGTTCAATTCGATGCAACGCGAAGAACCTTACCAGGGTTTGACATACTGGTAGTAGGAGTCTGAAAGGATAACGAGCCTCGTAAGAGGAAGCCAGAACAGGTGCTGCATGGCTGTCGTCAGCTCGTGCCGTGAGGTGTCAGGTTAAGTCCTTTAACGAGCGAAACCCTTGTTCTTAGTTGCTTTGACGCGAGTCAAAGCTCTCTAGGGAGACTGCCTCGGTAACGAGGAGGAAGGTGGGGATGACGTCAAGTCATCATGGCCTTTATGCCCTGGGCTACACACGTGCTACAATGGTCGGTATAAAGGGTTGCCAAGCCGTAAGGTGGAGCTAATCCCAAAAAGCCGGCCTCAGTTCAGATTGAGGGCTGAAATTCGCCCTCATGAAGTCGGAATCGCTAGTAATCGCGGATCAGCTATGCCGCGGTGAATATGTTCCCGAGCCTTGTACACACCGCCCGTCAAGCCAGCCAAGCGTGTGGTACCTGAAGCTATTTGTTTAACCCGCAAGGGAGGACAATACCCAAGGTAAAATGCGTGAGGAGGGCTAAGTCGTAACAAGGTAGCCGTAGGGGAATCTGCGGCTGGATCACCTCCTTTCTAAGGTG
>JAZDMB010000043.1:0-46976 GCA_043801445.1 Planctomycetota bacterium
CCCCCCCTTTAGATATCCCCCACCCCTCAGGGAGTTAGCCCCTCCCCGCCATTGAGATCGCCCCTACCCCCCATAGAGATAGCCCCCACCCCACAGGGAGATAGCCCCTATCCTACATAGGGATAGCCACCCTCTCCCTGATGTGTTACCCCTATCCCCCGGATGGAGTTTTGGTATGTAGGAGGGGGTAAAAGAATATTCACCGCCCCGATATGCATCGGGGTAAACTCCGACGCAAAGGACACAGAGAATTAGATATGCTGTTCTCGGAATTTTACGGCGCTGAATCAGGCGGATACACCTTAAATTCTTGTTCAAAGTAATAATCAGGACAATTAGCTATCTTGACATTAACCTGATATATCCAGATTGATGTTTCGGCATAATATTCATGGATACTTATTGCATTGATAACACTTCCCTTGATTCCATCCTTAGTCAGTCCTGAAGGCGTTGTATTGGTCGGTATGGAAATTTGGCCGCGAAAGATATAGGGTTTTTTCCTTTCCATAATAAAATCCTGAGCCAATGGATAATTTTTCGAATAAGTCTCGCTGTTTTTTACAGCTTGATGACCAATGCCATCCGTTTTTTCGTCTCGGCTGGTATTACCGACGGTAAGTGATATTTCCCGGATTTTGATTGTTCTGAAAGAAGTCAGCCCAAGGGCAAAATTGACAGAATCGCCGGATTTGATGTGATTGCTGTCTAATGTTACGCCGCAAGAGCTGATGGTAAATAAAACTATCAACTTCCTTACTGTAAGAATGGTTAAAATGCTTATAGGCGCACCGAAAATCAGCAGTATCAGCATTGCGCCGTGAAAGTCGCCGATATCATGACTGATTGAATATTGGGAAAAACCATTGGTAATACTGCTGCCAAATACAGCCAGTAAAAACAGCTCAACGACCAGAACTATAGAAACCGTCTTTTTATTATTAAAATCAAATACAAGTGGTTTCAGCATTGATTTTGGCTCTATTTTCTCTTTCTTTACCTGAGGTATTTTGGGTATCAATTCATTGTTTTCTATCGCTTCTATAAATTTTATAATAGCGTTTACCAAATCAGTTAATCTGTCAGCTTTAATTTGTTCAGCAGAATTAAGGTCGTATATGATCTTCAGCATCCCGTCTTTAATATGGAGCGCTTCGAAATCCTCCATTTTATCAATCAAGTCACGGGTATGGGAATCTGAAAAGAAAGCTTTAATGGGTTCCGGCGGCGTGCCCTTAATCAGGAATTTTTTATTGAAGTCGAGTATATTTATTTCATTACCTTCTAACGACAATTCGTATTCAAGTCCTAATGATTTGAGAAACTTATCATGCAGGTCTTCCTTTCCCAGGAATAATTCCAGCCCCCAGTTACCCCAGAAATGAATCTTTATGCACGGTTCAAAAGCCGCTTTATTTTCCCTGTCTATATAAACCTTACGCTGACCGATTTGACTTACCAATGAAACGTATTGTGGGAAACCATCCAATGCGTTGCTTGATAAACCGGTAAGTTTACCGCCCCATTTCCCCTGCAACGTTTGCAGGCTGGATAGCCATTCATCCTTGAGAAAAGCAAATTGGAAGTTATTTAACATAATAAAATCATAAAGGATAATTCGGGGAACACCTAACACCTTATTTAATTCTTTTAAGCCCCTGATTAATTTTACTGACACCTGAACTTTTTGACAAGAAAAACAACCACAGATGTGCACGGATTAGAACTTGTATTTGTCACCGAGTAAATTAATAGAAAGTCATTTCCATTCTTAAATCACCCTCAGTAATAAACCAATAATCGCCATTTTTTCTAAACTTAACAATATAACTCGGTCCAGAGGAAGATTCCTCTCCTACAGTAAGAGTATATGTAGCGCGTTTCATATCAGAAGAGAACCCAAATGTAGCCCAGGCGTATAAACTACCTGACCGTACCAAAAAGGTATTTATATAATTCAATGCCAATCTCTCCATTTTTTGCAGGTCTTCTTTATCAATTGCCCAAAACCAGCCCATATCTATTTGACCGGGAATAAAATATCGCGTAATTGGTCCGCTATCAGTAAGAAGTTCTACTTGGGCATCAACTGCATTTTTAGTCGGTATATATGACAAAAGGGAAATAATTTCTTTCTTGTGATAATCACGATATTCACTTTTGTCAGTCATAACACTCTCCTTAAGATAAGGTATTACGACCTCCTCGCCCATCAAGACTAAATTTTTAGCAATAGAATATTTATTATACCCAATTATTGGCTTACCGTTTGATGTTTGACCGGTTTGGAACAGTGAAAGTAATTTTTCCCGCACAGGTCTCTGGTCTAATGAAAGCAGGACTTCAAGAACATAATTCCAGCCATTTTTATCAGGGTCGTCTAAATATTTGCCTAACTCTACTGCCGCGGCTGGAGGTAAATTATATAAAGCAACTCCTGAACGGTTTCTGGTTGCTTCGTATCCATACTTAATGGAATCTCTGACTAACGATTCCATTTCATCTTTTGTCGGGTCATCAACAATGATGCCATAATTCTCCTGTCTGGCAACACAACCGTGAAAATTAGCCAGTTTTGATACCAGTTCCATAAGGCTGGTTTGAGTGCTGGTTTCAAGATAAAACTGCAGGCTCTTATCTCCAAAATACCTAAAAGGGAACGGATTAACATATTCTACAACTTCAATCGGATTTTTTGCCTTGATACTAATTTCTACACCGGTCAATTTGCTAAGAAAAGCGCATGAACTAATAAGGTCCGGCGCTAATAGAGTAAGCTTTGGGAAACGGCTTTCTATTCCGTTTAGTATAAACTCAGGTTCTTTAATATTGCCAAGTTGAATAAGATAGTCATCATCTATCTTTTTCCACACTCCCCCGCCAGCGGTGTCAACAAGTGTATGTAGGTTACGACTTATTGGTTCAATAGTATCGCCCGGTGAAATAGCAATATTAATATTGTAATAAATTTTATCCTGTTTTACATACCGTCTACAATTGTCACATTCTTGAATAGGGTGTATTGCACCTCTCATTGACTGGGCAATTTCTGTCAAAATAGGAGAGGTGTACTTCGCCTCGTTATGAAAAAGGACTAAGAAAATCGGGTGCCTTAAATCCTTATCTGAATGTAGATTTTTAACAGACGGTTCTTCTTCAACGTAACCAACTGTTGTTGACATGGTTACCTGCTTTTTGAATAAACATAATGGATTTGGTAAACTCTTATTAAATAAAAAACAGCACGATAGTATAAAAAGTAAAAAGACAAGAATTAGAACAATCTTTTCCTGAGGTAATCGCATGATGTTACCCAACCTTTTTTCTCAAGGGACAGACCACGTATTTCTTTCCCTTTATTTTACTGCATTGTAGTAATCCGGGAACGCAATATTAATTTCTTTATCCCATCAATGATTAATATGTATTGTGTTGTTTACGGCAAATTCAGTATCTCTCAATGGTTGCAAAAATAATAATAAGACACCCTATCAGAAAAGCAAACACAATTAAATCAATCCGTAATCTTTTTAATACGTCTTTAATATCATGCCTTTTTACCACATAAAAACCAAGGATTGCTGCGAACATAATAAAATAAATCCAGTTTGGAATGGACATAAGAATATAACTAAAGAACCAGAACCCGTAATTTTCTTCATATCTTAATCGGACAGCCTTTTGCGTAGTGACCAAAAATAACGTTATAAATGATAAGATACCCAGCACATCAACGACAAATAACAATCCGTCCCAAAATTTAATATTTTTTAAAGACTCAGGATTGACTTTTTTATAACCCCATCTATGCCCGCACTCCCGACATTCCCATTCTTTATTCCTAAAGAGAATCGGAAAACCCAGAAGAAATACTGCAAAGAATGCCTCTCGCCAATGTATTCTATTTGGATATACCATAATGGAATTGCATTTTAGGCAATGAATTCCTCTGGTTGAATGCATTGCTTTTTGCTCAGTTTCAGTTGGCGTAACCTTTGTATTGAGAATATCCAATGCCTTTTGGGCATCTGATATTTTCACTTGCAATTTTACGCCACCCACAGTATTCCAATAAAACCAATTCATAATAATAATATTTTCATTATCAAGAAAACACTCGATATCTTCTGATTCCAGTTTTATCTTGGCCAAATTTGCCATCATACAATCATTAAATTGCGCAATTGTAACAATTTCCACATCCTTGTTTATTTGAGCCTTTGTAAAAACTGCCCCTTTTCTTACCGGTGTTTTCATCCAAAAAGATATAAACACTAAAACAATAAAACTTATTACTATTAATGTGATAAGCATTTCCTTACTGTCCTTTTCGCGATAACACCATATTCTATAATTGTCTATTCTGGTAAATTAACCCTATCAAATCCGGTATGTTTTAGCAATGAAACAGAAAATGAATTATTTTTTGTGGCACACACCATATCCTGATAAGTCAACTAAATAATGCTTTTCAGCCTGCGGTATGTCTCATCAAACCAAGTAAGATGTTTAATCTTTAATTTTACTAACCCAGGTTGGCAACATCACTTGTTACTTTTTACTTCATCCAGCCTCTGTGCACAGAGACTGGGATTCATCAAGGCACCCTTGAGTAATTATTATAGGCATAGCCGGTCATATCGCCCAGTGAAAAGGGAACACTTCCTACCGTAATATTGGTCGGGCTGGAATCTGTCTTCAGGATGCGGGTAACATTAGCCGAACCATAATTTGACACCCAACAATAGGTCTCGTCTACCGCGATTCCCCAGGGACGAGTTCCCACCGTAATCGTGGTCGAAATGACCGGATTTGATTTCTGGATTCGGGTAACAATAGTAGAAGCAGTACCATAATTTGCCACCCAACAATAGGTCTCATCTACCGCGACTCCAGAGGGCTGATCTCCGACCGCGATATTGGTCGTGGCTAAAGTGGATTTTAAAATACGGGTAACATTATCAGAACCCTGATTTGTCACCCAGCAATAGGTATCGTCAACCGCGACTCCATAAGGATAAGTCCCTACCGTAATCGTGGTCGTGATAGCCGGGTTTGATTTCTGGATGCGGGTGACAGTACCGGCAGAAATATAATTTGCCACCCAGCAATAGATATCGTCAACCGCGACTCCATAGGGGCTACTTACCCCAGATATTGTGTCATATACGACTCCGGTTGATTTCGTGATACGGGTGACAGTATTAGAACTCGAATTTGACACCCAGCAATAGGTCTCGTCAACCGCGACTCCATAGGGTGAAGTTCCCACTGTAATATTTATCTTGGCAGAAGTAGACTTCACAATGCGGGTAACATTACCAGTACCTTGATTTACCACCCAGCAATAATCATCTAAAGTGTTAAAGGTCAGATTATTTCCATTAGTTGTGCCTCCGGCATTGGTCGCTACCACCCTGAAATTATATGTGGTAGATATTGATAATGAACTTACATTCGCGGTAACAGAAATAGGACTCGTGCCACTACCGGGTAGCGTAGAAACATTTTGTTGGCTTCCATAAGATTGAGTAGTGCCATAATCAAAGTAGCAAGAAGTAACATCCAGGCCATTTGGATTGACAGTACCATTCAATGTGGCAGAAGTCGAACCCTTATTGATAGCCGCATTAGTAGTGCAGGTCGGCGGCGCTAAAGTACTAAAGGTCAGATTATTTCCATTAGTTGTGCCTCCGGAATTAGTCGCTACCACCCTGAAATTATATGTGGTAGATATTGATAATGAACTCACATTGGCAGTAACAGAAATAGGACTCGTGCCACTACCGGGAAGTGAAGAGACATTTGCGGTACTTCCATAAGATTGAGAAGTGCCATAATCAAAGTAACAAGAGGTAACATTCAGGCCATTTGGATTTACAGTTCCATTTAATCTGGCTGAATTAGCAGTGATATTATCAGCGGCATTAGTAGTGCAGGTCGATGGCGCTAAAGTGGTAAGGGTCAGATTATTCCCATTAGTTGTGCCTCCGGCATTGGTCGCTACTACCCTGAAATTATATGTGGTAGATATTGATAATGAACTTACACTGGCAGTAACAGAAATAGGACTCGTGCCGCTACCGGGTAACGTAGAAACATTTTGTTGGCTTCCATAAGATTCGGTGGTGCCATATTGAAAGTAGCAAGAAGTAACATTCAGCCCATTCGGATTGACAGTGCCGTTTAATGTAGCCGAAGTAGAGGCTATATTAGCAGCCGCATTAGTAGTGCAAATCGGTAATAGTAGTGCAGTAGTAGTGAACGTCCGATTATTCCCTGAGGTTGTCCCGGCAGAATTGATTCCGATTACCCTGAAGTTATAGAGGGTATTTTGAGTAAGACTGCCGGCTGTTGCTGAGACCGCAAGGTTAATCACCCCGCTGCCTAAAGTTTGCGATGTGGTTGTAACTGTGTACGAAGTAGTTAGCCCATAATTGAAATAGGCAGTCGTAGCAGTACCATTCGGATTGACCGTGCCATTTAATCCGGCTGAATTAGTATTGATATTATCAGCCGGGTCAGTAGTGCAGGTCGGCGCCGAACCAAGAGGAGCACCGATAGTAAACGTCAGGTTATTCCCATAGGTTATTCCAAAAGAGTTAGTCCCGACCACCCTGAAATTATACTCTGTATTTGAGGTAAGACTACCAGCTGTGACTGTAATTGCAACGTCGGCAGTACCAGAGCCAATTGCCTGAGAAGTGGTGGTTACAGTGTAAGAGGTAGTCAATCCATAATTTAAATAGGCAGTAGTATCAAACCCGTTCGGATTGACCGTGCCGTTTAATTGGGCTGAATTAGAATTAACATCAGTTGCCGGACCGGTGGTGCAGGTAGGCGGTATTCCTGTAGTAAAAGTCAGATTTGCCCCATTGTATACAATACCTGTACCACCACTGCCTGTCGTTACCTTGATTCTGAAATTATAGGTGGTATTGGATGTTAATCCGGTTATGGTAGCAGTGACAGTAACAGAATTCGTGCCGGAGCCGATGTTTTGAGAAGCGGTAGTGCTGTCATATGCTGTAGTTGTGCCAAACTGGAAACATACATTAGAAGTTACACCATTGGGATTAACCGTGCCGTTTAAGGTTGCGGTAGTCTGGGTGATATCAGTAGCTGGATTGGTTGTTACAGATGGTGTAGTTGTCGCAGGTGGAGCAGAACTACCGCTACTGCCGCCACCACCACCGCCTCCACAACCGCCATAGTTAAATATAATGACGAACGCCACCAAGAACAAAACCACCATAATACGATTTATCATTTTCTTTATCATACATTATTTTTTTAGAACTAAAATCCAATAATATTATGTCTTATTATAATCAAGCAAATGAATTCGTCAAGTATCTTTTAGATTTATAAGTGGTATTTTACCAGCTAAGGTAATCAGGGTCAATGAGAATCTCGGATAAAAAAGATGAGGGTAGTATGTAGTATATAGAAGGTAGGCTAAGAGAAGAAAAGGATGCACCGCCCCGATGTGCATCGGGGTAAACTCCGACGCAGAGAAGTATGGAGTATGAAGTATGAAGAATGTAAGATTCGACGCACCTGCCTGAAGGGTCAGGCAGGCAGATAAACTAACCGAACTAAACGCCGGTCAAATGTATCCCGTGACCCAATTTAGGGATTTTTTTGTGCTCGTGCTTGATTTGACTGAGGTCCCAAATCATTACGTTCAAATATTTATGCCCGTTTATATCAAATAAGGCAGTTCTGGTAAGAACTGATTTCCTCTTGCCGTTTTTGCCCACCATATCAAAAACTCTGAGGTCAACTTTTTTACCCTGTTTAATAAATTCTCCCATACTTTTTTGTAAATAATTGACACTTGAAGGAGGAACTAATAAATAAGGATTCTTACCAATAAGCTCCTCTCTAGACCATCCGGTCAAATTCCCGGCTATTTTATTACAATCAACTATTTTTGACGTTTCGACATCAACAATAGCTTCACTGCAATCGGGATTCTCGAATAAGTTCCAGTATTTATTTGTCGTGCGCGCCATTATCGCCAATATTTCATTTATTTGGTTGACGGTGATTTTTTCCTTTCCAATCAAGCCTTTGTTTTTGATGACGTTATAGACATAACCGGCCGGCTCGCCAATCGATACGGCAAAAACAAAGTGTTCATTTACTTTCAATATCTTGGCTAATGTAACCAGCCGGTGCACTCTCGGTACCGGATAAAGACCGTACTTAAAGTCGTGGAAATTCTTTTCGTCCATTTTCCACTGGCGGGCAATCTTCCGGTCCGCGATATCATTGTCTAAAATCAGCCGTATAAACTTATAAAGGTTGCAAAACTTTTTCGGAGTTGTTCGTCTCATTGTATTAATCTCCTGTCATCATATGTTATTAGAAATCATCGCAGTCCAGCACTTTAACCAAATGGTTAAGCGCTGATGAAATTTCATTATTGAAATTCCATACGATAAATTATGGTCCTTCATAACCGACACCCAAATCAAACAGGGTCGGGGTTGAATTGGTATTCGTGGTAACCAAATTGGCGCGCAATCTGATGCCCGTAACACCAACCAAAGCCGGATAATTTAACAGATTCGTGCCGGACGGGACATTGGTAACCAAAGCGAAATTGTCAGAAGCCCTTAAAACATCCACCGTAATTGCGCTACCGGTCGGCGCATTATAACTAAAAGTCAAGACGCTCCATGAAGAAACGCTTGAAGGCGCAATAGAATCTGAAATGTATGTGCCGGTCGAGGCATATAATGAACCCCATGACCATTCCCAGGTATCGTTGCCTCTGACAGTAGAACTCCCTCCGAATAGGACAATAGTCGAGCGGGCAGAATCATATGCCATCGCATGCGCGAATCGCGCCGAAGGCGATGTCCCCGGAATAAGCTGGCTCCAGCTTGTGCCATTCCATTCCCAGGTCTCGTTGTTATTAGCGCCAATAGTCCCTCCGAATAGGACAGTAGCAGAACGGGCAACGTTATATACCATCGCATGCCAGTATCGTCCCGATGGCCCGGTCGTAGTACGCAGACTCCAGCTTGTGCCATTCCATTCCCAGGTCTCGTTGCTAACACTACTACCATATCCTCCGAATAGGACAGTCACATTGCGGGTAGAGTCATATGCCATCGAATGCCATGCTCTTGACGATGGCCCGGTCGTAGTACGCAGACTCCAGCTTGTGCCATTCCATTCCCAGGTCTCGTTACCACCGGTAATACCTCCGAATAGGACGGTTACACCGCGACTTGAATCATATACCATCGCATGCGCCTCTCGCGCCGATGGTCCGGACGTAGTCCGCAGACTCCAGCTTGTGCCATTCCATTCCCAGGTCTCGTTGCTCTCGTAGCCGCCGGAACTACTAATATATCCTCCGAACAAAACGGTCACTCTACGAATTGAGTCATATACCATCGCAGACGCCTCTCGCGCCGATGGTCCGGACGTAGTCCGCAGACTCCAGTTTATGCCATTCCATTCCCAGGTCTCGCTATTACTGGGATTTCCGCCGAATAGAACGGTTACACCACGATATGAGTCATATGCCATCACATGGCTGTCTCTTGCCGAAGGCGTAATTGTAGTAGAATAACGTTGTATCCAGTTATTGGATGCTGTGGCAAGTATTACATCATTATCAGAGTTTGCGGATACGGTATTATTGAATGTGCCTGATGAGAATGCGCTCTGTAACCAGTGGCTAAAGGTCCGATTTGCTCCATTTGTCGTACCAATTGAATTGGTCGCTACGCACCTGAAATTATAAAGAGTATTTGTAGTAAGACTACCGAGTGTGGCTGAAACCACAACGCTAACCGACCCGCTGCCGATTGACTGTGAGGTCGTAGTATTGCCGTATGAAGTGGTCGTTCCCCACTGGAAATATGCAGTCGTAGCAACCGAATTCGGAATAACCGTGCCGATTAATCTGGCTGAATTATAAGTAATATTATCAGCTGAATTAGTAGTGCAGGTCGGCGCTGCAGGCGGCACATTACCGGTAGTAAACGTCAGATTACTTCCGTAGGCTGTTCCATAACTATTAGTCCCGACAATCCTGAAATTATATAGCGTAGTTGGTAATAATCCGCTGACGGTAGCAGTAACCGTAACACCGGTAGTTCCGCTGCCGATTGCCTGTGAAGTTGTGGAACTACCGTATGAAGTGGTCAGCCCCCACTGGAAAGAGGCATTTGTATCAAATCCATTAGGATTGACCGCCCCGTTTAAGGTGACTGAGGTAGAAGTTATATTATTAGCGGCATTAGTAGTGCATATCGGTATCGGCGGCGGTGCGGTAGTGAAACTCTGATTTAATCCGTTAATCGTACCTCCGTCATTGGTCGCCACAACTCTGAAGTTATATAGAGTACTTGGAGTAAGACTATTGACTGTGGCTGAAACCGTAACATTGGTAGTGCCACTGCCGATATTCTGTGAAGTTGTGGTATTGCCGTATGAAGTAGTCAGTCCCCACTGGAAAGAGGCATTAGTTGTTAACCCATTAGGATTAACCGCCCCGTTTAAGATGGCAGAGCTATAAGTAACAGTGGTAGCAGCATTAGTAGTGCAGGTTGGCGGCGGCGGCGCGCTGGTGGTGAAAGTCTGGTTTAAGCCGTTAGTTGTGCCTCCGGCACTGGTCGCTACACACCTGAAATTATATAAAGTGCTTGGAGTAAGACTATTGACTGTGGCCGAAATCACAACATTATTTGTCCCACTGCCGATATTCTGTGAGGTTGTGGTATTGTCGTATGAAGTAGTCAGTCCCCACTGGAAAGAGGCATTTGTAGTAATCCCATTAGGATTGACGGTGCCGTTTAAGGTTACCGAATTAAAAGTAATATTATTCGCAGCATCAGTAGTACAGGTCGGCGGCGGCGGCGCGGTGGTAAATGTCAGATTATTTCCATAGGTTGTTCCGGTGGCATTTACTCCGACCACCCTGAAGTTATAGATGGTATTTGAATTAAGATTATCGGCTGCGGCTGTAATCGCAAGACTAATCGCCCCGCTGCCTAATGTCTGAGATGTGGTCGTAACTGTGTACGAAGTAGTCAGACCGTAATTAAAATAGGCAGTAGTCGCACCGCCGTTCGGATTGACCGTGCCGTTTAATACTGCCGAGTTATAAGTGATATTATCCGCAGCATCAGTAGTACAGGTCGGCGGCGGCGGCGCGGTGGTAAATGTCAGATTACTTCCATAGATTGTTCCGGAAGTATTGGTTCCAACCACCCTGAAATTATAGATAGTATTTGAAGTAAGACTGTTGGCTGCGGCTGTAATCGCAACACTGGTAGTACCGCTGCCGATTGCCTGTGAAGTTGTAGTATTGCCGTATGAAGTGGTCAGTCCCCACTGAAAATAGGCATTAGTTGATAACTCATTAGGATTGACGGTCCCGTTTAATATTGCCGAATTATAAGTGCTATTATTCGCAGGGTCAGTAGTGCAGGTCGGCGCTGAACCGGGCACATTACCGGTGGTGAATGTCAGGTTATTTCCATAGGTTGTTCCGGAACTACTGGTTCCAACCACCCTGAAATTATAGGGAGTATTCGAAGTAAGACTATTGGCTGTGGCTGTAATCACAACACCGGCAGTGCCACTGCCGATTGCCTGTGAAGCTGAGGTATTACCGTATGAAATGGTCAGTCCCCACTGGAAATAGGCATTTGTAGTAAACCCATTAGGATTAACAGTCCCGTTTAAGATTGCAGAAATCAGGGTAATATTACTGGCCGGATTAGTAGTGCAGGTCGGCGCCGGCGGTGCATTGGTAGTTAAAGTCTGATTTGAGCCGTTAGTTTGACCTCCGGTTCCGGTCGCCACAACCCTGAAATTATATAGTGTACCGGCTGATAATCCGCTTATGTCAGCCGCAATCGCAACATTGCTTGTCCCGCTGCCTATTGCCTGTGAAGTTGTGGTAACGGTGTACGAAGTGGTCAAGCCATAATTAAAACAGGCATTCGTGGTAATCCCATTAGGATTGACCGTACCATTTAATCTGGCTGAAGTAGAAGTAATATTAGTCGCAGAATTGGTAGTGCAGGTCGGCGTCGGCGATCCTGTGGTGCTAAATGTCAGATTATTTCCATAGAGTGTTCCATAAGTATTAATCCCGACAATCCTGAAATTATATAGTGCGTTTATTAATAATCCGCTTATATCAGCCATAATCGCAACATTACTTGTTCCGTTGCCTATGGATTGTGAAGTGGTCGTTCCTCTGTACGAAGTAGTCAGACCGTAATTAAAATAGGCAGTAGTAGCACCGCCATTCGGATTGACCGTGCCATTTAATCTGGCTGAATTAGAAGTAATATTATTAGCATCACTAGTAACACAGGTAGGCGGTAGTCCTGCGGTAGTAAAAGTCTGATTTGCCCCATTGTATAAAGTGCCTGTTGTAGGACTGCCTCTGATTGCCTTGATTCTGAAGTTATAGGTTATATTTGCCGATAATCCGGTCAGGTCAGCAGAGACATTGACATTACTCGTGCCAGAACTAATGTTTTGATAAGCAGTAGTACTGCCATATGCTGTACTTGTGCCATACTCAAAATAAGCAATCATAGCAACACCCTTGGGATTAATCGTGCCATTTAAGCTAACAGAAACATCGGTAATATTATCAGCCGGATTGGTTGTTACCGTTGGTGCAGTTGTCGCCGATGGAATAGCACTACCACTACTGCCGCTACTGCTTCCACCACCGCCGCCGCCACAACCGCCATAATTAAATGTAGTAATAAAAACAATGAGTAGTATACCGATGATGATCTTTAACGATAATATTTTTTTCATATTATACTCCTTTTCTTAATAGTTTTTTAAACGTTAACAAACCACAGATTAGGCGCCCGTATGAACGCTAAACGCGGTTTCATATATTTTTTCAACCGGGTCGGAATCAACAATCTGAAGAAAAGGTGATAATCTGCCCTTTATCATCACCCTTTCCAGCATATCTTTCGCTAAACCTCGTGGATTTAATATAGATACTTTTAGACCTCGTTCCTGAATGTAGTTAATAACCTCTAAACCTATGCTATCAATCATACTTACCCGAGCGAGGTTGAAAACAAGATTATTTATACCTAAGCAAGCAAAGTTAATTGAGTGAACGAATCTATTTAATTCTTCAGCATATGTACCAACGATTGCTCCCTCCATCTCAATCAAATAGGTTGCATCATTAATCTTAGATATTATTTTCATATTTAATCACTCCTATAAAAGGATATTAGTAAGCGGATTGAGTACCTTTACAGGCACTAAATCATTTTACACTTAATAGTATAAGCAAATTCTATGCCAGATATCAAATAATTTATAATAAAATTTATAACTCTTATATTGATATGAGGTTATATGAAATAATCTTTATTGTGTTTGGGTAACAAGACAACCATAACATGACGTTATGTCATACATTAGTATGACATAATGTCATACAGGCAGGACGGTTAGCACTCTATTCCTAGCCTTTTTATCTTTCTGTATAAATCACGTGTGTTCAATCTGAGCATCTTGGCACAGAGTGTTTTGTTATAACCTGATTTTTTAAGGGCATCAATTATAGATTCCCGTTCTAATTCTTCAATCTGTTCCTTTAGGGATTTATCTTTCCCCATCTCCTTTGTAACTCTTTCTTTCATTACCACACCGAGATGAGATGTGACCATTTGAGAAGTAATCATGACTGTGTCCGCATTCAAGGCACAGATACGTTTAATCTCATTTTCTAATTCCCTGACATTACCGGGCCAGTTATAACTATTCAGTAACCGAAGGGCTTCGGCATTAATAGATTTTTTCCGGGTATTAGTATCACCGGCTATCTTCTCCAAGAAATGGTTCACGAGAAGCGGTATATCTTCTCGTCTTTCTCTCAATGGAGGCAGGTTAATGGTAATGACATTCAACCGGTAATAAAGGTCATCTCTGAAAACACCTTTTTGGACTAATTGTTTCAGGTCCTGATTTGTAGCGGCAATAATTCTGACATTTACCTTAATAGTCTTCTTTCCGCCCACAGGCCTGATTTCGTATTCCTGCAGGACCCTTAATAGTTTTTTCTGCATCTCCTTGTCCATTACGCTGACCTCATCCAAGAAAAGTGTGCCGCCATCTGCCAATTCAAAGAGTCCCTTTTTATCCTTATCCGCACCGGTAAATGAACCTTTGATATGACCAAAGAGTTCGCTTTCTAATACTCCTGAAGCAAGGACGGCGCAATTCTCTGAAATAAATGGGTTATCCTTACGCAGACCGTTAAAGTGAAGTGCCTTTGCCACTAATTCCTTGCCCGTCCCTGTATCACCCTGAATCACTACCGGATAATCGGTGGTGATGGCTTTATCTAAAAGTTTATAGACCTCGCGCATCGCTTTACTCTGGCCGATGATATTGGCAAACTGATATTTATCATAAAGCTCTTTTTCCAATTCAACAATCCGTTTCTTATGCTCTTCGGTTTCTATTGCAGTCTTGACAACTTCTTCTACGACAACATTTAAAAGCTTGAGCATTATCTCAAGGAGTTCTTTAGAGACAGGAGTAATTTCAAAGTATGCCTTTTTCAATTGTTCTAAATCTACGCCGGTGTCCCTTACCCGTTCGGCAACCTGTCGCCATTCGTCTTCATTCGGTTCATTAAGAAGCAGTCCACCCACTGTGGCGAAACAACCACAATAATTACCATTCACGATTATTGGAAGACTTACATCAGTCAGACCTGTATAACAAGTACAAATATCAGTTTTAAGTGTGGTCGAAATTCGGGCGAGGACTTGTTTTTCTAATTCCATACATCGCCGCAATCCTTCCTTTGTCTTACAAAGAAGGTTACAAAAAGGGAATGGGAAAGGTTTGTATTGTCCACGAATTTGTTCCCACTCTTCAGGCGTAATACCCATTGCATCAAAATCAGCCACACCAAAACTCCTTTTAAATATCTGTTTAAAAAGAATGTTAGTCTGCTGAAATAAAGGTGAGGCAAAAACCTTTTCCCAAACTTCCGCATTTAATTTAATTTGTTCCATATGATTATTTTATTAGATACCAGCCATTTATAACAGGGTCAAGTATAATTTTTCAATTGTTTGGTAAATTCCCGTCCTATCTGCCAGACATCACCAGCACCGATGGTAACAACCACATCTTTAGGAACTGTGTTTTCCAAAAGATATTTTACAGCGCTTGTGAAATCAGGCAGATATTTGGCATGACCTCCATATTCATTAATTTTAGCCACTAAATCCTCTGATGATATGATTTGATGAGATGCTTTGATATCTCTTGCCGCATATATGGGCGGGATTAAGACTATATCTGCCAGTGATAGCACTTGAGCAAACTCCTTGAGGAATAATTTTGTCCGGCTATAAAGATGAGGCTGGAAGACAAACCACAAACGCCGGTCAGGAAAAACCTTTCGGGCGGTATTGAGCACACTTTTTATTTCAGTTGGATGATGTCCGTAATCATCAATGATAATACGTTCTTTTACCAGGTCAATAATCTCAAATCGTCTGTGAATCCCTCTAAAATCTGCCAGTGCTTTACGAACAACATTTTTATCTATCTTGATAATATCCGCCACAATAATAGCCGATAAGGCATTAAGAATATTATGCTCTCCGGGAATAGCATTGACAAAATCACCATATTTCCTGCCGTTTTTCCATGCTTCAAAATACCACTTATCTTTTATGACACGGATATTTTGAGGATACCATTGACACTGCCTAAAGGACTTTGAGGCAAAGGTAATAAGCGAAGCAGTTATCTTTTTCTTAAGACACTTCTGCACGCCCGGATTTTCTATATTGGCAATAACGAAACCGTCAGAAGGCGTGGTGGCAATAAATTGACGAAATGATTCGAGCAGATTATCAAATGTCTTATAATAATCCATATGGTCCGCTTCAATATTGGTAACTATTTTAATCCGGGCCGGCAGATGGTGGAATGAGCGGTCGTATTCACAGGCTTCAGCCACGAAATGGTCGCCTTTACCAAAGATTGAACCGGTGTTAAAATCCCTAAGCACTCCCCCAACCATAAAAGAGGGATTCAGTTTCGCCTTAGTCAACAGATATGAAATCAGTGAAGTAGTAGTCGTCTTACCATGTGTGCCGCTAATGGCAATGCCGATTTTATCGCTCATTAGAATTCCAAGCGCCTGGGCATATTTGATAATCGGAATGTGCTTTTGATTGGCTTCAATAATCTCGGGATTATTATCTTTAACCGCGGCTGATTTTATAACAAGTTTAATATCTTTGGATATGTTTGAGCGTTGATGACCATAAAAGACCTTAATACCATTCTTTTTTAGCCAGTCGGTTGCCTGATTATGCTGGATTTCAGAGCCGCTGATTTTGTAACCTTGTGATGACAAATAATAGGCAATATTACTTAAACCTGTCCCGCCGATACCAATGAGATGCAAATGGCTGCAAAGTGCCGGTAATTTTATCTGTTGATTAAACAGGGACATTTTAAGATGGTATGTTTTTATTCTGCCTCAGTTGATGGGTAACCTTTTCTATCTGCTCATCTACGGTTTTCCTTACCAGATGCTCCAAATCCTCTTTAAGCATGGCCAGCGTTTGTTTCAATTCAGCTTCAGATTTTTCCCTGAGATTTCTGCCGGCTTCCTTCAAGTTATGTTCAATATTCTGCTGGGTCAAGTCTGAAAATCGTTCTATCTCATTCTGGTTATCGTCACGAATTTTATTAAAGAAAAGATTCGTATCGTTTCTTTTATGCTCTATCTCTTCGAAGAGTTCCTCAAATCTCTTGGAAACGCCATCCGCATCAACGATGTATCGTTCAGCCCGGCGATTTATCTCTTTCATTTCTTTTATCTTTGCCCCGCCCATAAAACTAAAAACTACAATAAAAAGGATAATAAAAGCCAGTTCCAGAAGCATTACAATAAAGGCAAAATTAAGATATGATTTAAGTTTGGCTAGTTCCTGATTGCTGGAAGATATATTTTCATATAATTGGCTGCCGGATTTATCCCACCAATCAAGCCATTGACCCTGTTCCAAAGGCAGATTTTGTTTAGTGAGTTTAATTAGCGACTTATGGCTCGCGGTCCGGACATCTTCATTCTCGTCAATAAGTGAATCTATCAACGGTTTTACCGCAGATTTAATTTTGAGCGTGCCAAGCATCGTTGCCGCATTCTTTCTTACCTCAGGGTCTCGATGATTATTTAATGTCCAGATTAGATCTGTTAGAACCTCATCTGCTCCGATAATACTATTACTAAAAAAGAATAAAACGATTAAAATTGCTAATATTTTCTTCATAATGATGTTATTTTAACATTTCCCGTATTAATATCAAGTTTTAATAATAAGTAACCGTATTTTTAACCTGCACGAAAATAGAATACTATTTCTTGCTTTTCCCATCGATTTAATATCATTATAAAGCATCTAAAATGAAAAAAAGAATAAAGCTTAGTTGGGGCAAAATAAGACGGGTGTTTTTGGTTTATCTGAAACCCCGAAAAGCCAAAAAATATTTAGCCCAACGTAATGGTGAATGCCACCGTTGCGGTACTTGTTGTGAATTGATAGTTCACTGCCCGGCTCTTGTTAGAGAAAACGGACTGGCCAGCTGCAAATTATACGGCAAACTTCGTACTCGAGTCTGTAAAACGTTTCCGTTGAACGAACGGGATATCAAAGACCGTGATTTAGTTAATCCAATCCAGAAATGCGGGTTCTCATTTAATAACGGACATTAACTTTCCCTAACATCAACAATTTTCCCCTCAAAAACCTGTAATATTTTTCCAACCCGTTCATCCTGCAACATTTTCTCTTTGATTTGCTTCTTTTTCTCGTAATCAGTAATAAGATTATTTGACTGAATAGTTTTAGTGAGTTCGCTGCCCGTTACCGGCTTAGAGTTTGATAATAAATCAGGTTGTTTTTCTTTTTCCGTAATTGGTTTTTGAAGTGGTGCCTGCCCGACCAAACCGTTCGGGCGGGCTATTTTTTTTATTTCCGGCTCATTAGTTATACTATTACCGTCCTTGACGGTATTACTCCATTGATGTTCACCCCGTGAGGGATCATCCTCACCGGATATGGCAATGAAAGACAAACTGATTTTCAACCCTGAGGTCTTTTCAATAATATTTTCTATTACCTGTTTTAGAGAAATATCCTCTAAACGAAGCCGATGATAATTATAAATCTTGGGGAACCCGATAACTATTTCTTCGCGGTCAGCCCTGATAAATTGTCCCTCCTTGATATAAGGATATATTTTCACAGGTTGAGTATTTTTTATCTCATTAAGTATTTTAGTCCAAAGACTTCGCTTATCATTTTCAGTTAATAACGAAAAATCTCCTGCTGTATTAGAAGATGAGTCTTCCTCAACAACAGATTCATTGTCTTGCAACGTATGTTCCTCAAACACCACTGTTGAAATATTTTGTTCTGCTGAATTATGATGAGTTTTAGCGTCAATAGAAGACATGTCAACGTTACTTATTTTTTTTTTACCCGATAAGTCAAGCCGTTCCGGCATAACATCATTCTTCCGTCCGGAATGTGATAGCCCATTATCTACAGACTGTTCCTTAAAAAGTTTGGCAAGTTTGAGACAGGTAAATTCCAAGTACAATCTATCATTAACCGTTTCCTTAATATTACGTTTGGTATCCTGCAGAAGTGCTATAAACTCAATAAGAGTCTCTATTTTAAAATAACTGGATTGTGCATGTAACGCCTCTTTATTTTCTATAATCTCCTGTTCTAAAAGGTCTATTTTCGAAGATGATAATTGGACTAAAATCAGACTCCAGAAATGCTCGATTATCTGTTCAACAAGAGTATTAATATCCCTTCCTTCAGCAAAAATACTATCAATATTCGTAATTATCTCGTCTAATTTATATTTGACAATAGCATCGACCATACTGAATATTTTGTCTGCCGAAACAGAATCAACCAGAAATCCCAAATCACGGGCAGATGCTTCATTACCATGAGAAGAAATAACAAGGTCTAAAAGACTCTGAGCATCCCGCATTGAACCGCGGGCAAGTTTAGCAATAGTTGTCAGGATTGTCGGCTCACAGGAAAATTTCTCATTCTCACAAATCTTAACAAGATGCTGATGTATCTTTTTACCGGGGATAGGCCTGAAATTAAATCGCTGGCATCGTGAGATAATTGTTTCGGGAAGTTTTTCAGGCGCAGTTGTAGCAAAGATAAATTTGACATGCGGCGGAGGTTCCTCAATAGTTTTTAATAACGCATTAAAAGAACTTTTCGATAACTGGTGAGCTTCATCCATAATATACACCTTAAACCGGGCACGTAGAGGCACATAAGCAATAACATCCTGAAGACGACGGATATCCTCTATACCGGTTTGAGATGCTGCATCTATCTCTATCACATCCGGGTCATTACCTTTGGTAATAGATTGACAAAATTCGCATTTATTACAGGGAGAGGAAGTAGGACCTTCTTTGCAATTAAGTGCCTTGGCAAAAATTCGGGCGAGTGATGTTTTACCTACGCCCCGCGAACCGGAAAAAATATAAGCATGCGCTACTTTATTCTCAATAATGGCATTTTTTAAAGTGGTCGTAATATATTCCTGCGATACAATATCATCAAATGTTTGAGGCCTATAACGACGGGCAATAACAACATAGGATTTGTTCATACTGATTTACTACTTTATATTGCAGAAAAAGTCAATCAAAAATTCCCGTTCAATATTATTATGATATTAAATATCGATAGCGATATTTTATTTCTTATCAGCGGAAGTTCTTTTCAGCATTTTAATAATTTGAGGCAGCTTACCAAGAAGTGCTTGTTCACGGAGATGTTGACGATATGGTCTGGCAGGGAATCCTGCAACCATAGTATTAGATGGAATATTTTTCATTACGCCTGCCTTAGCACCCACTTTAACATTATCACCTATCTGAATATGTCCGGCCACCCCGCTTTGTCCGGCCAGAATAACATTTTTACCTATTTTGACGCTACCGGAAATACCAACACCGGAAATAAGAATACTGTTTTCGCCAACTTCTACATTGTGAGCAATATGAACGAGATTATCAATCTTCACTGATTTTCTAATAATGGTTGAGCCGAATCTAGCCCGAGCAATAGTAACATTGGCGCCTATTTCAACATCATCCTCAATGATAACATTTCCTCTTTGAGGAATTTTAATCCTTTGCTCTTTTTCCATTGTATAACCAAATCCATCCGAACCAATCACTGTTCCACTATGAATAATAACATTATTGCCAATAATACTATTCTCTCTAATAACAACATTCGGATAAATCAGACAATTTTGACCTATTTTTACTGAATGTCCGATATAAACGTTCGGATAAATAGCAGTGTTATCAGAAATAATACTTCCCTTCTCAATAACCACAAAGGCATTAACAGAAACATTTTTACCTAATTTTACATCTTTAGAAATACTTGTCTTAGGATGAATACCTTTATAAGTAGTCATAGGCAATGGATTTAAATAATCTATAATTTTACTGAAAGCTGAGTCAGGATTTTCCACAAGAATCAAAGCTAAGTGAACAGGAACATCATCCGTTAATTTAGGTTGTATCCTATCGGCTGAACGAGGAATCAAAATAGCTGATGCTTTGGTAGTTTTGAGAAGAGAAAAATATTTATGATTGGCTAAAAAAGTAATATCTCCATTTCGAGCAGTTTCAATAGATGCGAAATTGTTAATACCTACATCGGTTCTACCGGAGATAATTTTGCCATTGACTAATTTAGCCAAAAAACCGGTCGTTGGATGAGATTGTTTTTGTTTCACTTAGTCGCAGTATAATAAATTATTTTTCCTTGTTCAGTATTTTGATAATATCACCGGTAATATCCATTGACTTAGCTAAATAAAGAACAGTTCTGACACTTATTTGCTGTAAAACATCATCCGTCTCAGGAGTTAAGGATAATTGAGGATCCGATTTGAATATACAACTATAACCATTTTCAAAAGCATAGTTATCAATAACATCACGGACATCCTTATATAATTTAAGAGTGATCTCATTATTCTTATTTTTAACAAATTCATTCCATTTAGCAATTTTATTTTTACGCTTCGCATCTAAATTTGAAAGTTGTTCACTTTTTTCCCTATACAAATCGCTCGTCTTTTCCAGCATTTCAAGTTCCTCACTTAATTTCTTCATCTCTTTTTCTATTTCCTGAATAGCTAATTCCAACTTCATTTTTTCTTTTCCCAGAATTTTATTATAGTCTTGTGTTTTATTGTATTTATCAAAAACTTCTGCCAGATTAACTATCCCGATTTTCAGCGGTTGATTCATAGATAAAGTGGGAGTAATAGGTGATGGTATTATTTCTGGTAATGGCTGAGATGGTGTCGTGTTGTCCTGTGGTGACGATTTCGTCTCTGGCTTATTTGGCAGTGTATCATCCTGTGCTTTAATGACCGAATAACAACCGATTATACCTATCATGATAACTACTAAAATAATTTTTGCTGCTTTCATAATTTTCCCTCCTTTTCTAATTAAGATTCGATTTTATAAATGGTTTTGGATTAAAAACCAAAACCAAGATTTAGTGTTAAATGCTGGGTTTCATCACCCGGCTGTTTTCTAATTGGGGAAGCAAAATCCAAAGACACCGGAATCATTCCTAATTGGAATCTAAATCCCCATCCGAAAGAACTCCTGGCAGTTTTCCACTTAAGTTCATCCCAGCTATCAACAACATTACCCGCATCATAAAAAATCGCGGCTCGAACAATTTCCATAGGACGCCCAGCCATTTCTTCAGTATACAAAGGACAGGTTATTTCGCTATTAAAAGTCGACATAATTTTTCCGCCAACGGCATCATCATTCTGTTTAGGACTAATCGTCCTGAATCTAAAGCCCCGAACGCTTCCGAAACCACCGGCATAAAATCTTTCAAAAAACGGAACACTGGTTGAATCGCCGAAGTGTTCCACTTGTGCTATTTTAGAATTAAGATTTAAAATGATTTTTTTATCATCAGGTAATGTTAATAATGGCTGGTATGCCTCTGTACTTAAAGTGCTTTTAGTATAATTAAAATTACCGTTAAGAAATCCGCCCGCATATTCCTCTGAATACCGACAGCGGTAACCACTATGAGGAATAAACCAACGATCACGAGTATCATTTTCAATAAATACGGTAAAACTCTGCAAGATATTATCACCTTTTAACTCTTTAATAGTTATCGGCGCAGTAGATTCAATCCTTGAAATATTTATTTGTTCAATATTCGGGCCCATGCCTATTTTCCACTTTTTCCAAAAACGATAAGCCAAAGTAAATCCGATGTTATCACTATCTTCATAATACTCATCCCAAGAACGTTCAGACCCAAACAAGTTAAAATTTAATTCTACTGGTTTATTAAACACGTAAGGCTCGGTAAAAAAGATACCGTATTGAGATGTTGTTATACCTGGCTGCAAAACAAGTCTAAGTTGCTGCCCGCCACCGGCAAATGATTTACCGCTAAAAAACCCACCAAAACTCTTTGGCGGATTCGCCAAATCGAAATTTATCTGATTAAGTTCAATAATACCGGTAAGTCCATAATTTGAGCTATAGCCACCACCAAAGTTCATCATTCCAGTTGTGGTCTCAGTTAATTTAATAACGATATTCTTAAGACCTGGCGCACTGCCATCCTCTATTTCATAGTTTAAATCCTTAAAATAACGGGTGCTGCCAATTCGGTCAAGACTATCTCTTATTAAACCATATTCCATTAAATCACCCGGATAAATAAGCATTTCCCGGCGAATAACTTTATCCTTTGTTTTATCATTACCAATAATTTTTACCTTCTCTAAATAATTGGGGTTACCTTCAATAATCTGATAAGTTAAATCAACCACTGCCGGCGTTATAGGAAAGTAAGTTTTGATTTGTACATCACAGTCAATATAACCTAATTTACCGTAAAGAGTTTTAATTGAGTTAATATCATTTAGGATTACTTCCATTTCATACATTGAATCCTCTTTAATTTTTACTTTGGTGCTAATCTCAGAGGTACTGATAACTTTATTGTCACAAATAGTAATTTTACCGATTTTATACTGTTCCCCCTCATCAATATGAATAGTAATAAAAACCCTATCTTTTATCTCATTAAAAAAAATATCTTCAATAAAAACATTAACATCAAGCCAGCCTTTATCACGATATAACTTTTTAAGTCTTTCTATATCCAACATAAGTTCTTTTTCATGATAATAACCGGAATCTTGTTTCATATAATTATACAGCGGTATTTTAGAGAAAAACAACCACGTTCTTTCAGGAGGAAAAGATTTATTACCATTAAAAATAATTTTCTTAATTTTGACACAAGGTCCTTCCCGAATAGTATGAGTTATAATTTTGCCTTTCGGACCATCATCTACGCTATAATTCACGGAGACAAAATAATAACCCTTTTCCAAATATCTTTCCGCCATCAGTTGAGAATCTGATTTAAGAAGAAGTGTATTGAGAGGTAATCCGGCTTTAATTTTAAGGTCTTGCTTTAATATATTTTCCGAGATGTTTTCAGCACCTTCAAACTTAATCTCTGCAACCATCGCAGATTCCTCAACCGTAAGAATTATTTTGATTTTTTCACCTTGCAATATTTGTTCTGTTTTCCAATCAATCTTCGAGAATAAATTGGCCTCATATAGTCGACGAATATCTTCTTCGAGAACTCTTATTGAAAAAATATCACCTTTTTTAGATTGAAGTTTATTCAATACTGTTTGATAATTAATGTTTTTCAAACCATTTATCTCGATAGATTCAATAATCTGTTCCTTTTTATGTTCTTCTATCGAAGTTTTTTGGGTGGGAGAAACAACTGATGATGATAAATCAGGTGGGACATCAGCATAAGTTAAACGAGGCAAAAATATAAATACAGAATAAACGAACAGATATACATAAAGTAATTTAAATATATAATAAACAGCTTTATTATTCATATTCCGTCATTCCGGCATCTTCTTCGCCAGCATAGTTTTCAAATCGGTAAAATTCTTTCAAGAAAGAAACTCTTACTTTCATACCAGAAGGCCCATTTCGTTGTTTACCAATAAGTATATCACATATGTTTTTATTATTCTCATCATTAGGATTATACAATTCATCTCTGTAAAGTAGAAGAACAACATCAGCATCCTGTTCAATTGCTCCAGATTCACGCAAGTCTGAAAGTCTAGGAATAGGATGTTTAGCAGCACCAATACGTCTCTCCGTTTCGCGACTCAACTGTGCCATTGCCACAACCGGAATATTAAGTTCTTTAGCAAGACCTTTAAGAGAAGCAGAGACATAGGCTATTTCTCTTTCTCGATTTTCAGCACTTTCCCATCTCATTAACTGTAAATAATCAACCATAATCAATTGAATATCATATTGACTTTTTAATCGTCTGGAACGATTTCTCAATTCAAATACTGAGAGACCAGAAGTATCGTCAATATAAACTGGACTTTCTCCCCAAAAACCGCATATATCCAAAAGATGCCGTCTTTCCTCTTCAGCCAAAAATCCACTTCTTAATTTTGTACTATTTATTTTAGCCGTAGAACAAAGAAGATTCTCGACAACCTGTTTAGCAGTAACTTCAAGCGTAAATAAAACTACCGGTTTTTTTTCTTTAAGAGCAATTTCTTCCAAAAGTCTTAACCCAAAACTTGATTTGCCACTGCCGGGCCTACCAGCAATAACAATAAATTGAGTAGGATGTAACCCGCCTGTATGTTCATCTAATTTAGCCAGTCCAAATGGCAATCCCGTAATCTGCTTACCCCTATCTTTAATATGATCAAAAACATCTTTAACGATATCTTTTATACTAATCCCTTGTGATTTGTCCCGTTCTACAGCAATCTGAAAAATATTTTTCTGAGCTTCTTCTAATAAGTTTTCAGAACTAACATGACCCCGACTGCTTTTTTGTAAAATATCATTGCAGATATTGATTACTCGTCGCAAGATATATTTTTCTCTAATAATCTGCGCATAAAAAATGGCATTACTCGCAGTAGGAACTGATTCAAAAATAGCTACAATACTTTCAATTCCACCTACTTTATCAAGATTACCCTTTTTAATAAGTTCATCTTTAATAATGACAGAATCAAAAGGTTCCCGTCGGTCGTATAACTCCAGTATGACACTAAATATTAATTGATGTGGTATATGATAAAAATACTCTGTTTTAATTAACTCAGCAACGTCACCTAATTGAGAATTATCAAGAATCAAAGCACCTAAAAGAGCACTTTCAGCATTTATATCATAAGGATACTGAAAATCACTATTTGTATTCGACTCTGCCATCATATTTTTGCAACCATTAATTATTATACTTAATGAAATGAATTATTCACTGATTATTCCCAATGACTAACTGTCAGAATGGTCTGAATGATGTGGACCTAATACTCTTTACTTAGAATTAGATTCTTCTACAACCCACAAACGACAGGTAGCTGAAATTTCCGGATAAAGATTTATCTTAATACGGTAAACTCCTAATTCTTTTATCGGTGTTTCTAAACTTATCATTTCTTCTTTGATACCTGTAATATTTTCCTTAGCTAAAGAATCAATAACCATTTGAGGTGAAACTGAGCCGAAAAGAACACCTTCATCGTTGGCTTTAACTTCTAACGTGCAGGAAGCAGTCTCTATTTGACCGGCTAATTCCTTAAAATTACCTATCAATTTTGTTCCGGCATGAACCAACCGTTTCTTTTCATGTTCAAACTCCAATAAATTTTCCTTGGTATATAAAACAGCCAATCTTTGTGGAAGAAGATAATTACGCGCATAGCCTTTTCTAACTTTAACAACTTCACCACGATTACCTAACGTTTTGATATCTTGTCTCAGAAATACCTCTATTAAAGCACTCATTTATATTTCTCCTCTTATTTTATCTAATCACATTCCAGGATATGGTAAAAGAGCAATAAAACGCGCTAATTTAATAGCGCGCTCAATTTTCCGTTGATGCTTAACGCAATTATTATTACGTCTCATGGGTAATATTTTACCTTGCTGATTACAAAATCTTTGTAAAGTTTGTAGATCCTTATAATCTATGATTTTGTTTTTCGGATCACGACAAAAACGGCATTTCCCGATCCTTCTATAAGTTGGTTTTTTCGTTTTATATTCTTTTTTCATATTTACTTTGTTTTCTTTCTTTAAAATGGAATATCTTCTTCAATAACATCCTGATCATCTACTGCTGATGGATCAGGCAATGCTTTTTCCTCTCCACTTTCCTTACCTTCGGATACTTCGTCGCCAGATTTTGGCTTCGCCCCAATAAATTGAACACGATTAGCCACAACTTTAATTTTAGAACGCTTTTCACCGCTTGCAGTTTGCCAGTTATCTAATTGCAAACGTCCTTCAATAAAAACAGGTCGTCCTTTTTTCAGAAAAGTAGCACAACTTTCCGCCTGTTTTTTCCAGACCACAATATCTATAAATAAAGGATCTTCTTTACGCTCGCCGGTAGAAGTAACATAAGAATTATTAACCGCTAACCCAAATTTGCAAACTGCTGTTCCTTGAGTCGTATAACTCAACTCTGGATCTCGCGTAAGGTTTCCCATCAATAATACCTTATTAAAACTTGCCATTTTATTCTCCCCTATTAAATTATAGTTAACTGCTTTTTAATTCGTTTTCAATTCTCAGCCGCTGGCAAAATCATTTTATCTATGCCACTCAATACCTTTGATTTTGCTGATGATTCTATTGATAATATTATCGTTCTGAAAATAACGGTTGATAACTCACATTCTCTTTTGATTTTTGATATATTTTCAGAAGAACTATCAAAATAAATCAGGTAATAATTACCTCGTCTATTCCCCTTTATTGGGTAAGCCAGCTGTCGTTCAGCCCATTTTATTGATTGTATTATTTTCACACTGTATTTATCAAAAATGGTACTAATACATTCCGGGACTTTACTACCATCTTTAACTCCCATTGAAGGATCAATTAAAAACATAGATTCATAAGTTCTCACCATAATTCTCTCCTTAATTATATCTATTCATTGTCATCTCTATACCGTTTTTTAGATAAAAAATAATCGCTTCCACGGCACGATTTATAATATGTTTAATTTCTTTTTCTTCCTGTTCACTAAATTTTCGTAAAACAAATTCACTCGGATCAATTCTATCTGGTAATCCGATACCAATTCGAAGCCTAGGAAATTTCGTATTGCCAATCTGCTCGATAATTGACTGCAATCCTTTATGCCCCCCGCTGGAACCTTGATGACGAAATCGCAGTGTCCCGAATGTCAAATTAAAATCATCAGAGACTACCAATAAATTCCCTATCCCTTCAGGAGTATTATATATCATTTTTTTTATTGTTTCGCCAACATTATTCATATAAGTTTGAGGTTTTACCAGGAATACCTTTTCGTCTAAAATAGAACCTTCGTTTATCAATGCAATGTATTTATCCTTTAACGAAAAAACATCCTTACTCTTATTATACAAATCAGCCATTAACAATTTGTCAATTACTCTAAAACCGATATTATGTCTCGTCCGTTCAAACTTCTTACCGGGATTACCTAATCCTACAATAACTTTCACAAGAATTACTTCTTTTGTTCTTTATGTGAAGGGTTGGGTTCTTTTTCTTTTCCTTCTACCTTTGTTTCTGATTCTTCAGTAGGTTTCTTCTGTGTTATTACTTCCGGTTCAGCTGTGGTTTCTGATAGAACAGGAGCTACCTCTTCCACTTTTGCCATATGCACGCCTGCTACAACGACTTCAGGACTAACAGTGGTATTAACATCTTTTGATAGTGATAAATCTTTAACCCGTAATAATCCATCTAATTCAAGATGACTGACATCAACATCAATTCTCTCGGGAATAGCCATCGGTAAACATTTAATAGTCAGATGTCTGAGGTTTTGTTCCAATACCCCTCCTTCTTTAACACCCTTGGGCACTCCCTTCAAAATAATCTCCACTGAAACGGTCAGTAGCACATCCATAGCTACTCTGGTAAAATCAACATGAATAATAGCTTCATCTACAGCACTATATTTCAGGTCTTTCACTACTACTCGTTCGGTTTTACTGGGAAGTATAAGTTCAATAAGTCTTGTGCCATGTCCTAATAACTTAAATGCTTCCTTCTTAGAAAGCATCAACATTATATTATCATCCTTGCCGCCATATAAAACTGCCGGGATTATGTTCAGTTTTCTCAATTGACGTGATTCCTTAGTGCCCCTTTGAGTCCTTATGTCTGCTTTTAATGACATTAATTCCATAACTTTATTCTTTTCTTTAATTGGTTAAAATAATTATTGTTTAAACTTTTCAGTTTATTCTGATTTCTTCTTGTTTATATAAAAAGTGAGCTTACCGATTCACTATTATGAATCCTTCTGATAGCCTCACCCACTAATTCTGAAATAGACAATATTTTTATAAATGGCTTCATCTTGGTTGAATCTAAAGCAATAGTATCTGTAAGAATTACCTCCTTGAATTTAGCGCGGGCTAGCTTTCCCATAGCATCACCGCATAAAACGGCATGGGTTGCGCACGCATAAATATTCTTAGCTCCCTGCTCTCTTAATACGACAGCTGCTTCACTTATAGTTGTAGCCGTAGATATCATATCGTCAACCAATAAAACATTCTTATCTGAAACATTTCCGATAATATGCATTACTTCCGTCTGTTTTGAACCGATACGTCTTTTATCAACTATGGCTAAATCAGCATTAAGTTTCTTAGCATAAGAACGAGCCGTTTTTATACCACCGACATCGGGACAAACAACAACCAAATTAGATTTACCCAGATTAATACGCTGTAAATAATCTGTCATTACCGGAGCGGCATGAAGGTGGTCAACCGGAATATCAAAAAAACCTTGTATTTGCGCGGCATGTAAATCTATAGTCAGTACACGTTCCACGCCGGCAATTTTGATTAGATTTGCCACAAGTTTTGCAGTAATAGGCACACGCCCTTCAGCCTTACGATCTTGACGGGCATAACCAAAATAAGGTAATACTGCCGTAATTCTTCCTGCTGAAGCCCGTTTTAAACAATCTATAATAATTAAAAGCTCCATTAAATTATCATTTGTCGGTGCAGATGTGGATTGAATTACAAATACATCAGCGCCACGGACATCATCATTAATTTTAATCTCAACCTCGCCATCCGGGAATCTACCGAGATAAATATCTCCGGGTTTGATACCGAGTTTGGCGCACACACCTTTACTCAGGTCTATACTGGCGCTACCGCTAAAAACCTGTAATCGATTCCTCAAGCCCATCATTGTAAATTTCTCCTCTTATATCTTCTTCTTGCTTTTTAATGGCTTAGCAGGCACTCCTACCACAGTTACCCCTTCAGGTATATTTTCACCTTTCGGCACAACAGCACCTGCACCGGTTCTAGTATTTTTACCCATTTTCAGTGGCGCTATCAAAATAGTTCCACTACCTGTTGAAGCGCCATCTTCTATGATAGTTTGCTCCTTACGAACGCCATCAAAATTAGCCGTGATTG
The DNA here is from genome assembly GCA_043801445.1 of Planctomycetota bacterium. Taxonomy (GTDB): domain Bacteria; phylum Planctomycetota; class MHYJ01; order JACQXL01; family JACQXL01; genus JAZDFP01. The sequence continues at coordinate 29,680 of JAZDMB010000043.1, forward strand.
TACCGGCACCTATATTAACATCATTACCTATTATGGCATCACCTAAATAACTAAGATGTTTCGCTTTGGAATTCATTCCAAGTCTCGTCTTCTTGATTTCTGTAAAATTGCCCACCGCAGCGCCATCTTCAAGAACTGTTCCGCTTCTAAGATGACTGAATGGTCCTATCTGGCATCTTTCACCAATCTTTACATTAGAACGAATAACCGAAAAAGGATAAATAACTGTCCCTTTCCCGATTGTCACTCCTTCCTCAATATAAATATTCTCAGGTGATACAATAATTACACCTTTTTGAATCAACTCATTGATTATCCTTTGTCGCATTAACTTGCCGACAACGGTTAATTCATCATAAGTATTAATACCTAAACATTCCGATGCATTCTCTTCTAAATATGTCTTTATATTTCCACCTTCTTTTGCCAAAATCTCTATTGCATCCGTTAGATAATACTCTCCATTTTTGGAATGAGGATTAGTCTTTTCCAACGTCTTAAAAACACTTGAATTAAAAATATATGTTCCGGTATTTATCTCCTTAATTCTTTTCTGTGTTTCGTTAGCTTCCCGTTCCTCTATAATACCCTTAACTCTTCCTCTTTTATCCTTTAATATGCGTCCATAGCCAGTAGGATTGTCCAATTGGCAAGTAAGTATTGTCGCCGCTGATTTAGGAGAATCCATATGAACCTGAATCAGTTTCATTAGAGTCTCTGCGGTCAACAATGGCGTATCACCACAAACAACCAAAATAATACCGTCAATATCCTTTAATAATGATTGTGTAACGATTAACGCATTGCCGGTTCCCAGCAGTTTCTCCTGGGTAACCCAGCGCACATCCTCGTTTCTAAAGGTATTCTTTACCTTATCAGATTCATAACCAACTACTACATAGATGCCATTAAGTTTAACCGATTTACGGATAGCATCATCCCCGCCAGACCGGGTGACCCCGCCCGGATGGACATCCGTTCGGACGGGCTGTCGGGCTGGCAGACTCTTTAGTAATTTAAGAGTATAATACAAAAGGGATTTGCCGCATATTTCATGAAGCACTTTCGGGTAACCGGAAAGCATCCGCGTCCCTTTACCTGCGGCTAAAACCACAGCTGAAACTCTTACTAAACCTTCCTTCATCTGAATTTATTATTTATTTCGGCTGCTCAGCTGGAGGAGTATTAGTCGGTTCTGCAATAAGCTTATCCAATTCTTCCATAGCTCTTTCTATACCCTCTTTCTGTTCTTTTAACTGCTTTAAAAAAACATGAGTAGATGCCTGAAGGTTTTGGCTGAATTTTTCCAGAGATACCTCTTTCATATCTTCCATGCTTTTAATAGATGCCTTAATATCTTCTAACCGTTTCTCAACGTCCTTCATTATTTTCTGTTCACGATTATAAGCATCTGATTCCACAGCACTCTTAAGGGCATAATTCATCTCAATATTTGCGCACCGTTTAGAAAAATCAGAATCGAGCCTTGTAATCTCATCCTTTAAAGCTTTGGTCTGTTCCGATGTAATCTGCGCCCTGCTCTTTGTTATTTCTTCAGTAACAAAGCCTTTGGATGCGCATCCGACAAAAAGCCCTACCCCTAACACCATGCCACCTATGATTACCAGTTTTTTCATATACCATTCTCCTTTCTTTTTTATTTTATTGATTCAATAAGCGATGTTAATTTTATTGTCTGCTCGACACCGCTTTTCATTTCTTTCAGTTTTATACTTTCCTTGGCTAGCTCATCCTGTCCGATAATAGCAACGAACTTTGCCTTAAGCCGGTCGGCATTCCTGAATTGCGCCTTGAGACTTTTCGCCTCGTAATCCATATCAGCCGATATAGAATGCCGGCGCAAATCCCTGACGACCTTGAACACTTCCGGTTTCAAACTCTCGTCTGTCACTACGACATATACGGTCGGTCCGGTATGAGATATCTCTTTTTTTATTACCTCAATAATCCTTTCTACACCCATCGCAAAGCCCACCGCACCGGTGGCCGGTCCGTCAAATTGCTCAATCAGATTATCGTAACGCCCGCCTCCGCCCAGTGCATTCTGCGCGCCTAACGATGAATGGGTTATCTCAAAAACTGTCTTGGTATAATAATCAAACCCGCGCACCAAATGTTTATCTAACCGATAAACTATCTTATTATCATTAAGCCCCTTTTGGACCTTCTCAAAATGCTCCTTGCAACTCTGACAAAGATATTTATCTAACGGCTCAAGATAAGAAGTTACCTCATAACATTTCTTATCCTTACAGTCAAGTATTCTGAAAATATTTTTATCAAATCTCCTTTGGCAATTCTCGCACAGTTCATTAAGAGATTTAGATAACTGTTTTCTTATTGCCTCGCCATACGCCTTGCGGCACTCGGGACACCCCATCGAGTTAATGTTCAACTGGCTGTCATTAATGCCTAATGATTCCAAAAATGACATTGCCATATCTATTACCTCAACATCCAGAAGCGCATCATAAGAACCGAGCGCCTCGACACCAATCTGGTGGAACTGGCGCAGTCTGCCTTTTTGCGGACGGTCATGCCTGAAAAGCGGACCGAAATAATATAGTTTTTGGAATATCTTGTTCTTATCGAAATTATTCTCCAGATATGCGCGCACAATCGGAGCGGTCAATTCAGGCCTCAAGGCAATCAAATCCTTGTCGTCATTTGACTCGCCTTTTGAGCGAATCAGATACATCTCTTTTTCTACGATGTCGGTCGCCTCGCCCACCGAACGATTGAAAACGGAATAAAATTCCATTACCGGCGTTCTGATTTCGGAATAACCGTATCGTTCGAAAACACTATGCACCGTATCTTCAACATAACGCCATATCGGAATCTGTTCGGGTAAAATATCTTCGGTTCCTTGTGGTTTTCTTAATCGCATAAATTCACTTGCTACTTTATATTTTAAATAAAGTCAAATAAAATGAGATTGTTGATACCTAACGATATTCTATTTAACCCATTCCGGATTCTCGCTCAGAGAACCCGTTCACCCCTCGCGGGGGGGTCAAGGGTTCGTGGAGTAGTATCCCGTAAGTGACAAAATAAACGATTTCACCCTGAACGAAGTGAAGAGTCTCAAATATAAAAGACTTTTGGAACTAAGAAGCCATAGATTATTTCCTTGTGACCGTTGTGTCTTTGTGATGAACGAAAATTTATCTGTGTTTATTTGCAGTTTCTTTATTTAATCTGTGAAATCTGTGGCTAACTTCATTCGGCTAAATAACTACGATTGCTTTCATTACCTTATCACAGATTTGGTTATCGGAAGTAGTCCTTTTCCCGCTACCCTGTGCCGGAGGCACCTGCCCGACCGTCAGGCGGGCATTCTATCCATTCTATTTGAGGAAATCTTCTAAACCAAGTCATCTGTCTTTTGGCTAAATGGCGGGTATTCTTTTTGACTTCATCCTTTGCTTCTTCCAATTTAATTTCGCCCTTCAAATACTTAATTAATTCCTTATAACCTACGGCGCATTCTGCCTGCCTGCTTAGCACATTCGGAGAATCCACGAGCCCTTTGACTTCGTCAACCAGACCCTGTTGAAACATTCTTTCCACCCTTGCGTCAATGCGCTGGTATAAATCTTCAGAGGCGCGTTTTAAGCCGACCATCGTCGTCTGATACCGTAATTCTTCCTTATCAAAGTGTGTCTGGAATGATGAGATGGGTTTGCCTGAAATGGTATAAACCTCAATGGCGCGGATAATCCGCTTTTTGTCGTTGGGGTGTATCTTATCTGCCCCGCTGACCCGAACCGGGTCAATCTTCCTTAATTGTTCATAGAGAAAATCAAGTCCTTTTTCAGATGCGGTCTTTTCCAATTCGGCTCTTAATTCAGGACTGCTGCTTAATCCCGAGAATATTCCATAAAGCAACGCCTTGAGATAAAGCGGCGTCCCGCATACCAATAAAGGTTTCTTACCGCGTTTGATGATATCGGCGATTGCGCTATCGCAGTCCTTGACGAATTCGGCTACATTATAACTCTCCCATGGATTAACTATATCTATGAGATGATATCTTGTTTTTTTTCTCTGCTCCACTGACGGCTTTGAGGTGCCGATATCCATATTGCGGTATATCTTCATTGAATCCACAGAGATTATCTCGGCATCAATAAGACCGGCCAGATGGGAAGCAAGGGCATTTTTACTGCTGGCGGTCTGTCCGATGATTATGTTAATAGATGATTTAGAGGCAGGATTCATAAAAATATGAACCTTTAATCGTAATCCGTCATATCAAATAAAGAATTTATATAAGGAAGCCAGGAATTCGGGAAGAATTATCTTGGTTTCATGGTCTCCTTATAGAAATTATTCGTTTCTCCGCAAACTTTGCGTCCCCTGTCCTTCGTAGCCTTAGCGAAGTAGGGTCTGCGGTGAAAATATAACTTTAATAATCAAGAGGCGGTCTCGGCGACATATCAGGGTCAATCGTGTGCTCAAACTTATCCTTAATATCATCCATTGACTGCTTGGGTATAAAACGGGTATGCAACCAGTAACACACGTAAAGAACCAGTCCGATAATTATAATAAATTCAAACGGGCTAAAAACCTTTGGGGCAATACAGGCATTAATGGTGTCTGCAATACCGCTTACGACTCCCTGAAGAATAGGAATTTTCTTATAAGTGGACAAAAAGTCAGAGGCGACTTTTACTCCCTTAACACCGACTAATACCGAGGCAAATAAGGCGCCGAAAAAACCGATATTCTTACCCAAAAAACCTCTTAATAATCGCTCTGTAACACGCCAGACCAGAAAAACCAATGCGGCTGTAGTAGCACATGAAAATAAAAACGCCACCACACTATCTGCTATATACCAACCGGTAGCTTCTGTTCCCATTTATTGCTCCTTTCTAAATGTTTTCATGCTTTGTATCACTAAACAATTGCAGCTTCGTAAGACACTAACACAAAGTATTTGCTGGGTCAATAAAATACACCTAAAAACTTGACGATTATAAGACGATATAACATAAATGCATACATACTAATCGGGCAAGCAGGAAAATTAATTATGAAACGACTACCGCCGAGTAAAGAAATATTCAAGAGATTTGAGATTGATTTGTATGAAGCGGCTCTGAAATCAAATCCGAATAACATAGAAGTACTCAGATTCCTCGGTTTTACTTATTCACAAGAAGGCTGTCACGAAAAGGCGCTTGAAATAGACAAGAAACTCGTCCGATTGCTGCCTGAGGAATCTATCGTTCACTATAACCTCGCCTGTTCATATTCTCAACTCAACCAAATGGATAATGCCTTTAATGAATTGGAAATGGCGATACTTTTGGGCTATAATGAGTGGCAACATATGAATGAAGACGCAGACCTTATCAATCTGAAAAAAGACCCCCGCTATAAGCAACTGGTATCATCTCTTGGTAAAAAATATATCGTCTGATATAATAGCAGTATTTTAGTATTAAGTATTTTAGTATTTAAGCTACTCGGATACTTACTACTCTCATACTGTTTTTAATCCCGTTGTTAAATACTTTTACTATATACCATGAAAAACGCAAAATCTGTGGTTCTTCTATCGGGGGGACTCGACTCCGCGGTTTCACTGGCTTTGGCTGTTAAAAAAGGATTCAGAATAAATTTAGCGCTGACTTTTGATTACGGACAGAAATCAGCCGGACAGGAAATCCGCGCCGCCGGAATGCTCTCTCGTAAATATCATATCCGACATACGGTATTTAATTTGAAGTGGCTCGGTAAACTCGCTTCAAACCCGCTCACGGATAAAACAAAACCCGTTCCACACCCATCTAAATATAACAAGAGTGCATCAAAACCTGCCTGCGCGAAGCCTTCGGCGAAGACACGGTCAGTCTGGATTCCCAATCGTAATGCCCTATTCATAAATATCGCCGCCTCTTTTGCAGAAGCATCGGGTTATCAATATATCATTGCCGGTTTCAATAAAGAAGAGGCTGTTAATTTCCCCGATAATTCCATTCAGTTTATCAATGCTATAAACAAAACATTACATTACTCCACACTCCCGCTCCGCTCTCGCTTGAGCGAGGCAAGAAAAAATATTACGGTAATAAGTCTCACGGCAAAGATGGATAAAAAGGAAATCATTAAGCAAGGCAAGAAACTGGGATTACCTCTTGATAAATTATGGAGTTGTTATGAAGGCGGCAAAAAACAGTGCGGTCTCTGCGAATCATGTCAACGCAGTTCAAACTCTTCCAGTTAACTAAACGATTAATCGTGGTGCGCATACTACTTGACAAATACATTAATTACTTTTTAGATTTAGGATAAAACTCGTATTCCCAACTTATCTGAAATACGGGAATCTCTTGAGATTTACCAGATTTCTCCTCTATTCCATACGTAACTTCCTCAATCTTATTGTCCTTAGCATCATACTTGGAAACATTCTTAATTACTACCTTGTTACTACCATCATACCGAACATCTGCCAGCATATTACCTTTGTCATCATATTGATAAACATGTTTATTTACTAACTTGCCGGTGGCTCCATAATTAGCATCCTCAATCTTATTACCCTTATCATCATACTTGAAATATCTTTTTCCTATTGACTTCCCTTCGGCGTTAGAAGCGTCCCATGGAGTATTCCGTTCAATCTGATTGCCTTTATCATCATATTTGTAAAGAAACTTTATTTCTAACTTACCTTCGAAACCATACCAGTCCTCCTCAACCCCATTGCTTTTTTCGTCATACTTATAAAGACACTTTTCTGATAAAACGGATAAGCCGCCATCATATTCATACTTGTCATATTCAATTTTATTACCCTTGTCGTCATATTTGAAACATCCTTTTTCTATTAACTTATTTTCAGTTCCATAGTGTGATGCTTCAATCGTATTACCTTTATTGTCATACTTAAAAAGCCACTTTTCTTCTAACTCACCATTATCATAATATGAAGTTTCTTCAGTCTTATTGCCCTTGGTGTCGTAGTTATGAATTATCTTATAATCCAAGACTTTTTCGTGTTTGTCAGATTTCTCTATCGTATACCCTGTTTCTATTTTGCTCTTAAGTCCTTTGGCTATCTTTTCATTCTTTTCTTTTATTAACGAAGTATTAGGTTGGAATCCGCTAAGGCAGGAGAATAATCCGACCACAATGATTAGCATTATTTTATTGTTCATTTTTACATCCTCATTTAAATTATATCAGAATCTGGTAACACACCCTACCCTGTCTATAATTTCTCAGTCTTTATATCCCGCGGCCTGCCCCGTTAGAAGCGAACACGGCAATGAGAATAATCATCTTAGTATATCTACTTACGTTTCATCGGACGCTTCTAACGGGCTGGGAAGCTCAACAAGATTGCTACTGCATCTGACTGCTATCGATTTTGCGTGGCCGTCCAAACCTTCTGCATCCGCAATGGTCTTTGCTTTTGTTCCTATTGCCGGTAACCCTTCTTTTGTTACCCTGAGAGTTGTCTGGATTTTGAGGAAATCCTTCACACTGAGTCCGCCGGTATATCGCGCCGTAGTATTTGTGGGCAATGTATGATTCAACCCGCTGTTATAATCACCCAGCACGACAGGCGAGTATTTCCCGATAAAAAGCGAGCCGTAATTCTTTAATTTAACCGTGTAACGCTCGGCGTTCTTTACCTGTAATTCAAGATGTTCAGGGGCTTTTTTATTGGTAATGTTGATTGCTTCATCCATATTATTGACAATTATTATCCTGCCGTTATTACTGATGGAAACCTTTGCTGTGTCCCTTGTCTTCAGCTTTTGCAGTTGCAATCCCACTGCCTTGTTTACTCTCTCTGCAAGTTTTGCAGATGTGGTAATCAGGATAGGCAAGGCATCTTTATCATGTTCCGATTGGGCAAGCAGATCAGCCGCAATATAATCCGGATTCGCAGTCTCATCGGCTATAATTATGACCTCTGATGGTCCCGCTATAAAATCTATTCCGACATATCCGAAAACCTCTTTTTTGGCTGATGCGACATATTTATTGCCCGGTCCCACAATCTTATCGACTCTTTTGATGGTTTGTGTTCCGTAAGCCATTGCGCCAATTGCCTGGACGCCGCCGACTTTATATATCTCTTTGACACCGGCAATATCCGCGGCAATGAGAATTGCCGGGTGAATCGAACCTCTATATGATGGCGGTGAGCATACGATTATTTCCGGTACTGCGGCGACATTAGCGGGTATGGCGCACATCAGAAGCGTGGAAGCCAGAGGGAATTTACCGCCCGGAACATAAATGCCGACCCGTTCTATCGGTATGACTTTCTGGCCTGTAAAAACACCGCGGGCTGTTTCAATCTCAAAGTCTTTAAATTGGGCTGACTGTTTCTTGGCAAATGTTTTTATATTCTTTGCCGCATACTTCAAAGCTGATACGATTTTAGGAGCAACTTTTTTATAGGCATCCTTTATCTCGGAGGCAGCCACTCTCATTTTTGATAATCTAACGCCATCAAATTTGAGAGTGTATCTTTTTATGGCATCATCGCCGTTTTGACGGACATCCTTCAATATTTTGTTTATTACCGGAATCTCTTCCGTATCCTTGTAGTTGAAAAAACTTTCTTTTAATGATGAGCCTTTTATAATCTTCACTTTATTCTCCTGCGGGCGAGTTCGAATAATACATCATCTATTTCCACGCCGTTTTTCGCCATCAAAACGGTCAGAAAATATAGCACATCCGCTGATTCCCAGATAATCTCGTCCCTGGTTTTTGCTTCTACAACTTCATTTGCTTCCTCTAATATCTTTTCCTTTAATAATTCATCCGTCAGGGTTGCGGTATATGATTTGGCAGACGGGTTTTTAATCCTGTCTTTTATGACCTCATAAAGTTCATAGAGATTAAATTTCTTACTGCCGAAACAGGAATAACTGCCTGTGTGGCAGGCAACGCCTTGTTGTTTTACCGTTGCCAGCAGTGTATCCTGGTCGCAATCCACTCTTATCCTGACAAATTCCTGGAAGTTGCCTGATGTTTCGCCTTTCATCCAGAGCTTATTCCTTGACCTTGAGAAATAGCACATTTTACCGGTCTCAAAAGTCTTTTTAATGGAAGTCTTGTTGCTGTATGCCAGGTTTAAAATCCCGCCTTTGTAATCCTGCGTAATGGTTGGTAGCAAATCATTCTTCCAATTAAGCGATTCAATAAATGCATCTTTAATGCTTATTCTGTCCGTATAAAGCGCCATACCGATTTGCGCATCAGCTCCCATTCGGGCAATTTCTTTTATTTCATCAATCGAACTCACACCGCCGGCAACAGTTACTTTATTCTTGGTCGATTTTACCAATTCTCTGACCTTTAACATATCGATGCCTTCCAATAAACCCTCTTTCTCAACACAGGTATATAAAAATTCAGAGCAATATTTTTCAATCTCATTAACAACATCAAAAAGCTTAAGCCCGGTTTTGTGTTTCCAGCCTTCGGTCACAATCTCTCCGTTTAAGGCGTCGATTGCGATTATGATTCTGTCCCTGCCGATGGCTGACAGGAGTTCCTGCAGGAAACCGTGGTTGATTTTATCATTTTCAAATGCCATCGACCCGATGATGACCTTCTTTGCACCGAACGAAATCAATTCCTTTGCCTTTTTCAGGTTTCTAATTCCGCCGCCGACCCTGCATTCTGCAACCTTCAGTATTTTCTTAATCTTTTCAAGGTTTTCGCCTTTACTCATTGCGGCATCGAGGTCTATCACGGCTATTTCACCGTATCTGTCAAATTCCCTGGCCAGCGCCAACGGGTCATCGCGCTCGAGGACTTTTTCTTTTCCCTGTTTTAGCTGGACTACCTTGCCGCCCATCAGGTCTATAGACGCTACTAACATCTTACCATCACTCCATTTCCTTTCAGGTATTTTTTAATTTTAGCAATTGTATATTCGCCATAATGCAATAGGGACGCCATAAGAATCGCATCGGCCTTCCCAGCAATAGCCACATCGAGAATCTGTTTCAGGGTACCGGCTCCGCCTGAAGCGATGACAGGTATCCCGACTTCCCGGGAAACCTTTCCGGTTAATGCGATATCATAGCCTTCTTTTGTGCCGTCCATATCTATGGAATTGAGCAATATTTCTCCGGCGCCGAGTCTGGCGCCCTTCTTGGCCCATTCTACTGCGTCAATCCCGGAATTAATCCTGCCGCCGTGTGTATATGCAAACCATTTATGACCGTCTCTTTTCGCATCGATTGAAAGGACGATACATTGCGAACCGAATATCTTTGCGCCTTCTGAAATAAGAGACGGGTTTTCGATAGCCGAAGTGCATATGGCAACTTTATCAGCGCCGGCATTCAAAACCTTTCTCATATCCTTGGTGCTTCTTATACCGCCGCCTACTGTCAGCGGTATGAAAACCTCATTAGAAACCTTTCTGACTACATCGACCATTATCTCTTTGCTTTTGTAGGACGCCTCGATATCGAGGAACGTTATTTCATCAGCACCCTGGTCGTTATAGAGTTTTGCCAATTCAACCGGGTCTCCCGCATCCTTTATATCGCGGAACTTTATGCCTTTAACTACCCGTCCTGATTCCACGTCGAGACAGGATATGATTCTTATTGTTAACATAGTTTCACCCCCGAGACTCTAAGATATTAAGTTAAAAGTTAGAAGTTAAAGGTTAAAAGTCCGAACTTTTTACTTTTGACTTTATTATACCTACTACCTACTTCATACTTTATACTAATTTAAATCTGTGGCTTATTCCTTTCCTGTTTTCCTGATATCCTTAATAATCTTTCTTAATTTATTCGCTCTGTGTTCTCTGTGGCAAATCTTACGTTTCCTCTTTTCTTACCCTACTTTCTACATACTATTAATCCGTGTTAATCTGCGTTCATCTGTGTCCTATGTATCTCTGCGTCCTCTGTGTCTCCCCGCCCGAACGACTGGCGTCGTCCGTCGGGCAGGTGTGGCAAATCAGTGTAATCTGTGGCTTATTCCTTTCCTGTTTTCCTGGTCTCCTTATAGAAATTATCTGTGTTTATCTGCGTTCATCTGTGGTTAAATGTTTCTTACCCAGTTCCTAAGTAATTTCAGCCCCATGGCGCTGCTTTTTTCCGGATGGAATTGGACACCGCAGATATTGCCTCTTTCAACCATTGACGGATAAACCGTATTATACTCGGTCGTTCCGGTAATTATATCGCCATCTGCAGGTTTCGCAAAGTATCCGTGCAGGAAATAGAAAAACGAATCGTCTTTTATGTTGCTCATTAGTTTCGATTTCCGTTTTATGTGAACCCGGTTCCAGCCGATTTGCGGAACCTTTCCTCTTTTGAAGCGAATCACCTTGCCTTTAAATACCCCAAATCCCTTCACACCGGCTGATTCCTCGCTTTCCTCAAAAAGAAGCTGCATACCGAGACATATTCCCAGGAACGGTTTATCAGATAATAACCAATCCTTAGTAATCTCGTAAATTCCCGTGGACTTTAATTTTCGGATAGCGGACTGAAAAGCACCCACGCCGGGCAGTATCACTTTTGTTATTCCCTTGAACTTGTTTTTCGTATTGATAATCCTGCACTTAACGCCCAGGTGCTCCATTGCTTTTTTTATAGAGAGCAGGTTGCCCGCCCCATAATCTATTATCCCAATCATAATATTCCTTTTGTGCTTGGAATTTTATTCCCCAATCTTTTATCCTCTGCGCAGGCTTCTTTCAATGATTTTGCGAATGCCTTGAATACGGCCTCGATTTTATGGTGGTCGGAGCGTCCGTAATAAACCCGGATATGCAGCGTCGCCGCCAGTGAAGCTACAAACCCCTGGAAGAAATCCTCCAATGAATCAGTGCTGAATTCACCCACCTTCTTGCTTTTGAAATCAGCATCCATTTTAAGATAAGGCCTGCCGGAGATATCAACGGCGGTCATGACCAATGATTCGTCCATCGGATAAATGAAAAATCCGGCCCTTTTTATCCCTTTTTTATCTCCCAGCGCTTTCTTGAATGCCGCGCCTAATGCGATACCGGTATCCTCCACTATATGATGCTGGTCAACGTGAATATCGCCTTTGATATCGGCTTCTATATTAAATAAACCGTGTTTGGCTAATGTTTCCAGCAGGTGATTCAGGAATCCTATTTTGGAAACAATCCTGCTTTTTCCCGAGCCGTCGATATTGAGTTTGATTTTTATCTGAGTTTCCTTCGACTTTCTGGCTATGGTAGTTATTCGCATTTTAATACCTCCGGAATCTCGTTAATATTTTTTAATATATATTTTGCGCCTAATTTCCTGTATAATTCCGCCGCCTTTTTCCTGTTCTCGATATGGGGTCCGATGATACCGACCGGAATAACCTTCGCCGAAACCGCCGATTTAATATCGTCGATATTATCACCGGCATAAAGAGCGCGCGGAGCCGCAGCCCCGACACTGCGGTCGGGGTAAACTCCGTCCCGCCTGTCCCGAGCTATGTCTCGGGGATGATTTCGGGACCGGATATTCAATTCCTTAAGCGCCAGATTTATGCCATATGGGTCGGGCTTGTATTTACCATCGACATCATCCATCGTTATTACCGTATCAAAATATTTCCTGGCTTTAAACCTTTTCAGCGTATGGTTTGCATCCTTTCGCGGCCTGCCTGTTACGATACCCAGCTTGTAATCCTGTTTCAGCCTGCTCAGGATGTCGATATCCAACAGCCATTTCTCATTCGCGATAAGGCCGTCAAAATCAGACCCCAGATAAAATTTCTGGAAAATCCTTATTATTTCAGTCTTGTTTATTCTCAATCCCCGCGAAAGCATGATTGCCTCGGTAATATCCCAGTCATTATTGTAACCGCTTTTGGTTTTATATGCCCGTATTTCACCAGCATTTACTCTCTTCTTAAGATAATACTCAACGGTTTTCTTTATGGCGACTCTGTATGATGCCGAGACATCAACCAGAACGCCGTCCATATCAAAAATAATTCCTTCTACGTTCATATCATTTCATCTAACCAAAAGAGATGTGCTCCCCCGCCCTTTCGGTATCACGACAAACCATTTTTTTACAGTATAGGAAAGTATAAACACGAACCTGCCCGAATGACATTGGTCAGGCGGGTAGGACGAATTAAGACGAATCACACGAATAAAAAATTACCAGTTAATCCCGCCTGGGTGGGACTATTCCCAAAGAATATTCATGACATTCGTTCCATTCGTGTTATTCGTGTTCCTCTTTTTTCTTAAACGTCTTTTAAAATATTCTATTACTGACCTAAAACAATCTTTAACTTCTGTAAAAAGATTCCATTCTCCTTGGCAGTGCCGACCGTTACCCTCAGCATATTTTCCAACCTTGGGGTTGCAAAATATCTCACAAGCACACCTGCTTTATGAAGTGATTCAAATACGTCTTTGGATGACCTGCCTTCCATCTCGAATAAAATAAAGTTGGCAAATGATGGTATCGGTTTAACGGATGGGATTTTCCTGAGTTCCGAAACGAGTTTTTCCCGTTCATTGATAACCGCATCCGCAATATCTCTTATATATTTCTTGTTTTGGGCTACTGCTTCTCCGGCAATCTGCTGGAATATTCCGACTGAAAATGGGAGTTTTACTTTCCCTATCTCTTTTGCCATCTCCGGTCTGGCAATGAGATACCCCAGCCTCAGCCCGGCCATACCGAATGCCTTGGAAAATGTCCGTGTTATTATTATATTATCTATCGTTTTAAGAAGTCCCACTGCGGTTTTCTTATGAAATTCACAATATGCCTCATCTACAATAAGAATTCCTTCTATGTTGTTGGCGATATTCTTAATCTCTTCGATGCTCAAAACCGTACCGGTCGGGCTATTCGGTGACGGAAACGCCACCAGACGCGCGCCTTTTGATTTCTCAATAATAGCCGGGATATCAAAACTGAAATCTTCCCGGAGCGGAACATCGACAATCTTCAGCCCCATAATTCTTGCCAGACGCGGATAAATCGGATATCCGGGTGACACGAGCACGATTTTGTCTTTCGGCTGGCAAGTCGCCGATAATATAATTTGGATTATCTCATTCGAGCCGTTGCCGGCGACTATACCATCAGCCGGGTAACCCACGTATTTTGATATCGCATTAATCAGCGGCACCGGTCTGCCGGATGGATACCTATTCCATTTACTCGCGGCTAATTTGCTTAATATCTTTTTCTTCAGTGATGTCGGAATATCATATGAAGACTCGTTCTGGTTCAACTTCACGACAGACGTATCCTGCGAAACGATGTATTCATCGAGTTCAGTTACTGATTTTTTTATATTCTTCATATATTTTTACCGCAAAGACGCAGAGTTATTAGTCATTAGATATTAGTTGTTAGTTGTTAGTTGTTAGTTGTTAGTTATTTCCTCTGTGTTCTCTGTGCCTCTGTGGCTATACTACTACCTTACGGAACTCATATTCCAATATATCCGTTGCGCCGAGTTTCTTAAGCAGCGGTATTAATTTTATCACTTCGGTTCTTTTCACGGCGACTTTCACGGCGAATCCCTGTTCGCCGTAAAGAGGAGCCACGGTCGGCGAGCGCATACACGGCAGTATTTTTACGATGGACTTGAATTTCTCCTTGGGAATATTCATTTCCAGCATAACCCGTTCCCGCGCATCCAGCACCGACTGGAATAATATCTTCATCTCATCGATTTTCTCCCTCTTCCACGCATCCTTCAATGATTTCTTGTTGGCGATGAATCGGGTGGACGAGTTCAAAAGTGTGGCAATCGTTCTCAGATTATGTTCTGTCAATGTCCTGCCTGTGGCGGTATTATCTATAATCATATCCGCATCGTCCGGCGGAAAAACTTCCGTTGTCCCGTAGGTTCTCAGGAATACGTAATTGTATCTGCCTTTTTTCAGGAATGACGTTGCCATATTCTCGTATTCAGATGCCACGACCAACTTCTTTGTACGTAAGGATTTATCGGACAGATTCTGGGGAACGGCCGCGATAATCTTGACCGGATTAAGTTTCAAATCCATTATTTCAGCTATATCTGCCCCGGTCTCAACAATCCAGTCGTAGCCTGTGAATCCGATATCGTGCGAACCCAGTTCCACCAGTTTCGGAATGTTTTGCGGTTTCATTATTTTTATCTCTATTTCAGGGTTATTTACAATCGGCCTGTAACCCCTCTCGTTGACCTGCATATAGATTCCCGCCTCGTTGAGCAATTTTACTACGTTCTCAAAAATCCTGCCTTTAGGAATAACAATTCTTAATTTGTTCATACTGACACCTCCATTATCACTTTATACTAAAACAGAATTACTCCCCTGTCTACTTTTATGATACATTATGTATGGGACTCTCACCCTACATACTTCATACTTTATACTACATACTACTATCATCCCTTTTATTCGAGATTCTTCTTGACTCGGACTGTCTTGTCTGATAAAATGACAATAAATAAGTAAGGTGTCCCTGGATTTGGCGGAAGGACAAGGTCAAGATAGACCACGCACAGGTCCCGCCCATCGTGGACATCAGCGAAAAGGAAAAAAAGTGTTCTGATTGGGGTGTAAGAGTTAAGTATTATGTCGCCCAAATTTGTGGAATAAAGTAAATTGTAACAAAAGAGGGAAAATGGATATTGGTGAAGAAATAATAAAACGACTTAACAGAGAAATAGAAAAAGATTTGGAACTCGAGACGGAAATGAGACAAAACTCAATCAATCTCTCCACCCAAAATATTCTTGAAATAAGAAGATTGATAGTGCAAACAAGTTTGTTGTCTGCGACTATTATAGGTATCTTATTTGCTTTCGGAGAACACAGTGGTTGCATTAAAAATAAACCTTATGTTGTGGCCGCAATTATCCTGCTAATGGTAGTAATTGTTTATGCGCTTATTTATCTCAAAATAATATTAGAGAGAGAAAATAAAAAGTTGCCTGAAATTTATAACGATTATTTTAGTGTTATTTCTACTGCTAAGAACAACAGGGAAGAGGTAAGGGATAAAATTTTAGTAAATGGTTTTAATGAGCCTATCTATCAAGAGTATATGCAAAAAATGCATCAAGAAAAGGAAAGGTTGTTGCAACAAATAAGTTCTCGACCTCCTATGAAAGAAGATAGAATTCTTGATGTTTTGCTAATATTATTTATTGGAGCTCTTCTTTTTATATTGCTTTCCATGGTTAATTTCCAATGGATTAAAAGGCTTTTTTTTGAATAATTCGGAAGGTACAATACATAATTAAGGAATTAAGTATTGTGTCCTCGGAATTCAAAATTAGAAATCATATGAATATTGATGAACTAAGAAAAAATTATAGCGGAATGACAGATAGGCAAATATTGGATATTGCCACAGAGGTAAATAAGCTGACTAAGGATGGGCAGATAGTTCTAAAGGAGGAAATGGAGAAAAGGAATCTTGACAAAAATACTATGGATATAGGCTTAACCCAATTATCAGATGGCGAAACTGATAAATTAATAAATGATTTTATCCAGTCTTTATGCCCAATATGCGGTAAAAAAACAGGAATAAATGGGCTTTATATCAATAGGTCAAACATTATATATATAGAAAAAGAATTTATTTTTGGATGTAGGGATTGCTTAATAAAAGAACTATCTAAAGAGGAAAGTAAAACATGGAAGTATATATTATTGGCGATGTTTATATTCACCATACCTATTTTAATTACAAAGCTTACTGCATCAGATAGGAATGACAGAGCTAAGAATAAAATTAATACTAATAATACAGATGAGTTAATTACGTGGATAAAAGAAAATAAAGGAAAGGTTTATTTGCATCTGCGGAATCATAAATCAGGGGCATCCACTACAGAATCTTCGGAACAGAAAGATATTCCAACTGGAAAATATGAAACAGCAATATCATGGTATAATCAGGGTTGCATCTATGCTAATAAGGGAGATAGGGCAGAAGCACTTAAAAATCTTGCAGAAGCCCTAAAATTAGATGTTAAGTTCAAAGATACGGCTAAAAACGATCGTGATTTCAAAACACTCTGGAATGATGAAGAGTTTAAGAAACTGGTTAATTAAATAATGTTAATCCGGTTACACGATACATATTAAGAAATTAAGTATTACCTTAGTTCGGTGACACAGAGCGTGTCTAAAAACGCTTCTAAATAGCAACAATAACTAATATTTCGTGGTCAATCTGGATTCATCCAACAAAAACTTTACCGCCTGCCAACTTTAAGCAGTTACTGTCGCCAGTTTTCTCTCTCCACTA